>NZ_JBELAU010000060.1:0-817 GCF_040253585.1 Emticicia sp. W12TSBA100-4
CAGTGCGAGTGTGGTTGCAGCGGGTGGCACAAGTCCATATACTTATAAATGGAGTAATAATGCAACGAGCTCAAGCATCAATAATTTAGTAGCTGGCACCTACACGGTAGTAGTAACAGATGCGAACAGTTGTACAGCAACAGCGAGTGTATTAGTGAAACAACCGACGGCAGCGTTGACGACGACTCCAAGTGGTGTAGATGTGAAATGTTATGGCGATGCAAGTGGCAGTGCGAGTGTAGTAGCAGCGGGTGGTACAAGTCCATATACTTATAAATGGAGTAATAATGCAACGACCTCAACGATAAACGGTCTAATAGCGGGCACCTACACAGTAGTAGTAACAGATGCGAACAGTTGTACAGCAACAGCGAGTGTGTTAGTGAAACAACCAACGGCAGCATTGACGACGACTCCGAGCAGTGTAGATGTGAAATGTTATGGCGATGCAAGTGGCAGTGCGAGTGTGGTTGCAGCGGGTGGCACGAGTCCATATACCTATAAATGGAGTAATAATGCAACGACCTCAACGATAAACGGTCTAATAGCGGGTACCTACACGGTAGTAGTAACAGATGCGAACAGTTGTACAGCAACGGCGAGTGTAGTAGTGAAACAACCAACGGCAGCGTTAACGACGACTCCAAGTGGCATAGATGTGAAGTGTTATGGCGATGCAAGTGGCAGTGCGAGTGTAGTAGCAGCAGGCGGCACAAGTCCATATACCTATAAATGGAGTAATAATGCAACGACCTCAACGATAAACGGTCTAATAGCGGGTACCTACACAGTAGTAGTAACAGATGCGAACAGTTGT
>NZ_JBELAU010000061.1:0-766 GCF_040253585.1 Emticicia sp. W12TSBA100-4
CTCGCCAGCGACCAATGCCGGTGCAAATAAAGTATTGACTTTGGCTTTTTATTCGCAAAATTCATCATTAGTATATGATACTAATGAAATTTCAAATAGGTTCTATTCTGTAGAAGAGAAAATATTAAGTAATACCTCAAACATCAATAGCTTACAAAAAAATCAAGAAATTTATGATTTTGTTGGTGAAACGGCAACTGGTGAGAGTTTGAATGGTGCGACAATATCGGCTTTACATCAAACAATAACTATTCCGACAGGCATTGCAGGAGGTAGCACATATCTTCAAAAAAAGATGATATTAGCTAATTACCCAGTATGGGCGGTTGGTCACAAAATAATGTTTGTTTTTATTATCAATGAAAACATTGCAAATGCAAGTGATAATGTTTTGGGGGTTAACGTATCTGCATTTCGCAACGGTTCTATTGTTCAGAATCAAGGATTGAACATTTCATTTGCAAGAATTAATAGTACAAAACTGAAGTTTTGGTGTGAATATACTATACAAACTGGTGACACACAGATAATTCCGACTATTCAGATTAATAGTAATCCAGCCATCAATACGGGTGCGACGAAAGTATTGACCTTGGCTTTTTATTCGCAAAATTCATCATTAGTTTATGACACTAATGAGATTTCAAATAAGTTGGTGAATCAGTATTTAGATTTACAAACAAAAATTTCTGCAAACGCTAATTTGATTTCAAATAACAGTTTAGTGTTTATTCCAAACAGAAGTTTGGTAACTGGAGAAGCACTG
>NZ_JBELAU010000062.1:0-759 GCF_040253585.1 Emticicia sp. W12TSBA100-4
GTTAGCACAACGAGAAGCACGGCAGTTGCAACGATCAATTCAATTCCAACCGCCAGTGCAACGGGAGATACGGAGTGTGTAGGTTCAACGATAAATTTGACATCAAGTGGAGGAAGTACTTATTCATGGTCTGGTCCAAGTGGTTTTGTAAGTACGCTTCAAAACCCAAGCATCAGCAATGCCCAAACAACGAATGGCGGAATTTATACCGTAACGGTAGCAAGTAGTGCGGGTTGTAGTGCAACAGCAACAGCGAGTGTAGTAGTAAATATCATTCCAGCGGCACCAACAAGTGCAGGCGGTAATCGTTGTGGTACAGGTAGTGTAACAATGACCGCAAGTGGCTGTTCAGGAGGCACGATCTCGTGGTACAGTTCATTAACAGGTGGTACAGCCTTAGTGACCGGAACAACTTACACTACCCCAAGCATCTCGACAACGACGACCTATTATTTAGAATGTAGCTTAAATGGCTGTATTAGCACAACGAGAAGCACGGCAGTTGCGACGATCAATTCAATTCCAACCGCAAGTGCCACGGGAGATACAAAATGTGTAGGTTCAACGATAAATTTGACATCAAGTGGAGGAAGTAGTTATTCATGGTCTGGCCCAAGTGGTTTTGTAAGTACGCTTCAAAACCCAAGCATAAGCAATGCCCAAACAACGAATGGCGGAATTTATACAGTAACGGTAACAAGTAGTGCGGGTTGTAGTGCAACAGCAACAGCGAGTGTAGTAGTAAATATTATTCCAGCG
>NZ_JBELAU010000063.1:0-730 GCF_040253585.1 Emticicia sp. W12TSBA100-4
TGTGATAACTACTACATTGCTCACTCCACTTTCGCCACAACTGTTGATACATGTCGCTGTATAACTTCCAGCGGTGCTTACACTGATGCTGCTGCCTGTGGCATTCGTACTCCATTTCAAGCTACCACTGCAACCTGTTGCTGTCAACGTTGCTGTCTCTGCATTACATAAGCTGTTTCTGTTCGTTGAAATTACTGGTGCTGCTGGGCTGCTACCTGTTGTGATAACCACTACATTGCTAACTCCACTTTCACCACAACTATTGCTACATGTCGCTGTGTAACTTCCTGCTGTGCTTACACTAATGCTGCTGCCTGTCGCATTTGTACTCCACTTCAAGCTTCCTGTACAACCTGTCGCTGTCAACGTCGCTGTCTCTGCATTACACAAGCTGTTTTTGTTCGTTGAAATTACTGGAGCTGCTGGGCTACTACCTGTTGTGATAACTACTACATTGCTCACTCCACTTTCACCACAACTGTTGATACATGTCGCTGTGTAGGTACCTGCCGTGCTTACACTGATGCTGCTGCCTGTGGCAGTTGTACTCCATTTCAAGCTACCACTGCAACCTGTTGCTGTCAACGTTGCCGTTTCTGCATTACACAAGCTGTTTTTGTTCGTTGAAATTACTGGAGCTGCTGGAGTCGTACCTGTCGTGATGGTTACTACATTGCTCGCTCCACTTTCGCCACAACTGTTGATACATGTGGCTGTGTATGTGCCTGCG
>NZ_JBELAU010000064.1:0-720 GCF_040253585.1 Emticicia sp. W12TSBA100-4
ATTTGTAGTAGCACAACTTAGGTTATTAGAACCAGTGATTTGGATGTTTGGTAAACTTCCATCGTTAGTTACGGTGGTAGTGGCTGTTGCCGTACAACCATTTAAACCTGTTACTGTGACGGTGTAAGTACCAGCAGTTGAGATATTTACTGTTGCGTTAGTACCAAGTCCGTTTGACCAAAGATACGAACCACCACCACTTGCTGTGCGAATGACGTTTGTAGTAGTACAACTTAGGTTATTAGAACCCGTGATTTGGATGTTTGGTAAACTTCCATCGTTAGTCACGGTTGTAGTGGCTGTTGCCGTACATCCATTTAAACCTGTTACTGTGACGGTGTAAGTACCAGTAGTTGAGATATTTACTGTTGCGTTAGTACCGAGTCCGTTTGACCAAAGATACGAACCGCCACCACTTGCTGTGCGAATGACGTTTGTAGTAGCACAACTTAGGTTATTAGAACCCGTGATTTGGACATTAGGTAAACTTCCATCGTTAGTTATGGTGGTAGTGGCTGTTGCAGTACAACCATTTAAACCTGTTACTGTGACGGTGTAAGTACCTGCTGCTGTGATAGTAGCCGTTGCGTTAGTACCGAGTCCGTTTGACCAAAGATACGAACCACCACCACTTGCTGTGCGAATAACATTTGTAGTAGCACAACTTAGGTTATCAGAACCTGTGATTTGGACATTTGGTAAACTTCCATCGTTAGTTAC
>NZ_JBELAU010000065.1:0-710 GCF_040253585.1 Emticicia sp. W12TSBA100-4
AGTTGCTGTACAGCCATTGCTATTTGTCACCGTTACGGTGTAAATTCCTGAAATTGTGATATTTACTGTCGCATTCGTTCCCAAACCATTTGACCATGAATACGTGCCACCACCTGTGGCTGTGCGTTCTACCGAAGTGGTCGTACAAGTTAAACTCGTTGTCCCTGTGATGCCTGCACTTGGTACACTATTATCAATTGTAACACTTGTTGTCGCTGTGGCACTACAACCATTACTATTCGTCACTGTTACGGTGTAAATACCTGAAGTTGTGACACTTACCGTCGCACTTGTTCCAAGCCCATTCGACCATGAGTACGTGCCACCGCCTGCGGCTGTTCGGCTAACTGATGTCGTTGTACAAGTTAAATTCGTTGTCCCTGTGATGCCTGCATTCGGAACACTGCTATCAAGCGTGACATTGGTCGTAGCTGTGGCGGTACAACCATTGCTATTCGTCACCGTTACGATATAAATTCCTGAACTTGTGATATTTACTGTGGCACTTGTTCCCAAGCCATTTGACCATGAATACGTGCCGCCACCTGTGGCTGTTCGGATTACCGATGTTGTTGTACAACTTAGGTTTGCTGTACCTGTGATTACTGCATTTGGCACGCTGTTATCAAGCGTGACATTGGTGGTAGCAGTTGCTGTACAGCCATTGCTATTTGTCACCGTTACGGTGTAAATTCCTGAAATTGTGATAT
>NZ_JBELAU010000066.1:0-709 GCF_040253585.1 Emticicia sp. W12TSBA100-4
CAGCAGCATCAGTGTAAGCACCGCAGGCACATACACAGCAACATGTATTAACAGTTGTGGCGAAAGTGGAGCGAGCAATGTAGTAACCATCACGACAGGTACGACTCCAGCAGCTCCAGTAATTTCATCGAACAAAACCAGCTTGTGTAATGCGGAAACGGCAACATTGACAGCGACAGGTTGTGCAGGTAGCTTGAAATGGAGTACGAATGCAACAGGCAGCAGCATCAGTGTAATCACCGCTGGAAGTTATACAGCGACATGTATCAACAGTTGTGGTGAAAGTGGAGTGAGCAATGTAGTAGTTATCACAACAGGCAGTAGCCCAGCAGCTCCAGTAATTTCAACGAACAAGAACAGCTTGTGTAATGCAGAAACGGCAACGTTGACAGCAACAGGTTGTACAGGAAGCTTGAAATGGAGTACAAATGCGACAGGCAGCAGCATCAGTGTAAGCACAGCAGGAAGTTATACAGCGACATGTAGCAACAGTTGTGGGGAAAGTGGAGTGAGCAATGTAGTAGTTATCACGACAGGTAGCAGCCCAGCAGCTCCAGTAATTTCAACGAACAAGAACAGCTTGTGTAATGCAGAAACGGCAACGTTGACAGCAACAGGTTGTACAGGAAGCTTGAAGTGGAGTACAAATGCGACAGGCAGCAGCATCAGTGTAAGTACAGCAGGCACATACACAGCAACATGTATCAAC
>NZ_JBELAU010000067.1:0-706 GCF_040253585.1 Emticicia sp. W12TSBA100-4
ATCAGTAACAATAGATAACAGTGCACCAACAGCAGGTATCACAGGTACTACGAACTTGACATGCACAACGACAAGTGTAAGTAGAACGGCGAGTGGTGGTGGAAGTTATTCATGGTCAAATGGCTTAGGTACGAATGCGAGTGTAAATATCACAAGTGCAGGAACTTATACAGTAACAGTAACCAATGCGAATGGTTGTAGTGCCACAGCCACGACGGCAGTAACAATAGATAACAGTGTACCAATAGCAAGTATCACAGGCATTACGAACTTGACATGTACAACGACAAGTGTAAGCAGAACGGCAAGTGGTGGTGGAAGTTATTCATGGTCAAATGGCTTAGGTACGAATGCGAGTGTAAATATCACAAGTGCAGGAACCTACACGGTAACAGTAACGAATGCGAACGGTTGTAGTGCCACAGCCACGACGGTAGTAACAATAGATAACAGTGCACCAACCGCAGGTATCACAGGTACTACGAACTTGACATGTACTACAACGAGTGTAAGCAGAACGGCAAGTGGTGGTGGAAGTTATTCATGGTCAAATGGCTTAGGTACGAATGCGAGTGTAAACATCACAAGTGCAGGAACCTACACGGTAACAGTAACGAATGCGAATGGTTGTAGTGCCACAGCCACGACGGCAGTAACAATAGACAATACAGCACCAACAGCTTCGATTACTGGCAGTACCAAATTA
>NZ_JBELAU010000068.1:0-693 GCF_040253585.1 Emticicia sp. W12TSBA100-4
GCCGATAAACTAATGCTACCCGTGCTGTTTGATTGACAGGTCAAATTCGTTGGGGTAGCTGTCAAAGTCAATAATTCTGGCTCAGTCAAAGTGGTACTTGCCGTTGCCGTACAGCCATTGGCATCTTTCACCGTTAAAGTATAATTGCCTGCACTTAATGCTGAAAATACATT
Organism: Emticicia sp. W12TSBA100-4; assembly: GCF_040253585.1. Lineage (NCBI taxonomy): Bacteria > Pseudomonadati > Bacteroidota > Cytophagia > Cytophagales > Leadbetterellaceae > Emticicia > Emticicia sp. W12TSBA100-4. Next base: position 174 of record NZ_JBELAU010000068.1, read on the forward strand.
ACTACTTTGGAAAGTCAAACCATCTTTTGAATAAGTATATGCCATTGTGCCACCGCTCGCCGATAAACTAATGCTACCGGTGCTGTTTGCTTGACAGGTCAAATTCGTTGGGGTGGCAGTCAGCGTCAATAGATTCGGTTCAGTCAACGTGGTACTTGCCGTAGCTGTACAGCCATTGGCATCTTTGACCGTTAAGATATAATTCCCTGCCGAAAGGCTTGAAAATACATTACTACTTTGGAAAGTCGAGCCATCTTTTGAAAAAGTATAGGCCGTTGTGCCACCGCTTGCCAATAAACTAATGCTACCCGTGCTGTTTGCTTGACAAGTCAAATTCGTTGGGGTAGCTGTCAAAGTCAATAAATTCGGTTCGGTCAAGGTTGTACTTGCCGTTGCCGTACAACCATTCTCATCTTTCACCGTTAAGGTATAATTACCTGCCGAAAGAGCTGAAAATACATTACTACTTTGGAAAGTCAAACCATCTTTTGAATAAGTGTAAGCTGTTGTGCCACCGCTT
>NZ_JBELAU010000069.1:0-689 GCF_040253585.1 Emticicia sp. W12TSBA100-4
CAACATTATTACATACAACATTACAACTTACAGATGCTGTAGTGGTTGCTGTACAACCATTGGCATCTTTAACAGTGTAGGTGTAAGTCCCTGCTAAGACATTAGAAAATACATTACTCGTCACAAAACCAGTCCCATTACTGTACTGGTAAGGACTCATACCTCCACTCGCAGTTAAACTCACTGTCCCATTACCTAAATTATCACATACTACACTATTGGTCACACTAATACTACTACCCTGATTTACCAATACCACATTCAATGTACCGATGCAACCGTTTGCATCTTTGACTGTGAAAGTATGAGAACCTGCTGCCAAATTTGTAAATATATTCGCACTGCCATAAACTCCACCATCTATACTATACGTAAGCATGCCACTGCCTCCTGTCCCTGTTACAGTTACGCTACCATTCGATGAATTACAACTGGGTTGAATCACCGTTCCTGCTGTTAATGTTGGACCTGTAATTGACTGTAAGCTTACACTCGTTGTGGCCGTACAGCCATTGCCGTCTTTGGCTGTAAATGTATAAGTACCACCTCCTAAGTTTGAAAAACTATTCGTTGATACAAAATTTGTTCCATCTTTACTATAAGTAATTGGTGATATACCGCCATTTAAGATAAGTAATACACTCCCGTTACTGCCTCCACAAGTTGGCTGGGTAGCGGTATTGGTTAAA
>NZ_JBELAU010000007.1:0-381556 GCF_040253585.1 Emticicia sp. W12TSBA100-4
ACAGTCGTAGTAGCAGTTGCCGTACAACCATTCGTTCCTGTAACGGTGACAGTATAAGTGCCTGCTGCTGTAATAGTAGCTGTTGCGTTTGTACCGAGTCCATTAGACCAAAGATACGAACCACCACCACTTGCTGTGCGAATAACGCTTGTAGTAGCACAAGATAGATTATCAGAACCAGTAATTTGGATATTTGGTAAACTTCCATCATTGGTTACGATTGTGGTAGCTGTTGCTGTACAACCATTCGTACCAGTTACGGTAACAGTATAAGTTCCTGCTGCTGTGATAGTTGCAGTTGCATTAGTTCCCAAACCATTGCTCCAAAGGTAAGTACCACCACCCGATGCGGTTCTTGTAACGTTTGTAGTGCTACAAGATAAATTATTTGAACCAGCAATTTGGACGTTCGGCGGTACTAATGATATGAGATTTACTTGGGTTCTTGAACTTGCACAATTACCCGACACACATGCCACATAATAACTTGTATTTCCATTAATGATTGGAGTAATAAACGGAGAATTCGCAGTGCCTGTACTCGCCGTTGCCGAGGTGTACCATGTAACTGTTCCAGTAGAACAAGTTGCCGTGAGTGTTGCCGAACTTCCACTACAAACATTAACATTCTGATTCACCGTAGGAGCTACAATTTGACAATCGGCCGCTCCAGAGAAATAGACATTGTAGGCAAACCCATTAGTAGATTTTGTAAGATTATTAACCGTTGGGAAGGCATTCCCGAAGGTAAATGGCGAATATTTTGTGTCTGAGTCAGGCACAGGGTCACCATTTTGGAAATTGGCAGCAATTGATTCTGGGTTACTGATTACGTATGAAACCCAGTATGTTCCACAACTTAAATAGGTAGGAGTATTGAGTCTGAATTTATTTAAACCTTCTACTAAGAATGGTGCATTTTCTGCAGCATTACCATCCGAACTTGCTAAAAGTGTATTCGGTTCACCGTTTAGGTCCGAGTAGATGGCAAATTTTATTCTTGAATTACCTTGTACTCCAAGTCCACCATCTAATACCAAAACCTTCATTGAGTCAGCTCTGATTCCTTTTGTGAGCGTAATTTTATTGTAATACAAATTGTTTTGTGTAACAAATGAAGCATTGGTATAAGGCGTACTGATTCCGCCGTTATCCCTTTCTATCACCACTGGATTTGTGGCAATACGGTTACTTTCACAGATTCCGTTATTACAATTTACATAATAAGTTGTGGTTGCGGTAGGGGTTTGTACAAATGATTGCCCCGTGCCTATGGAAGTTCCTCCAGTGGCTTGATTGTACCATGTTACTGTACCCGAAGCACAAGTAGCCGATAAGGTAACACTTGCTCCACCACAAAGTAAATTTGAACTCGTGCTAACATTCGTTGGTACGCTTGGTTGGCTACTCAGTGCTACGCTGGCAGTAGTTGTAAATAATGGGCAATGGCTTGAAACGGAATACGTAACGGTATAAGTGCCTGCTGTGCTACTACTTGGCGTAATTTGTCCCGTACTTGGGTTGATTGATAACCCCGCAGGACTTGAACTAAATATTCCGCCTGTTGTACCGGTTCTGCTAACATTAATCGGTGTAGAAACTCCGCAAAATGGTGAACCTGTATAGCTTATCGTAGCATTTGGGGGTGTAGAGATAGCCACACTTGTGGTAGTGGTGAATGCTGGACAGCCATTGGTTGCGGCGATGCTATAAGTAACGATATAAGTTCCTGCTGAACTACTGCTTGGCGTGATTAGACCATTACTCGAACTAATACTTAAACCAGCAGGAGCAGAACTAAACGTACCCCCAGCAGTTCCGTTTCGATTGACACTTTTTGGACTATCCGTACTACAAAAACCACTGGCAGCGTAGGCAATTGTGGCGTTGGCAGGTGAGCCAATAGAAACAATATCACTTGCTTGAAATTGGCTGCATCCACCAGTAGCTGGAATGGTGTAAACAACGGTATAATTACCTGGATTACTCGTACTTGGCGTGATTTGCCCCGTATTGGTATCAATGCTTAATCCTGCTGGAGTGGCAGCGTATGTTCCGCCCGATGTACCATTACGAATAATATTCTGAACACCAGCAGTTGTACAATACCCACTGGCTGCATAGCCAATGGTTGCACTTGGCTCAGCAGTAATTGTAAGGGCAGTTGTTGTTGTATAGATAGGGCATCCACCCGACGCTGGGATTGTGAGTGTTACGGTATAGCTTCCTGCTGTGCTGGAGCTTGGTGTGATTCTCCCTGAGCCAGAATTAATTGTCAATCCTGACGGACTTGACGAGAAAGTTCCGCCACTTGATGGTGTGCCTATGCGAGTAATATCCGTTGTACCTGCACTTTTACAAATGGCTGCCGATGGATATGAAAAACTGACAGTTGGGGCATCATTGATAATAACGCTGGTTGTTGCTGTTACTGATGCACACCCACCACTGGCTGCAATGGTATATGTAATTGTATAGGCACCAGCTGTTGAAGTACTTGGTGTGATTTGCCCCGAACTACTCAAACTTAAACCTGCTGGGTTTGAAGTGAAAGTACCGCCCGATGTACCTGTTTGGGTGACACTTACTGGACTGGCTGTTTTACAAAAGGGTGAACCAGTGTAGGAAATACTGGCTGTTGCCGTACAATTTACGTAGGTAAACGGCACGACATAATTACATGCCCCACCACTTGGTGTTATTTTAGCATAGAGTGTTTGCGAACCTCCTGGCAATGAACCCGAAGGTGCAAATGTATTGGGTGAAGTAAATGTACCCGCTGAGGTAGTAGCGGCTTCATTTGTAAAAATGCCATTGACCGTACCAGTGAAAGTACCTTGATACGTAAAGATGGTAGAATTTGTTGGGTTATTATTTACTCTTACAGCACCCGAACTCGAATTAATGACGGCATTTAAACCAACGGTTCCGCCTACATACAAAACTCCGCCCGCTTGATTGTTGAATGGAGTTATCAAATTCAGGTTGCCATTGGTACGAAATAATCCAGAGTTATTGAACGTCGAAGAAGAATTCATCACAAACGCTCCTGCAAGAACGATAACCTTTGCACAAGCTGCATTATTGATGGTGGCAATACCACCAATTGAGCCGCCAGTGCCAATATCGGCCACTGTAGAACGGGTTGAATTAATTCTTAAAATACCGTTATTATTGAGGGTACAAACATCAAAATTCATTCTAAAATCTGCGTTAACAGTTCCCCCCGTTGAGGTTTCTAAGGCAATGAGGCCATTGTTGGTAATTGTGGCATACTGCTGTAATAGTGATGTTGCAACACTGGTTTCATTGGCACCCAATAGAAGAGTACCATTGTTGGTTAGATTGGCAACAGAAGCGATATTTCCAGACATTGTTAAGGTTTTGGCATAAGCAGTGGTAGCACTACCGATGACAACATTCATTCCAACTCCGACTATCCAAACAGGATTTGTAGCCGTAGGCACACCATTGGGTGTCCAGTTGCAAGGATTACTCCAATCGGTGCTTACAGAGCCATTCCAAGTCATGGTTTCGGTGGCGGTGGCTACTTGGGTACAGGTAGTGTTACCCGTCCCTTGAATAGCAAAAGTATAAGGGTTTTCGTCAGAATCATTATTGGCGATACTTACCGTAGCAGTTCTATTTCCACCTGCTGATGGGTCGAAAGTTACGGTAAATGTAGTTGAACCATTTGCCGCAATGGTAGCAGGTAATGTGATTCCTCCAACGGTAAATTCGCTGTTTCCTGTACTTATTGAACTTATATTCAATGTTCCTGTTCCAGTATTTTCAATGGTAAAAGTTCTGACAATTGTTCCTGATGATACATTTACCGAACCAAAATCAGTGTGGTCGGTAGTTGATGGTGTGGCATTACCATTTACAATAGATACACTATTACCTTTGAGGTTGATTTCGGGACAGTTCGCCACAACAACCTGAGAGGTCGCCACTCTGTTATTGACACAGTCGTCTATCACACAAGCTGCATAGTAAGTGGTAGTACTGGTTGGATTTTGTACCAACCCTGTTCCTGTCCCCAAGGCAGTTCCTCCTACTGATTGATTATACCAAGTAAGAGTCCCAGAAGAGCAAGTGGCATTTAATGTAACAGGAGAACCAGAACAGACATTTGTATTACTCACCGAAACAGCAGTTGGTGCGGGGCTATTTCCCAAAATATAATGAGCAATTACACTCGGGGTTCTTGGAGTAAAGGTGGTTGCGAAAGGATAGTCTTTTCCTACACCTCCAGAAATTGATACAATACCATCGGTAAAAGTTGGCGGTGTACTGCCACTTACGTAATTTACACCACTATCGTATGTTGAATTTGTAATATAAAAACCATATGTAGTATTTGCGGGTATGTTAAGATTTAATACCAAGGGAAATGGAGTAGGGACATTTGACCCTAAACTTGTGACCGTAGCCGCTCCTATAAGAGTCCAATCGCCTGCATTTTCTTCTGAACCTACGTAACTACCGACCTTGTAATAAATTTCAAATTCACGATTTCCCCCTGGAAAAATATTCAAATCAAAACGGTTTAAATTAATAGCATTATTACTTGTTGATAAATTAAACATGATGCCTCTTGCACCATTATTGGCGGAGAATGTTGTTGAAAGTGGTATATCTGTACAAGTAGTGCTACCCGTCCCTTGCACGGCAAATGTATAAGGATTTTCGTTAGAATCATCATTGCCAATACTCACCGTAGCTGTTCTTGCTCCACTTGCCGAAGGGTCGAAAGTTACGGTAAATGTAGTTGAACCATTTGCTGCAATGGTAGTAGGTAATGTGATTCCCCCAACTGTAAATTCGCTATTTCCAGTACTTATTGAACTTATATTCAATGTTCCTGTCCCAGTATTTTCAATGGTAAAAGTTCTTACCACCGTTCCTGATGATACATTTACCGAACCAAAATCAGTGTGGTCGGTAGTGCTTGGGGTTACATCGCCGTCTGTGATAGAAGTATTATTCCCTTTTACGTTGATTTCGGGCAATAATACTACATTGTTATAAGTAAACGGCACCACATAATTACAAGCTCCACCACTTGGTGTAATTTTGGCATAAAGCGTTTGCGAACCCGCTGGTAGAGTTCCTGATGGCGTAAAGTTATTGGGAGCAGTAAATGTACCTGCTGAGGTTGTAGCAGTTGAGTTTGTAAAAATTCCATTGACCGTACCCGTAAAAGTGCCTGTGTAAGTAAAAATTGTAGAATTGGTAGGATTATCATTTACCTTTAAAGAAGCATTATTATTCGTTATTGTACCTGTAATACTACCATACTTTAAAACCCCACCGCCACTATTAGTGAATGAACCAGAAGTGTTATCGAGTGTACCTGATAGCTGTATAAGCCCAGCATTAGTTGTAACAGAACCAGCCTGAGAATTATTAAAATCTCCTGAAGTCATTAATACTTTACCACAAACCAAATTATTAAACGTTCCTTTACCATACAAGTAAATCCCAGAACCACCGCTATTATTCAATGTTCCTGAGTTATTAAAAGTAGAAGTATATGTTGTACCACCGAAAAATATATAAGATGCTCCCGTATTATTAATTGTACCATAATTATTCATAACGTTGCCAGCACCAGAGCTAGCAGAACCCAAAATAGCAGCAAAACCACTTGATACGTTGATTATACCCGCTGCATTATTATTTGCTGTAGCATTGGGACCATCTAAATAAAGGACGTAAAAGGTAGGAGAACTTAGGTCAGCTGTACCATTATTATTGAATGTTGCTTGAGGACCCACACTTATTGCAGCATTACTACTACCACTACTATTTGCGTTTGATAAGGTTATTGTCCCATTGTTAGTTAACGATGCACCGGTGAAAATATCAATATCAACTGCCCTTCCAGAAGCATTATAAGGTACATTTAACATACTCAATGTGCCACCACTATTGACAGTTAAACTTGATGATGCTTGAATAGTAATATATTGGCCAGTTGCAGTTGTGCCACTTGTAATAATGGGTTTGTTGGTAACATTGGGAATAGAAACAATGTCGGTTGTAGTAGGCACACCACTCGGCGACCAGTTGCTGGCAGTTGCCCAGTTGGTGCTGGTAGCTCCCGTCCATGTTTTGGTTTGGGCTAAAAGTTTATGGCTTATCGTCAAAGCCACTAAAAAATAAAAGATTTTTTTCATTGGTAGAAAAATTTAAGGTTCAAAATCGTGTGATAGTCTTCAAGAAAGAGGAGAGGAGTTCTCGGAAGAAAACTCTCTCCACCTTTCCATCTTTCTACAACGAAAGGACATTTGTTTTTTATTTTGGGTTAGAGATACTGTAAAAGTGCTTCGTGCGTCTTCTCGAAATCTTGAAGGTTTCGTTGTTTTCCATTTTGATTTGTGCTGAAGCTGCTTCAAAATCAACTACATAATCAAGATTGATTAATACCGAACGATTAGGTCTAAAAAACGGAAAATCTTGCAGGCGTTTTTCTAAAATTCCGAGTGTGATAGAAGATAGCAGTGTGCTACCATCTTCGAGATAAATTTGGGTATAATTGATTTCAGCTTTCAGTAAGCGTATGTTTTTAGGAGCTACTTTGAGCCTCCCACCGATGTGTAGTAATGGTTCCTGATTCATGGCAAATAATTATTAATTAATTACTGCCCAAAAGTAGAGGTGAAAGAGTGTATTCTATTAGCTCAAAAATGACATTCTTTAGCTCATTTCTTACATTCTTCAAAAAAACAGCGTTAAAATACCTTGTTTTTGATTGTTTTCTTTAAAATAAGTAGATGTGATTTTGGAAAAATTGAGATACTTGATTAAAGATAGAATACCAATTTAACAAGTTGTTTCAGATGTATTTTTTGCGTATTGTGAGCGTAGTTGAGGTACTTCTCTTAGCAGTATTTTCTAAATATGCGAGCAATTAATTACCGACCGCTATAATTATTTATTTACCTGAATGACTCAATTCAATCGTCTCTTTATTAATCCTTTTATGAGTTCATAAAACAAACTCGGTTTCATGGTTCGCCAATCATCGATTTGTAATGTACCACCAAAATTGATGTATGAATCAAGGTGATAACGTTTGAATTCCTCCAAGATAAAATCTCTGAAACTAACGGCCGCAATCCAGCCATCTTCAATATCTTCAAACCATTCTTCGTAGTAATCTTGCTCGCCACCATGAAACTGTAAGATATTTTCACCAATGAGAATGTATTGATTGATGCCCTTATTCACCAAATAATCAATTACGGTTCGTTTCAAAAACATGATGTCGTTGTGAAGGGTGTCATTCCATTCGCCAAAAAGTTCGATAACTGCATATTGTGCCGCATAATCGACCATCAGAATTTTACAGTAGAGTGTTTCCGAGCCAATTTCGTCCCAATTTGGGTCAATATAATAGCCGTAAATAGTATTTTGGTAATTATTGCCGTAGGTTCGGCCGTAGAAAGGCGATTTTTTATCGGCTTCACTAATGTAATATTTTCGCCAGTTGTAGGTGGGTTCGAGTTCGTGCATTGTTGAAAAAGTAGAATTATTGAAATTATTTTTTCAATAATTCTATTTCTTGTTGTAGTTTCAGGTTCTCTTTATTAAGCGAGTCTGATTTAAAATAAAAGTATAAAGCCGCCGCCAAAAATATTTTCGATAAAACAAAAACCGCAATGAAGGCAGGTCGCCAGTATTTGTGTACACGTAGGTGTGTATCGCTCACTTCTACCTCCAAATATTTAACTTCTTCTTGTCGTGTATCATTTTTTGAATGGTTTTGCTCATTGAAATCCCATTTTTTTAAGCTATCATGGTCGAATTCCTTGATACGCTGACGCACGCTCGGTGGCGGAATACTTGCAGAAAAATGAGTATTAATCACATTCCCTAAGTCTTTGAGAGCCAACGAAACTTCTGGATAACTTTGAGTATATTTTTCTACATCTTTTTGTTGTTCGTCAGAGACCAACCCCAGAATGTAGCTTTCCAAAATACCACTTTCGATGTACGCTTGAGGATTCACTTCTATAGAGTTTTAAGATTTACGAAAAGATTTAACGTGTTGGCTGATGGCTTTCATGGTATCTTCTTTTGATAAACCCAGTTTTACAGCAATTATTTCGAGCGATAAGCCTTGCTTGAAGGCTAAATCAAATATTCTATTTGGTAGAGATTCATTTCTTGAATGGTTTTCTCCTTCATTTCTTGCTATTAATGAATTAAAACGGTTCTTAAAATCAATGGCTTTGATTCGAGCATTACGAATAATACAAATGGCATTACTAACATTATCGCCACAGTTTAATAAAGGAGATGCATTAAATAACTCTACGAGTACCTCTTGGGCGAGTTGTTCTTGTGGAATTATTTGCAGTATCACACCATAAGCCATTGCTCCGTATTGGTCATACAGGGAGAGAATTGGCTCTGTACTTGCCCTGTTTAACGATTTACTTATAGGCCCTAATGTACTCATTTTATAGTATAAACTACCAAGTAGTGTTAATTATCAATTAAATATTATAATACTAAGACAAATTTCACAAGAAATTGTTTGTTTTAGTATTTAACGAAGTTAGTATGCAATAAATTTAAAAACAAATTCTCTCTCTATTATTTTAAACTGCCATCGATTTGATTATCAGCAAAGTACCTTTCTCATTCGCCAGACGGCAGCTTCCAGACGTCGCATTTGTGTACCAAAATTTAGACGAATAAAACCTTTACCATCAAAGAAAAAACCACCATCCGAAATGCCTACACCTGCATTTTCGAGTATTTCGGTAATATTTTCAATCTCGTTCTCACGAGTATCAATCCAAGCCAAATAAGTAGCTTCGAGAGGTTGCATACTAAAGCCATTGATGGCATTCATTTCTTGCAAAACATAATCGTGGTTTTTGCGTAAATAAGCCAGTAATTGCTCATGCCATTGGCCACAATCACGGTAAGCGGCCAAAGCTGCCTGATAAGCATATGCCGAAGGCATCGGCTCTACAATATATTTTAAATGGGCAAATTTTGCTCGAATTTCATCATTCGGAATTACCGCAAACGAGCCACCCAAGCCCGCAATATTGAAAGTTTTACTTGGTGAAAGTAGCGTAATCGTTTGATTTTCAACTTCTTTGCTCAAAGAAGCAATCGAAATGTGCTTTTTGCTTTCATCTAAAATCAAATCACAATGGATTTCGTCAGCACAAATCACAATATTGTGTTCGGTACAAATATCTAATAGCGTTTGAAGTTCTTCTCTTGTGAAAACCGTTCCCGCAGGATTATACGGGTTACACAACATAAACATACGTGTACTTGGCGTGATTGCCGCACGAATGGCATCAAAATCAAGCGTCCAGCGATTGTTCTCAAGCTTCATTTGTACCTTTACGAGTTTCTTTTTGGCTGCTTCGGGGGCTTTCATAAATGGTCCATATACAGGTACAGTCGTAATAATTTCGTCGCCTTCGTTGCCTACAACCATGCATGAGAGCGTCAACCCCGGCACAAGCCCTGGTAGATAGACAATCCAATTTTTTTCAATTTTCCAGTTATGGCGTTCGTCGAGGCGTTTTACAATTACAGCTGTCAACTCATCTGGCTCGTGTGAATAGCCAATTACGCCATGTTTGGTCACATCTTCGAGGGCTTTTAAGATTGGCGGAGCGGCCTTAAAGTCCATATCAGCCACCCAAAGAGGAATAATGTCACGGTCTTTATATTTATCCCATTTAAAACTATCAGTATTGGTGCGGTCAATGAGTTCGTCGAAATCGTAAGTCATGAAATGTTTTTATAAATTTTTGATGATTGCTTTTACTAAAATGGCTGAATTATCGGCAGCTACTTTTTTGAAAGTTTGAAAATCTGCAGGAGCGGCTTCATTGGCTTTATCGCTGATGCTTCGGATTATCAAGAAAGGTAAATTTTGCTGAAAACAGATTTGGGCAACTGCTGCACCTTCCATTTCGGTAGCATCGGCTTGATAATTTCTCCTAAAACCAGCCACTGCCACGCTTGAAGCTACAAACGTGTCACCCGTGACGATAGTTCCTGCCGAAACTCTCGGTTGGGGCGAATCTGCTGTTATTTTCTTGAGTTCGATGCCTTTTGCGACTTGGTTGGCCACCGCAACTAAGGTAGAATCTGACAAGAAAAACTGCGGATTTAGCTGCTTCGTATGCGGATTTCGAGTAGGGTAGAATTTCAAACTATCGTTTGTCAATCGACCATAATCGTGGTACGAAAGTCTTTTACCAATCAGAATATCTCCTTGGTTCAAATCAGGACTTACCGCACCTGCAACGCCTGTAAAAATAATTGTTTTTGGAGAAAATTGCTTGATAATTAATGCCGTAACGATACTGGCATTCGCTTTTCCGATACCAGTTTCGGCCAAAACTACTTTTTTACCGTTGAGCTTGCCCGTTTTGAACTTAAACCCCATGATTTCCTTAGTTTTTACCCCTTTCAACTGTGATTGAAGTAATTCTACTTCTTCGGTCATCGCACCTAAAATTGCAATTTTTTGGGCAAACGAAGTGGCTGATAACGAGAATAATACAAAAAATATAAATTTGATTTTCATAGAAAGATACTTAAAATAAAAGCTCAAAAAAATGGGTAATTCAATAAAAATTCTACATTCTCAATTCTTAATTCTACATTCTTAATTCTACATTTTTTTAATGCCCCAAATACAATGCCCAAAGTGCAAAAATATCTATGATAATGAGCATCCACGAAACTTCTTTAGCTTTTCCGTTGATGACTTTGATAATCGTCCATGATAAAAATCCCCAAATGATGCCTTGTGTAATTGAATAGGTGAATGGAATAAGTACCATTGCCAAAAATGCAGGAATGGCATCGTCGAGTTTATCCCAATTGACTTTTGTGACGGGTTTCATCATCAAAACACCAACCACAATCAAAGCAGGAGCGGTGGCAATAGCAGGAATAATGCTCAAAAGTGGCGATAAAAACATAAATGGCAAAAACAAAATTCCCGCTGTGATGGCTGTTACGCCTGTTCGCCCTCCTTGACTAATTCCCACCGCCGACTCAATAAATGCAGTGCCTGGACTTGTACCGAGCAAACCGCCCATTGTAGTTGCCACGGCATCGGTCAGAAGCGATTGTTTGATGTTGCGAGGTTCTCCATCTTCATCATATAAATCGGCTGCTTCGGCAACGCCCACAAACGTAGAAAGACTATCGAATAAATCAGTAAAGACAAAAGCAAAAATAACTGGTAAAAGGCTTATTTTGAGCGAGTTAATAATATCAAGTTGCAACATTAAACTAAAATCAGGTGCAGAAAAAACTCCTTGCCAAGTAACCAAAGTTTTTTGTCCGAAATTGATAGCTGAGGCATCGCCCCACCATCTGCCAATTGGAATAGCAATGAGCGTTGTCAGTAAAATTCCGATGATGATTCCACCTTGAATATGCCTCGTGAGCATAATCATCGTGATTGCCAATCCAATCAGAAAAGTAATGATAATGGGGTCGTGCAGACTCGCAATGCCAATCATCGTGGCCGGATTTGGTACAATAAATTTGGCATTGGCAAAACCAATGAGCGTAATAAAAAGCCCGATTCCTGCCGAGATTGCGTAGCGTAATTGCTTCGGAATAGCCTTAACGATTTGGGTACGAACATTGAAAATTGATAGTAAAAGAAAGATAATTCCTGCCCAAAATACTGCTCCCAGAGCCACTTGCCACGAAATACCCATGCCTTTGACGGCAGTAAACGTAAAAAAAGCGTTCATTCCCATTCCTGGGGCAACAACGATTGGGTTTTTGGCATAAAGCCCCATCATCAAACTACAAAAGAATGATAACAAAACGGTGGCCGTAAGCACACCATTAAACGACATTCCTGATTGACTCAAAATGGCAGGATTGACAACAATAATATACATCGTGGCCAAGAAGGTAGAAACTCCCGCCAGAATTTCGATTTTTAGGGTAGGTTTTAGGGGCATTGGGTTAGGTGTTTAAAATAAATCTATTTCAAATTTTCATTCGGAAAATATAAACATTTTTCTTGGTCAATACTTCCGTAATATTGGTATCTGAGCAGTGAAAAATCGTTGTCTTTGCAAGTCATACACGAAATTGCTGGTTTCCAAAATGGCATACAATCAATGGCACATTTAATGTCTTGTAGCACAACTTTGGGTACTCCGAATTGTTCATCGACTTTTGAATGAGTTATCGAACCATCTTTTTCAATAATAAAACTAAACAAAATAGAGCCTTTTAACTTATTTGCTTTGTAGGCCGGACACATATATTTCTTCACATAAAGCCCAAACCTTTTTTCTCCATAAGGAAACTCAGGTAGTTTTCCCGCTTTTGCAACGTTTATGTAAACAGTTGTATCTGAGTTAATTAGTGGGTTCTGAGACTGTGCTTGAGTTTTGCCAAACAGCAATAGTGAGAATAAAGTGAGTATAAAAAACAGCTGAATTCTCATAGTGCGTAGTAGTGAAACTTGACGTATTAAAATTAAAAACTTCCCGAAAGTTATGAAACTTTCGGGAAGTTTGGTCGGAATTATTGAAATTGAATTAGGAAGTTTTTATTTCAACAACCGCCTAATCGCCACCAAATGCGAAAACAACACCAACGGCACAACCACACTCGGCAGTAGATTAAACGGAAAATAAAGTATAGCAATATTAGGTTGCTCAAATGCAAACTTTTGAAATGGTACAGGCGAAGATAAAATTGCATTTACTACGATATTGATAAGCAATAGAAGACAAACAATATTCCAGCCTAAAAGCATTTTTTTGCTCATGGATTTCTTGATAAAAACAAAATAATAGACAATCGGGGCAGTGATTCCTGCCAAAATGTCAAAATTTCGGCCTTCAAAAGTCATTAATTCTGGTATAGTCCCATACAGAAATAGCCAATATAATACAATCTCAACAGGCACTCTGACGATGTGCAGCAAAGTGAGTTTTTCGAGGCTCAAACTATCAACAAATACTTTTCCATTTTGTGTATTAAAAAGTCTGCCTATAAAAATAAAAATGGGCAAAAGCGAAAGCAAGATTCGTGGAGGAATGGCCGAAATATCTAAATATAAGCCAATTAGAGCGAATAGACTGTGCAGAATTGCCCAAGAAATAATGATTCCGAGGCTTTGTTTTGAATAGTTTGTTGCTCTAAAAAACAACCAAATTGTGAGTATGGTCGTTGCCAAAAATGCAAGACCAACAAAAGTGGGAACTATATCAAGAAAGTGCATAGAAAGAGTTTTTTTGATTTGATGCACAAAGATTAACAGCAAAAAATAAAATCTACTTAGCAAATGGCAAGAAATATAACACATCCCTTCTAAACGTCGGCATGGCTGGAAGCCATGCCGACGTTAATTATCAACGTTAAATAAATCTTCCTTACCTTTGCATAAATTTTCAGTTAAAATAAATGCAAGACATCGTACTTCCTATTCTTTACCAAGATGAACATTTGGTAGCTATCAACAAGCCACATAATTTATTGGTACATCGCTCGTCAATCGCTGCCGAAGAAAGTGTTTTTGCATTACAGTTATTGCGTGACCAACTCAATTGTTGGGTGAGTCCGTGTCACCGAATCGACCGTAAAACTTCGGGTGTATTGCTTTTTGCTCTTACTCCCGAAGCCGATAAAGCTGTGAAAATGCAATTTGAAAATCATACAACCCACAAAAAATATTTGGCTTTGGTGCGTGGCTATTTACCCGAATCTGGCACAGCCGACCGACCGCTGGCGAAAGAAAATGGCACACTCCAAGATGCCGTTACGCATTTCAGATGTTTGAAAAAAGTGGAACTTGAAATCGAAGTAAGCCGCTACCCAACTTCACGGTATTCTTTGGCCGAAATCACGCCAGAAACTGGCCGAATGCACCAAATTAGAAGGCATTTTGCCCAATTACGTCATTATTTGATTGGTGATAAAACTTACGGAGAATGCAAGCACAACAAAATGTTTGAAGAGCGTTTCGGACTCAATACAATGCTTCTTCATGCCAGCGAGCTGAGTTTTATACATCCAATTACAAGCGAAAACATCCATATTTCTGCACCCATCAGTGATGAATTCACCAGAATTCTGACCGAAATTGGGATGTTGTAGTATTCTTCGGTAGCTGAGCGTAGTCGAAGCTATCGAAGAATAACCAGTTCCCCAATAACCAATCTACTTAGTAACATCAGCATGGTCAGCGTCTCCGAGTAGGAAGCCGTAGGGTTTTAAACCTTCAATCGAATCGAAAATTACTTTGATAATAGCTGTTAGCGGCAATGCCAAAACCAAACCGCCCATTCCCCAAAGCGAGCTGAAAAGTATTAGAGAGATAATGGCCGCCATCGAGTTGATACTCACTTTTGTGCCAACAATGTAAGGCGTAATGAAATTTCCCTCTAAAAATTGTATAGCAAAAAACAGAGAACCCACACCCACCGCACTGATTGGTCCTTTAGTTATTAGAGCGAAAAGAATTGGCAATAATGAACCAATGGCAATACCGATATAGGGAATAAGCACCAAGAAAGAAGCTAAAAAGCCAAAGAAAATGGCATGGTCGATGCCCAAAATATAAAGTCCGACTGTATTCAGAATGCCGATAATTCCAATAACCATTATCAAACCCACCATGTAGTCAATGACCACATTTTTGATTTTCTTCAAAACTACATTTACCCGGTGGCTACTTACCGATTTAAAAGCTTTGTAGAAAAATGCCTTGATAAAATCACGGTACAGCAACATCAGGAATATATATAGTGGAATAAGTGTCAAGTTGCCCAAAAGGCCAGTTGTGGTAGAGAGTGTATTACCCAAAATATCGCTATTGTTTTTCAGAAACTCGGTTACATATTTTTTACCTTCGGCTTTTTGTTGGGTTTTACTAATATGGAAATTTCGACGAATGTAAGTCTGTACTTCTGAGAAATATTTCTCGGTTTTTTCGGTCAATTGTGGTAAAATTTCTTCAAAATCCATTATTTGTATATAAACCAAATAGAAAAGCAAAATTAACGCACCAATCATAAGCAAAATAGCAGCCGTAATAGCCAACCAACGAGGGAAACGCCATCGTTCAAGAAGTTGACAAACAGGTAGCAGTAGCAGTGCAAAGACCCCCGCAAAGGTTAATGGAATGAGTAAGTCTCTAAGGATATACATTCCATAGATGATTATGACCAACGAAATCAGTACGTAGGCAAGGCGAGTCGAAAATGGTTGTTGGAAAGTTTTCATTGACACAGTAAGTCTTCTTTGGGATATATTTTCTTAATTTATTGACAGGTTTTTTCAAAATTAACTAACTTGTTACCTAATTTCAAACTTTTCTTTCTGATTTAGAAAACCTCTTTCGATATTATGTTCCTTTACAAATTTTATATGTTTTTGTTTTCTCTCAAAATCGCTACTTGTAATTGTCACAGCGAAATACAAAAAAGTGGTTTTCAAAGAGCAAAAAACAATTATGTGATAACAAAAACAGGTCGAATGCCTACGTGCATCAACGAAAGTTCGGGGCTGGCAAAAGCATGGCAAGAAAATTATTATTGGACAATCAATGATAGTGGTGGTAATACCGAATTATACATGATTGGTGAACAAGGTCGAGTATTTGATACACTTTTGGTCAATGACTCAGAAAACATTGATTGGGAAGATTTGACCAAAGATGATAAAGGGAATATTTATGTTGGCGATTTTGGAAACAATGGCCAAAACCGAAAAGACCTAACGATTTATAAGTTTAGAAACGGCAAAACCGAAAAAATAACTTTTCATTACGCTGACCAAGACTATTTTCCAGCCAAAGATAAGATTTTTGACTGCGAAGCGTTTTTTTGGTACGGTGGAAAATTGTATTTATTCTCGAAAGATTGGTCACGGAAACACCAAACGCAACTTTATAGTTTGCCCGATAAAGCAGGCGATTATGCCCTTTTGCCCGAACAAAATATTTTCCTAAAAAGCCCAGTAACCTCGGCCGATGTTAGTCCAGATGGAAAGGAATTTGCTTTACTTTCCTACGGGAAAATCTATATTTTTGAAATTTCGGGCGGGAAAATTGATTTTTCTAAACCCAAATCATGTATAAAGGTAGGCAGAAACCAGTTGGAAGCCATTGCTTATGTAAATGATACTGATTTAGTAATGACGAATGAGCAACGAAAGATATATCAAGTAAAACGCAGGTAGGTGCTTATCGCATAAGCCCATTGCAAACGGAAGTGTGGCATATTTCAAAAATGTGCCACACTTAGCCAAAACGAAAAGAGGGCGTAAATCAATCAGATTTACGCCCTCTTTTATTTATCAAAAATCGTCTTCTACAACTTCTTCTTCTGCTGGAATTTCTCGTTTTTTATGTTCAACTTCGTTTCTTTTATCTTTAAATTTCTTTATCTGTGATTTTAGAGCTTCAAGTGCCAAATCGGTGGCTTCTTCAAACGTTGTGCCTTTTTCTTCTGCAAAAATGGTGTTTCCTGGAACACTTAACTTGATTTCAATGTGCTTTTTGTGAATTTTATTACTATCTCCTTTGTCTAATTTCAGAAAAACTTCACCACTAATAAATTTGTCGTAGAAGGTTTCTAATTTGTTTAATTTGTTTTGGATAAATCCGACCAATTTAGGGTCGATGTCGAAATGGACTGCATGCACATTAATCTTCATAACACACTAATTTAGAGTGAATAATTACATAAACTACTGAGATTCAAGATATTAATCTAAAGCCTAAAGACAACATCCGCTCACGTCTTCTATTTTCTATCTTGTATCTGCTCTTTCAAAGAACTTTCATTAATCTAACCTACCAAAAAAATCAATACGAGTCAAGAACTTTGTGTATAATTTTATTGAACGAAGCCAAACGGCAAACCTGTGTAGAGAAAAACAAGTTTTTTGAAAGATAACAAACCGATTGTCAATGTTTTGGTTGGAAATCTCACACCCATCTTCTACATTTCATCTTTATTTCACAACCTATTTATTTTAATCCAACAATGAAGGCAATCAAAATTAGTAATTTACAGAAGGCGTATGGCAGTAGTTTGGTCTTGAAAGATGTTAATTTAGAGGTTGATTCAGGCGAAATTATTGGCTATATCGGGCCAAACGGAGCAGGAAAATCGACAACAATTAAAATCCTAATCGGAATGATTCCCGACTATGCTGGTAGCGTAGAAGTTATGGGACTCGACGTAAAAGCTAATCCGCTGGAAGTCAAGCGATTGATTGGCTACGTTCCCGAAAATGCTTCTTTGTACGATACGCTTTCACCAATGGAATATCTGCGATTTTTGGGAAGCTTATACGAATTAGAAACCGACCAAATCGAAGAAAAAGCCACCGAATTACTCAGACTGTTTGCCCTTTACGACCAGAGAGACGACCGCATGACTACGTTCTCGAAAGGTATGAAACAAAAAGTTTTGTTGATTTCGGGCATTTTGCACAACCCAGAAGTGATATTTCTGGATGAACCTCTCTCAGGGCTCGACGCCAATGCCGTGATTTTGGTCAAAGAAATACTTGCTCAACTCAAGCACGCTGGCAAAACCATTTTTTATAGCTCGCATATCATGGATGTTGTCGAGAAAATCTCCGACCGAATTGTGCTTATCAATAAAGGAACTATCATTGCGAATGGTACTTTTGAAGAACTGAAATCTCAACGAGAAACGGGTTCGCTTGAACAGATTTTTAATCAGCTAACGGGCAATAACCAACACGTTCAATTGGCTGAAGAATTTATTCAAGTAATGAACCGATAAATTTCCACATCTTACACAAAATGATAAATTTCTACATAAAAATACTATTCTTGCTTCGCCCAATTTTTCTACGATTGGGTGTAAATTTTGAGCAGTTGGCGGCCATTGTTGAGGTAAAACTCAAAATGGATAATCGTCGAGCACGATTTAATCAATGGAATAAAAAACAAAGCGAGTCAAACGGTACTTTTTTTCTAACACTCGGTTTGTATTTCTTGATGGCCAGTGCTTTTTCTGTGTTTATATATTTCTCGGCATCAATAACTGCGGTTTATTCTTTAGTTTTTGCGATGATGATGTTTATGCTGGCTATGACGCTCATCACTGATTTTTCGGCGGTTATTCTTGACTCCAATGATAATGCCGTTTTGCTGCCTCGTCCCATCGACGACCGCACGCTGCTTATTGCCCGCATCACGCATATTCTGATGTATCTGCTTTCGATGATGCTCGCTTTGGCAATTCCGTTCATGGTCGTCACGATACTCAAACATGGGGTTTTAGCAGCCATCTCTTTCCTAATAATCAGCCTATTAAGTTTGATTTTGATAGTTTTTCTGACCAATATTTTTTATTTGGTTTTGATGCAATTTACGAGCGAAGAACGCCTTCGGAATGTCATAAATAGTTTTCAAATCGTACTGACATTTATTTTCATGGGTGGCTATCGTTTGGTTGCTCGATTGGTCAATATCGAAGCTTTAATGAATGGCGTTGATACAAAAGTGCAATGGTGGCATTTTCTCATTCCGCCAATTTGGATGGGAAATAGCATGAATACGATCATCAAACATGAATTTGATTCTACTAAATTTCTGTTTCTTTTTCTGACCCTAACCATGCCGTTTATGGTAGTTTTCTTGGTTAATAATATTTTCTCTGGAGTTTTTAATCAGAAAATTGCAGGAATGGATATTGCCAAACGCCAAGAAAAAACACCAAATAAAGTTGCCGAAAAAGGTCTGGCTGAGACTTTGTCCAGCATCTTTACTGGAACGTCAATGGAACGAGGTGCTTTTGAATTTGTTTGGAAAATCACATCTCGTGAC
Organism: Emticicia sp. W12TSBA100-4; assembly: GCF_040253585.1. NCBI lineage: Bacteria > Pseudomonadati > Bacteroidota > Cytophagia > Cytophagales > Leadbetterellaceae > Emticicia > Emticicia sp. W12TSBA100-4. The sequence goes on from NZ_JBELAU010000007.1 coordinate 18,854, forward strand.
CGAAAATTCAAGCTCAGAATTTATCCTTCTTTAGCCTATTTACTCATTTATCCAATTTTTATGGTTGGCACGGGGCGAAGTGAAGGTAGTTTTCAACAACAAATTGAGCATCTCAGAGAATCAACGGGTATGGGAATTGTAGTGATTTATTTGTGCGGGACGGTACTGCTCACAATCAGAAGTCAAATTTCGCAATCGGAAGATTTTAAAGCGGCGTGGCTCTACGAACTTGCTCCAATCAGCAAACCTGGCGAAATTTTGAGTGGCTCGCTTCGGGCTATCTTGGTTAAATTTCTTTTACCGATTACCATTTTATTGTGCATAGTTTTATCAATTATTTGGGGTGTAAATTTGCTTGATGATTTACTATTCGGAATGCTAACAATCACAAATCTTGATTTACTTTTATCAATTGGCATGAGCAACGAACTGCCGTTTTCGACCGAAATTAAGAAAAACGGCGGCGGAAGTTTTATCCGAAATATGGCTTATGTTTTTCTTGCGGGAATCATCGGCATTATCCATTATTTTATGATGCAAGTACCTTACGTGATTGGCGTTTTTATGCTTATACAATTGGCTTTGGCTCTATTTTTATTCAAAAAATACCGTGAAGTAGGTTGGGAAAAAATGAGAATGGAGTAAGTTTGTCAAAACATCAATCATCTAACAAATGAAACGCTACCTTTTACCTTTATTACTCACTACAAGCTTAGCCTCTGCTCAAAGCCCATTGATTGAGCAAGCCCGAAACTACCGAAAAGCCAACGAAAATGCCCTACTGGGCGAGTTTATGGGACTTCTTTCGATTCCGAATGTAGTGTATGATACCGTCGGGATTCAGCGAACTGCCGCCTACATCATAAAAATGATGGAGGCTCGTGGTATCAAAACCCAGCTTTTGGAAGCTACAACCAAGGGCGTGCCGCCAGCAGTTTATGGCGAAGTAAATGTACCAAATGCTACTAAAACTGTCATTTTTTATGCTCATTACGACGGTCAACCCGTCAATCCAAATCAGTGGGCTGAAGGAATTGAACCTTTCAAATCGGTATTTTTAGATGCTTCGCTCGAAAAAGGTGGTAAGATTATTCCAGCACCGAAAGCCAATGAAAAAATCAATCCTGAATGGCGAATTTATGGTCGTAGTGCCTCCGATGATAAAGCAGGCGTGTTTTCGATTCTGACTGCCTATGAGGTTTTGACGAAATTGGGCATTCAGCCAAGTGTAAATCTCAAGTTTTTTTTTGAAGGGGAAGAAGAAGCTGGCTCAACGCATTTGTCTGAAATCCTCGAAAAACACAAAGATAAACTCAAATCTGACCTTTGGGTGATTTGCGATGGCCCAGTGCATCAGTCGGGTAAAAAGCAAGTAGTGTTTGGTGTGCGAGGCGATGTAAATATGGAATTAAAAGTATATGCTTCCAAACGCCCATTGCACAGCGGACATTATGGCAACTGGGCTCCAAATCCTGCCATGCTTTTGGCGAAATTATTGGCTTCGATGAAAGACGATAATGGTCGAGTTTTGATAAAAGGATTTTACGATGATGTTGTGCCTTTTACAGAAACCGAGAAAAAAGCCATTGCCAAAGTGCCTCCCGTTGATGAGCAAATGCGAAGCGAATTGGGCTTTATGCGTGCCGAAGGTGGCGGAAAATCGTTAGTTGAATTAATCAACTTACCATCGCTCAATATCAATGGTATTTCGAGTGCAAATGTTGGCAAAATGGCTGCAAATGTGATTCCTGTTTCGGCAACGGCTGCTTTAGATTTACGTTTGGTTTTGGGCAACGATGCCCAACGACAAGCACAAAAAGTGGTTGAGCATATCAAAGCACAAGGATACTATGTTACTCAAAATGAGAGTATTACCGACGAAGAACGTATGAAATACCCGCTCATTGCTCGTGTGCAAGTGCAAAAAGGCTATAATGCTCAACGCACGAAAATGGATTTGCCGATTGCCCAAAATGTGATAAAAGCCGTGCAATCAAGTACCAATGAAGAGGTAGTCTTGATGCCAAGTTTGGGCGGAAGTTTACCTCTATTTTTATTTGAGAAATATTTGGCAACGCCAACTATCACCGTTCCGATTGCCAATCACGATAATAACCAACACGCCGAAAACGAAAACATCAGAATTCAGAATATATGGAATGGTATTGAGACTTATGTGGCTTTGATGAAGATGTAGGAATGATTGATTTGTGAAATAGAAGATATAATAAAGGCGATAAAACTTACCGCCTTTATCATTAATTTAATGCTTGTCCTGCTTCTAATTGCTTAATGGCTGATTCGATAAATTTTTTGTTTGTTTCGTCAGGGGCTTGAGTTAAGGCCATTTTTGCGTGTTCGAGAGCTTTTTTCAAGTCGCCAGTGGCTGATAGTCCACGCATCATACCCGCATTTGTTGGCCAAGCTCCATTGCTTTTCTTATAATTACTTTCAAAAATTGCCATTGCCTCCTTCGTTTTCTTTTGTGCCAAAAGTTGTCGGCCATAAGCGTGTAGTTCCATTGTCGATGCCTTTTCAATGGCTTCATTCCAAATTTTACTGGCTTCGCTTGTTTTGCCCAACTTTTCAAGCAGTTTCGATTTCGTAGAAAGTGTTCGGAATCCATTTACACCACCCAAATTTGGGTCACTGGCCGAAATTATCCAGTTTAGTGCTTCTTCATAATTGGTATCATTCATCAAACACCACGTTGCGGCTGCTTCTAAGCTGGCAGGGTCGAAGCCAATTGCACCGCTCATTTGTCGGCGAATATCAGCCAAAGTAGTTTTTTTCAAATCAACCTCAACTTTAAATGGTATTTTCCAACGTTCCCATTCTAAGGCAACTTCTACTGATTCTGCTGTCTGATTCGCAAAACTGTAAATAAGTCGCTCTTGAAGATTGGGCTGATTTTTCTGTTGAATAGTTTTCACTCGTAAAACATCTAAGTCGGCTCTGTAAAAATAACTTCCCCAAGCATCAGTATTTCTATTGAAGATGAGTGTACAAGAGTCGGCATAAACGGCTATAAAAAGGGCATATTTTCCTGCTGAAAGAGCTTTACCATTAATTTTTACATCAGTCGAAAACGAAATCGTTGTGCATTCATCTGCACCTGCTCGCCACGGCGACTGCACATTTGAGCCATAACCCAACACCGTAAAGCCATAAGGAGCAATATCCGTTCCCCAGATTTTTCCTTCTCGACCTTTTACTCCAGGCGAACTATATTTAATTTCGATGTTAGTTGTCCCTACCGTTCGACCTACCGAACTGGTAAAATTGGTATTCTGAGGAATCCTGAGGGCTTGAGCTGAGACTTTACCCATCGTGAGTAAAGCAGCACCCAAAACAATCAATGTGAACTGTTTAGAAAGTAGTTTTTTGCAAAGCATAGCTGATAATTTTGTAGGAAACAAAGGTTTTTCGAGCAAAACTATACTAAAATTTGTTTTTTTTGATAGAAATATGGATAAACGGTAAGCAACAAAAAATCAAAATCCTCTTCAAATTGTTTTTGAAGAGGATTAAAAAAACTTATTGATTGGAATTTTTTGACTATGCTTATTCTGCATTAAAATCCTTGAATACTTTCTTGATATTGGCGTCGGTTGCTTTGTTTTTTGGTTCCCAAGCAGCATCCAAATCAAGTACTACCAAGCCTTTTAGACTCATTACGTTCATAAAATCATCGACTTTTCTGATAAAATCATTACCTCTACGAGATGATTTAAGAGCAAAATCACGGGCAAAAATATCGCCTTTGCTTTGCAGTTCGTTCTTCTTTTCGATGATATAATTGAGGCGGTCGATAATATCTTTCATCGAGCGACCAATTACTTCAGTAGCTTCGAGCGTTCCGATTGTGAGTACGGTCGTACCGCCCAATGTCGAAATCAGACGTTGTTGGTCAGGTTTGTCTTTTGGCACAAAAACCGATGATAAACTCGTAGTTGCACCCAGCGAAGCATTGATAACCGAGCGGTTTTTCTTTCCTTTCTTGGCTCTGATATAGGCTTTTTTGAGTTCGTCTTCTTTCTCCTTCATTTGTTCGAGCAATTCCCAACCACGTGTGAGTGTACCACGATATAAATTATAGAGTTTCAAATCTGTTTCGGCTTCGTTGATGGCGTTTTTTACCACAAATCTGATAGTTTTTACATCACGCTTTTTGGTTTTGTCCAATACAAAAAAGTCAATGTTAAAACCAAGCGAATCTAGCGGGTCTTTTACAAAATCATAGCCAGGTTGCCACGTAAACTCGTATTGATTAGATGTGTTTTTGATTAAGTTTTTCTTGCTGACGTTCGGGTTATCAGTCAAGAAATCAAATTCATGAATATCATCATCGCCGTTAGGGTCTGACAAATAGAATCGGATATTGATGGTCTGATTTTCTTTTATCTTGAAAACATTATCTTTCGGTACAACCACAATTTCGGGCGGAAGGTCAATCTGTGTCGCTTCAATTTTTAGACGACCTTTCGATTGTGTTTTAGCGGGTTGGTCTTCTACATAAAACTCCAAAAACATCGGATTTCCATCAAGTGTTTTATCCTTTAGTTTTTTGAATTGTGTGAGTGATGGCGACCAAGAGATTTCGCCCTGAGAAGTCATTTTCATTCCTTCAGGCATAGACTCAAACGATGGAATTACCACAATTGGGTCGTTGTCTTCGTCATACACAAAATCACGGTCAATTTTATAAACATTATTGGTATTGTACTGTACATAAAAAGGCTTCAAATCTCGAATAACGGGGCTACGATTGACGTGCTGAATGCGAAATTCGACTTTTGAGGAAATGGTTTCGTTGGTAGAATCACATTTTGCCTCAAAGATCACCTGTTGGAATTTATAAGAATCGAGCCTATCAACCATTGAGTAGGGAGGAGTCCATGTAAATCGCCCAAGCGAGTCGAAAGCCATGCCATCAAGTTTCCCTTGAGGTATTGTGAAACGGAATTTTTCGCAGTTTTTTCCCTCTACTTTTAGCTCAAACGAAACCTCAGACCCTTCCTTGAGTTGAGTCCATTCTTTACCGGCTGGTAGTAGTATCTTGGGGGCTTCTTGTGCAAATAGTTTATACGAAAAAAGAACAAATGTACTAAATATTACGATTTTAAATTTCATTTTTGTTGTTGATTTTTACAAATTAGCAAGTGTAATTGCCACATTTATATATCATCGGTTTCGATGGCTATTTCTTGGTTTTCTATGGCGTGGGCTGGTCCTGGTACACCTGGAATGACCACACAAGGGAAACCAAATAGACAACGGTCTTTAATCATTTTTATTACTTCATCAGGCACGTTTTCTTCCCAGCCATCTTCTCCTTTCTTGATGAGTTCGAGTGTTTTGTTTGTATTGATATTCATATTTGTCTCGTTATAATGATGAATATCTTCGATTTTATTATTGGCTATCAAGTAGCGATACAAATCAATCAAGTGCATTGGCGGATTAAACCGCATGCAGTTCATGATATTGTTGTTTTGGTAGGTCGGATAAACAAAAAGTTTTAGATTTCGGCTGAAAAGTGTAGCAAACGACTCCAAAATTCCACCTGGGAGGTCTTTGTAGTGTTCTTCCTCAAAAATATATTGTAAGTTCGGGTAGCCAATAATCAGCCCCATTTTCAATTTTGTAATTTTTGATAGATACGCCACCAATTTATAATACTCTTGGTAGTTTGAAATCATCACCATTTGCCCCATCGAGCATAGAATATCTACACGGTCAAGAAAATCTTTTTCGTCGATTTCGGCATCGTCTCTTTGTAAACCTTGTAGCGTAATTTCTGAAAGCACAACTACTCGTTCTTTGTCAACATCAGGCTCACGCATAAACTGTTTGCGGCCGTTGGCGAGCATATCGAGGTGTACGTTTACGAGTGGGCGGAATCGACCACGTAATACCAAAGCGTGTTTGCGGAAAAGTACTTCCGAAGGCTGCAAGTTTTTGCCATCAGCACCAAAAAGTGCAATATCCGAGAAACCGTATTTTACTAAGTGCAAGCTCATCAAACGATTATCGACGTGCTTGAAATCTGGACCCTCGAAGCGAATCATATCAATCTGGATGCGGTCTTTTGCCAAATCATCCATTAATGATAGCAGGAGAATTTCGGGGTCTTGGTTATAAAAATAACAACCATACATCAAGTTTACACCTAAAGTTCCGAGGGCTTGTTGTTGGAGAATGCTATCGTTATCGAGCATTTTTACGTGCAAGATAATATCGTTGTAGTCGCCGTGTGGTGTAAGCTGAAACCTTACGCCCATCCAGCCATGAGCATCGTTGTTTTTATGATAATTAAGTGCCGCAACAGTATCTGAAAAGGCAAAGAAAGTTGAATCATTGCCACGTTTTTCGCCCAAACGCTCAATCAAAAGTCCGTATTCATGGTCAAGCATACTCATGAGGCGAGGCTCGCATACATAACGCCCGTTTTCCATGACTCCGTAAATAGCATCGGAGAAAGTCATGTCGTAGGCCGACATCGTTTTCGCAATAGTTTTTGAAGCACCGCCCGCTTTGAAGAAGTTGGCGGCTACATCTTGCCCAGCACCGATTTCAGCAAAGCTACCATAGATTTGCTTATTCATGTTGATACGTAATGCTTTTTGCTTAGTTCCGAGGTTTTTTTCGTGTATGATTTCCACTGTTGTACTATTTAATTGATTGCTGATAAAGTAGATAGCGTATTTTTGACGCTCAAATTATCCCCAAAATTAAGCCAAAATGTTTGAAAAATCTTTAGTTTTTGAAAATGTTTAACCGAAATCCGAAAAACCTGTAAAAGTTCAATTAATACTTTTTTAGATACTATTTTGGTTGAAACTTAACAAAATCATAACTTAAACTAAAAACAGAACGAAGATATACTCACCTAAATTTGAGGTTTTCAAATAATCAGTATTTACATGAAAATCTTCTCTATTAAAATACTACTCTTGCTTTTTTCGAGTGTATTATTTGCTCAATCGAAAGTTGTTTTTCCTAAAACAGACCATGACTTTATTGTCATTGCTCACCGAGGTTTTCATGCCGATGTACCCGAAAACACCATAGAATCGCTCCGAAAAGCCATCGAATTAGGGGTTGATTATGTAGAAGTTGATATCCGAACTACGCTCGAAGGCGTGCCAGTAGTGATGCACGACGCAAATCTTGAACGAACAACTGATGGTAAAGGCAAAGTTTCGGCCACATCAACAATTGATTTCAGAAAACTGAAAATCAAAGGAACTGAGATTGCTCCTCCTACTTTTTCGTCGTTTCTGATGGAAGCGAGAGGAAAAATAAATCTGTATTTGGATATTAAAGAGGCCGACCCTGAGAAAATTGTGGCTTTGCTTGATAAATACCAAATGCGTGAACGAGTAGTGGTTTATTGTTCGCCCCAACAGATTTTTCAATGGAAAAAACTCGCCCCAACGATTCCCGTAATTACGAGTCCCTCTTCAAATATCAAATCACCTTTTGAGTTTGAAGCATTTGTTTTAAGTTTTCCAGCATCGGTTTTAGATGGAAATATCAAAACATATTCACCAGAAACTATTCAAAAACTTACCGAAATTAATATCCCGATTTGGCTTGATACCTTGGAAGATGATGATACTCTACAAGGTTGGGAAACTGCTATCGGGTTTAATATCAAGGCCTTACAGACTGATAAGCCGAAAGAATTACTTGAGTATTTATCGAAGAGAAATCTTAGGTAGAAGTACTCGCTTTTTGCAATCATAATTAACTCGTAACATTGACTTAACATTCAGTTAACATTGAGTTCAGACCTTTGCAGTCGAAAATCAAATACACCAATATAGGTTATGAACTCCAAATTTAAGTTTACGCTTACCTCTTTATTACTATTTATTTCTCTAATATCTCTTGCCCAGACAGGCGTTATCCGTGGAACAGTCAAAGATGCTGCAACTGACGAAGACATTATCGGTGCAACGGTCAGAATCGACGGAACAACAATGGGTGCTGCTACTGACGTAAATGGTTTCTTCTCAATCTCGAAAGTACCAGTTGGAAAGAAAAAAGTATTAATTACTTATGTTTCATATAAAGTAAAGGAAGTAGAAGTTACGGTAGAAGCCGATAAAGTTCTTGAAATTAATACTGTCCTTGAAGAAGATAAGGTGGTTTTGCAAGAAGTAAAAGTAACAGCCAGCCGCCTGACAAATACAGAAGTTTCGTTAATTTCTGAGATCAAAGCTTCGCAGATGGTTGTGAATGGTATTTCGGCTCAACAAATTGCAAAAACACTTGATCGTGATGCTGCACAAGTTGTGAAACGTGTACCAGGTATCACGATTGTTGGCGAGCGTTTCATCAATATTCGTGGTTTAAATCAACGTTACAATAATGTAATGCTTCACAATGCTTTTACGCCAAGTATGGAAACCGACGTAAAATCATTCTCATTTGATATTATTCCAAGTTCACAAATCGACCGTTTATTGATTTATAAAAGTCCTTCGGCCGAGTTACCTGGCGAATTTGCAGGTGGTTTAGTTAAAATCTTTACAAAAAATATTCCAGACAAAAACTCATTGGTGCTTGATTATGGTACTTCGGTGCGTCAGGGAACAACTTTTGGTGATTTCTACCAACCTAATCAGGGTAAAAATTATTGGACAGGTTTTAATAATGGTTATTACGATTTACCACAGTTTTTTCCGTCGAATATCAATGTATTTTTGAATAATCCTGCTCAATTAGAAGCCACGGGTCGTTCTTTAAGAAACGAATGGACTACTAACCGCACAACTGCCACTCCTGACCAACGTTTTGGTTTGACAGGAAACTATAAATTCAATATCGGTAAAATTAAAGTTGGAAACGTAACGGCCTTGAATTATTCGGATAGCCGCACTAATTTCTTGATTGACCGCAATGACTTCAATGCCAATATCAATAATACACAATCGCCGATTTATTTCTTTAAAGACTCACAATATAGCCGTAATATCAGAGTTGGTTTGATTCATAACTGGGCATTTCGTTTCAATGATAATCACTCAATTGAGTTGAAAAACTTATTCAATCAAATGAGCAACTCAAATTTCACACAACGTGGTGGTCGTGCAATTGAAGCAAATTATAATCCTGATAATCAATCGTTTAATCAAGTCTATCGTGGAATTTACACAGGTCAAATTACTGGTAAACACTCTTTCTTGAAAGGTAAAACCGTAATCGACTGGGTAGGTGGTTATAATCGCTCGAATCGTGAGCAACCAGATTACCGTCGTTATCGCTCAGATGTTGATTTGACAAATGGCTCAAAAACAATCTACGTTCCGATCGGTACTGCACAGGCATTTTATTTAGGTCGTTGGTTCTCAGAAATGAACGAAACCAGCTACACAGGAGCAGTAAATCTTACGCAAAAAATAGCTTTATCGAAGGCTTCTGATAAGGAAATGGAAGTAAAAGCGGGTTTATTCTACGAAAGCAAAGACCGCTCGTTTAATGGCCGAAATATTGGTTATGTACGTGGAAATAACTTTAGTAATGAACTTTTCACTGGTTCAGTTACGAATCTTTTCAATAATATCAATAGCACAACGGGTATCAGAATTGACGAACAAACGAACCCGAACGATTCATATACCGCTGGGAACAGATTATTGGCTTATTATGCCAATGCAAACATTCCATTGAGCAAAAAACTAAATATCATTGCTGGTGCAAGGATTGAAGATAACACACAAAGTTTGCAAAGTGCATTCTTAGGTGGAGCAAAAGTAAACGTGAAAAACCCAGTAACGAGTGTATTGCCTTCAGCGAATTTATCTTACAATTTCTCAGAAAAAATGCTCGTGAGAGCGGCTTACGGACAAACAATCAATCGTCCTGAATTCCGTGAGTTAGCTCCGTTTTCGTTCTATGATTTTGATTTCAACGTAGTTTATGAAGGTTATACAGGTTTGAAAATCTCAACTGTAAATAACTTTGATGTGCGTTGGGAATTATATCCAACTCCTTCGGAAATCGTGAGTATTGCAGCTTTCTACAAGAATTTTAGAAATCCGATTGAGTTAGAAGTTGAAGCAGGAAGTGGCTCGTTAGGTGCAAAGACTTTCATCTATCAAAATGCTCAAAATGCTCAAAGTGCAGGTTTAGAATTAGAAGTTCGCAAAGGTTTAGCAAGTTTGACAAGCTCACCGGTATTAGAAAAAATGAGTTTATTGTTTAACGCCGCCTTGATTTACAGCAAAGTACAATTGCGTGAAGGTGCCGAAGGACAATCGAACAACCGTCCGCTACAAGGTCAGTCGCCTTATATCTTAAATGTTGGTTTAAACTACAACAATACTGATAAAGATTTCCAAGTAAACTTACTCTACAATGTAATCGGAAAAAGAATTTTTGCGATTGGCTTTGAAGGCTACCCAGACCTTTACGAAATGCCAAGAAATGTAGTTGACCTTACTTTCTCAAAAGGAATCAAAGACCGTTGGACAATTAAAGGTGGTGTGACCGATATTTTCAACCAAGCAGCTTTGATTTTGCAAGATGGTAATCAAGATGGCAAATTCGACCGCAAAACTGACGAAGTAATGCAAAGTTACAAACCAGGTAGTTTAGTAACGCTTGGTTTCAGTTATACGCTTTCAAAATAGAATTTAGAGATGAGATACGAGATATAAGAATTTTAAAGCTATTGAATATAACATAGCATCTCAAGTTCCGTATCTCAAATCTCATATCCCATATCTCATATCTTTTAAAAATAAACTCCAAAAACAAATGATTAAGTTTCAAAAGTATTTTCGATTATTAGCATCGGCTACTTTGCTTTTTTCTACGGCGGCTTTCGTTAGCTCATGTCAAGAAGAAGAAGTAATTCCACCAGCACCAATCGTTTCGGCTGGAACTGAGGCTTCGGGAATTCCAGGTGCAAAAGTAAATGTTACTGCTTCTATTTCGGCTCCAGGTGGCTTGAAAACCGTAACAGTTTTGAAAAATGGTGTGGCTTTCGATACAAAAACGTATGCAGACGGCACAACTGCTGATAATTATACAAAAGAATATACAGTTGAAAATTTGGCAGCTGGTGCAAGCGTAAACTTCACAATTATTGCTACTGATGCAAAAAATCAAGCATCTACCCCAACAACATTTACAGTAAAAGTAACGGCAATTCCTCCAAAAGAAATCGTTACAGTAAGAGGGGTTTTAACAGGAAATATTTCTTGGACAAAGAACAAAATTTATAAACTCGTAGGTTTCGTGCGTGTAGGTGGCGATACAACTGACGTAACACCAGCAGGTGTTGCAGTGGGTACGCTTACTATCGAGCCAGGTACAGTAATCATCGGTGACCGTGCTTCAAAAGGTACGTTGATTATTCAACGTGGTAGTAAAATTATCGCAGAAGGTACTGCTGCTGAGCCAATTGTATTTACTTCTGAAAGAGCTGTTGGCGAAAGAGAACCAGGTGACTGGGGTGGTTTAGTAATTTGCGGAAAAGCAAAAAATAACTTACCAAATGGCGTTGGTCAATTAGAAGGTAGCTACAAAGGATGGCATGGTGGTGCTGACGATGCCGATAATTCAGGCAGCTTGAAATATGTACGTGTTGAGTACGCTGGTGTGCCAATCAACCCTAATCAAGAAGTAAACTCATTTACGTTTGGTTCGGTAGGTAGCGGTACTAAAATGGAATACTTGATGGCAACTTTCGGCCTTGACGATTCATTCGAGTGGTTTGGTGGTACAGTGAACGGTAAGTATTTTATCGCTTACAAAGGCTTAGATGATGATTTTGATGTTGATAATGGTTTCCGTGGAAATGTACAATTTGGTATCGGTATTCGTGGAGCAACTCAAGCTGACCAATCGGGTTCAAATGGTTTCGAGGTTGATAATGACGGTCAAGGAAACTCAAGAGAGCCATATACTTCGGGAACATTCTCTAACTTCACTTTGATTGGTGCGAAAGGTTCGGCGGCTACTTCAATCAGTCCACTGTTCCAAAATGCGTTCCATTTAAGAAGAAATAACAAATTGAAGATTCACAATACATTCGCTACTGGTTATCCGAATGGTGTTTACATTGACGGTGCAACTACTGCGGCAAATGCTGAAAAAGGTGAATTAGTGTTGAATAATATCGTGTTGGCAGGTGTAGATGGTTGGGGAACAAACGGTTTCGGACAAGGTTTTGCTTCTGAGCCACGTGGTTTTGCAGTGCGTGACGTAAACACTGCAACAACTCCAGCTGCTTTGGCAATCGGTACACAATTACCATCAGTTTGGTTCTTAGCTCAAAAAGGAAATAAGATTGTACCTAACTATGTGAACACTGGTATCAGTGCATCACTATTCCAAGTTGGTCGTCCATCGTTTGCTATTGCTGCTGGAGCTTCTGCTTCAATCGCAACGGGTGGTTCAACAACTGGTCTTGGTTCATTCTTCACTGCTGCTGATTATATCGGTGCATTCGGAGCAACGGACTGGACAGCTACTTGGGCTGAATTTAGTCCACAGTCAGTGGTTTATATCAAATAATGAATTACGGAAGGCTTCGCTCAAATCGAAGCCTTCCGTAAACTTCTAAGTAATAAAAACAAAAAGTTTTCTGCCAAAACAGGAAACTTTTATCACCAATATGAAAAAAGTAGTTTTAGTCTCATTGCTTGCTGCAGTGTTGTTCTCTTGCCAATCAAATAAGTATGATGTGTCGAATTATTTCTCTGATAATCAACGAGATACATTACTTGCAAATATTATTACCTACGTTTTTACGAAAGCTCCAAATGCCACCAATGAAACTCGTTTCGATGCTCAGTACAGACAATTTTATGTGAAAAATCTACCGAGTTTTCGTATAGAAAAATATCACCAAACGCCTGATGGCTGGAATTATTTTTTCATGATTCGTCCAGTAGGGAATAGTCCAAAATACAAAAGAGGAGTTCTCGGGAAATTTAAGTTGAAACAAAATACACTGATGCCCGAAGCCTTTGAAGAAGTAGCGAACACTCCACACTTAGAAGAAAAAATATTGATAGAAAGAGGCAATTTCCTTTTTCAAGAATTAATAAAAAAAGGAAACCTCGATAACTATATCGCCATGAAACATTACATAGAATGGCCAGATGCAACGCTGGTATATGATAAAAAATTAAATGAGTGGGTGGGGAGGTAGTATTTATTTACACCAACGTCGGCAGGGTTCCGAACCCGCAGTGGAGCTGCCTGCCGACGTTAAACCAACTTAACTCATAAAGATACTTGTGCAAACAAAAAGATTATCAGCTTATGGCTGAGACTTGAATCAACTACTTCGGTAGTTCAATTGATTCATATTGGTGTTAAAATCAGAAAAGTCAGGGGTCTTACCTCTGACTTTTTCTTTTGTATCGTAGCACAAGTCTCAGACTTGTGTCCTTCCAACTTGAGTAATTTAGAAATCGGACGGCCGACGCCGTCGCTCTACATTACTCAGCCTGATTTGCCAAAACCTCAGCCAATGGCTTAAAATTACCACTTTTCAAGATTTGCTCTTCTGGTTTTTCATAAGGGATAACTTCCAAAATATTGGTGATATTAATATCTGTAATTTGGTAATCTTCTACCGTTCCGAGTCTTTCAGAGATTAACTGGTACGCCAATAATGGATTATCGGCATTGATTAGCATCGTGAAAGGTGTACGTTTTTCTTTTTGGGCTTTTTCATCGAAACTAATGAAGTTTACTTTCACTTTATACCAAGTTTCTGAGCCATTTTCCACAAAAAAAACTTCATGGATTTTCATTCTTGAAAGTCCAAATAACTGAAAATCGGGCGTGTTTGAGGCAACTGTATGATACACACGAGCTTCGGCATCGGTGTATGAAACTGCATCAACTAAATATACTTCGGTAATTTTGATTGTTCTATCTTTTTCATCTACCTTTTGGTAGCGAATCTTTCCTTGATACCAATTCGACATCTGTAATGGTTTTTTAGTAAGCAAAAATTTAACATAACAAAGGTAAGGGCATTCAGGCAGAATAGAAAACCGAATTATCCACGACTTTTACACCGAAAACTAATCTAAGCATAATACTCGCTTAATTCTGAGTTTATATTACTTCTCGAAATTTATGGTTTATTTAACCTATAATTAATCGTGAAGAAACTCCTCAAAAAGTCAGAAATACTCCTTACAATTTGGTGTATTATAGCAGCTTTTGGAACGTATTTTTGCATGTACGCTTTCCGAAAACCTTTCACAACTGGGCTTTACGAAAACTACGAGCTGTGGGGTGTGGGCTATAAAACGATTTTGATAATTTCGCAGGTTTTTGGCTATATGTTTTCAAAAATTATCGGAATCAAAGTCATTGCCGAATTAAAATCAAAAAAACGTATTGTCTTGATTATCAGCTTGATAGTGTTTGCCGAAATCGCATTGGTTGCTTTTGGGTTTGTGCCGTTTCCGTATAATTTTGTTTTTTTATTTCTGAATGGTTTGCCGCTCGGCATGGTTTGGGGCGTGATTTTTAGCTTTCTCGAAGGCCGAAAGCTAACCGAATTTTTGGCTCTTGGACTCAGCCTAAATTTAGTAATGACCTCAGGGGTTTTGAAAACTATCTATTTATTTCTACAAGAAACCTATCATATTTCGGAGTTTCATCTGCCGTTTGCCATCGGGCTTTTCTTTCTGCCCCTCTTTTTGTTTTTTGTCTGGATGCTGGCACAGATTCCGCCACCAAACGATGAAGATTTAGTTCTGAGAAGTGAGCGAGTTGCTATGAAAAAAGCTGATAAAGAATTGATAATAAAAGAATTTGGTTTAGGGCTTTTATGTTTTATTGGGGTTTATTTGTTATTGGCTTCGATGCGTGATTTTCGAGATAACTTTGCGGTTGAAGTATGGCGAGAAATCGACCCACAATTCAATAAAACTATTTTTTCGGAAATTGAAACAATCATCGGAGTGGTAGTAGTAACACTGATTGCACTCAATGCTTTTATCAAAAATAACTTTAAATCATATCTTACATTTTCGGGTATGATGCTCGTGGCGGTTTTGCTTTGTGGAGGAAGTACATGGGCTTTTCAGACAGCACTCATTACGCCCAAAACTTGGATGTTGAGCCTCGGAATTGGCTTATTTTTGCCTTATTTATTGATTCAAACTGTAGTTTTCGAACGCCTAATCGCACTTTTCAAAGCTCGTGGAAATGTGGGTTTTCTGGTCTATATCTGCGACTCAGTAGGTTATCTCGGAAGCGTAGTTTTATTGATTTATCGTGAGTTCTTCTTGAAAAAAGTGTCGTTTCTCAATATCTTGATGACATTCGGCTATATCATTTCGTTTGTCTGTTTTACTTTGCTCGTAGTACAGCTTCTTTATTTCTCGAATAAATATCTAAAAGGGAAATTATGGTGGAAGGTTTCGCAAAAAAACGAAACTGAATATAATCCGATTGGGTGAAAATAAATGTGGTACATCCTTTAAGGTGTGCCACATTTGTTGGTAGAGACGTAATATATTACGTCTCTACGAAGGCAAACCTACAAAAATAACCTTTGAATATTGGCTTCGGCATAGCCAGCACTGGTGGTCATACCTTTTCCACCAATTCCTGTGAAAATATGAATATTGGGCGAAATATTGTACTCGAAAATCTCGTCGGGATGTTGAGCATAAAAACCTGCCCAAGTACGAGCAATTTGATTGACAGGAAAATGCACGATGCGTTCGGCCTCCTTCAGCATCAATTTATTAACATAGTCTTTTGTATCAAAACCCAGTTCATCTGTTTTGCCTACGGGTGCGTATTCGTGTGAGTCGCCGATGATGATTGAGCCATCAATGGCCTGTTTGAAAAGAATATGAATTCCCCATTTTTTGAGTTCAGAGTAATGTTCGGGTGTAGTACTATTTTTATACGATGGACATTCTTCAAAAGATTCATAGCGACGAATAGAAAGCCCTGTAAGAATATTACCTTTCAGCGTAACATTTTTCATTGGCACTGTCTGCATCATTTGTAACTTACTGACAATCAATCCACTTTTAGCATAAATTTCTGGGAAAAGTAAATTGAAAACATAGCCACTGCAAATGATAATTTTTTCGGCAGAAAACTTTTCCTTACTCGCAGTTATTACTTCAGTTTTACCACCAATTTCTTGGCAATCAATAACGCTTGTATTGGCTCTGTAAGCAACCTTAAATTGTTCTTGAAGATAATCTAATATTTTGTAAATCAACAAATTAGGCTCGACGCTTACTTCGTTAGGGTAGTAAATTCCACCTTTCACATATTCAGCTTTGAGTTCGGGATATTGCTCCAAACATTGGCGTTTCGAGAGTAAAACGCAGTTATAGTTTTTGTTTTGATGGATGCCAAAAAGCTCGTTAGCCAACATCCATTCAGTCTCATCAGAAGCTATATAAACAGTTCCGTTTCGACGTACTGAAATATCAAACTTAGATTGAATATCTTGGTAGATTTCTAAACTTCTTCGCCCATAATCAAACCATTTGCCTGATGAACCAGAAGGGACTGCTTGGCCAAAATTTCGGACAGTAGAACTAACTGGAAAGTTGTCTTTTTCTAAGATAAGTACACTTTTGCCAAGTTTGGCTGCATGATAAGCATGAAATGCCCCCATAATGCCGCCTCCGACAATAATCACATCGAAATTTTTCATTATGCTTCGCTTAAAACGCTGATGTTTTCAATAATAGGTTTCAATTCTTTCAATGATGTAAGCAAGCCATCATTTCGGATAAACTTAAGCTGGTCGTATGTGTGTGTGCCATTTGTAACACCTAACGAAAGTCGGCAACCCGCTCTTACGCCTGATTTTAGGTCGGAAGGCGTATCACCAATATTGAGAACTTCATATGGGTCGGCTACACCCATTAGCTTCATGGCTTTTTGAATCATATAAGGCTCTGGGCGGCCTTTTTGCACTTCGTCGCTGGCGATAGAAACATCAATTACTGATTTGCCAGAAGTATTCACGTAGTTAAATTCTAAGCCGTCAAGCCAACCAAGCTTTTCGAGAATAATATTGGTTACTTTTCTGTAAAAACCAGTGGTTAGAGCTATTTTGATATTGTTTTTACGTAAAAAATCAAACATTTCTAAGCAACCTTCGGTAGGCAAAACATCGTTAAACTTATAGTGATCTTCGAGAATCAGTCGGAAATAATCGTACGAATAAACTACGTTTTCATCATATTCGGGATGGCTTTGTCCGATTCTTTCTTCCCAAAGAAGTCTAAAAACTTCGATTTTCGAGTAACCTTGCAATGCCAAGATTCGTTCTTCCGAAACCGTTAGGCCTGTTTCGGCACAGGCACGGGCAAAGCAGGTTTCAACCTCTTTTTTGTCTTGCACGGTTGTACCGGCCATGTCGAAAACAACTAATTTGATTGGTGACATTTTGATTGATTTTTGAGATGATATTTAGTCCACGACGCTCAATAGTCGGCAGTCAACGTTACTTTAAATATTTATTACAAAATACCGACGAATACGGGAGCCGATAGATTAATCGCAACAAAGTAAATCTTTTAAAATTAGCTTGATTTTATGTAAATATGAATAAATTGTTAAGCTAATATTAGCTTTGAATAATTAACAAATACTTAATAGAGGAAGTAGAAAACTTCGATTTTGGGACGCATACTTTTGCCGAAAAAACTA
Organism: Emticicia sp. W12TSBA100-4; assembly: GCF_040253585.1. Classification (NCBI taxonomy): domain Bacteria; kingdom Pseudomonadati; phylum Bacteroidota; class Cytophagia; order Cytophagales; family Leadbetterellaceae; genus Emticicia; species Emticicia sp. W12TSBA100-4. The sequence goes on from NZ_JBELAU010000007.1 coordinate 36,536, forward strand.
ACAATGGTTTTAACAAATACGGGCAGCCGACTCTCTCGAATTACAGATAATTATTTTGATTACTATTTTGAAGAATTAAAGTTTTTCCTTGCTCCGCTTTTTGAATATAAGCAAGGAAATTGCCATAATGTTACACATTTTGCATCGTTGATTTTGCGAAGCTACGGTGTGCAACATAATAAAATTTGGATTTATGCTCCCACACGCTACCGAGAAGATTCAAAACAGACCATTCAATTGTCTGACCCCAATAATATTTCGCCTAATGGCTTGCTTACTTGGGGTTTTCACGTGGCTTTATTGCTGCAGTATGGGGGCAAAGAATTTGTATTTGATTTATTTCTTGATTCCGAAAAGCCATTGACGATGGCCGAATGGCTCGAACGAATGCAAGCCCGAAAGTTTCGTGTCGATATTGAAAACCCTGATAACTACCTATTCTATACGCAAGCATCCGAAACCAAAAAGAATGGTTTGTTTACTGGTCAATATTTTGAGTACGAGGGGTTTTGTAAAGAGCAAAATTGGATGGCTAAAGGCTTGGCAATTAACGAAACTGCCGTAGAGTTTTACACAAAAAATTGGTTTCATTTTAACTACAAAACTTTATTGAGTGCTGATTATAAGTTATTTGTGGGGCGAGTGAATAATTTTGAATGTGTGCTTCGAGATAGCAAAACAAATAAGAAAATGACCGAAGAATTTCATCAAAAACATGCCAGTATCATTGATGAATATAGATTAGTTTATGAGAAAAATCTTGAAAAATGGATTGAGAAAATAGCCTCTTTTTTGTGAGTTTTACAAAAGAATTTACCAAACATGTTTAAACACGTTTAAAATGTAAACCTGTAAGTGCTTGATTGCTAAATACTTAATTTATATTTCGTTTAGTTCAATATATTTTCTATTTATTAAATCAGCAATAATTTAACAAAATCCTAACAAACCCCTCAATTCCTTCACAATAGCTTAAAATTAGCTTCATATTCAAGTCATAAGACATACTGACCTTTGCACCATCAAATTTTCAGCTTCCAAAATCTACTTTTTGCTGAAAACAACACGATAAACCCAAATAATTCTAATCATTTTTTATGAACAAATCTCTACTCAAAACCAGATTTACTGGTTTCATCAGAATTTTGTTTTGTTTGTTGTTGGCCGTAATGTACGCCAATGCACAAAACCAAAGTGTAAGTGGTAAAATTTCTGCTCCAAACGGAGACCCAATTCCTGGGGTAAGTGTACTCGTGAAAGGTTCTAATCAAGGAACCAATTCGGATGCTGAAGGTAATTATAAACTATCAAATGTATCGGCTCGTTCGGTATTGGTTTTTTCAGCGATTGGCTTCATGACTGCTGAGCAAACCGTTGCTAATCAGTCTGTTATTAATGTTAGTTTACAAGAAGATACTAAAACATTGAACGAAGTAGTAGTGACTGCCCTCGGTATCAAAAAAGATGCTCGTCGTATTGGTTACGCTCTTCAATCGGTTGATGGAGCATCTACAATCAAAGCACGTGAGCCAAATGCTATCAATGCCTTGGCTGGTAAAGTTGCTGGTTTGACAGTGGGTATTCAGCAAGAGATGTTACGCAAACCAAATATTTCATTGCGTGGAAATAGCGAGATTTTGTATGTAGTTGATGGTGTTCCGATAAATTCTGATACATGGAATATCAGCCCTGATGATATTGAGTCTTATTCTGTATTGAAAGGGGCATCTGCATCGGCTTTGTATGGTTTCCGTGGAAAAAATGGGGCAATCTTGATTTCAACTAAGCGTGGAACGAAAGATAAGCGTGGTTTCTCAGTAGATGTAAACTCTTCAACGATGTTTGATAGAGGTTTTTATGCAATTCCGAAAGTACAAGACGAATATGGCCCAGGCGACCACGGACGCTATGCTTTTGGCGATGGAAAAGGTGGCGGTTTGAATGATGGAGATTATGATGGCGGTTGGGGACCAAAATTTGAAGGTCAACTCATTCCTCAATATGATAGCCCTATTGATCCAGCTACAGGAAAAAGAACTTCTACTCCGTGGGTTGCTCGTGGCAAAGACAATTTAGAGCGTTTCTTGCAAACAGGTATTTTATCGACAAATAATATTGCGGTTTCGTCGTCGGGCGATAAGTACAACTTACGTTTTTCTACTTCGCAAACATCACAACGTGGTATTGTGCCGAATACTAAATTGAATATAACCAACTTCAATTTGGCTTCTGACTATAAGTTTTCTAACAAACTTTCTTTCAATTCGAGCTTACAATATAACCGTCAATATACGCCAAATATTCCTGACGTAAACTACGGGCCAAACTCAATTATCTATAACATGACTCTTTGGGCGGGTGCTGACTGGGATGTGGATGATATGCGTAATTATTGGCAGCCAGGTAAAGAAGGTATCCAACAAATCTATGCTGAATATCAACGCTATAATAATCCATATTTTATGAGTTATGAGTGGCTACGTGGACACCAAAAGTCTGACATTATCGGTCAAGCTGGATTGACTTATAAATTCACAGATTATTTAGAAGCAACAGTTCGTTCACAAATTACTACTTGGAACTTGTTCCGTAACGAAAAAATGCCTTATTCGGCTGGTTCGTATGGCCGTGATGAGCGTCGTGGCGATTATCGTGAAGACCGTCGTAATTTGTTCGAGAATAATACCGATGTTTTGGTAAAATTCGATAAAGATTTATTTGCTGGTTTTAACACTAAAATTTGGGCTGGTGGAAACATTCGTACTTTCGAGTATAACTCACAATACGGTTCGACAGATTACTTGAATGTTCCAGGCTTGTATAATTTCAATAATTCATCAAATCCTGTTCGTACGGCCAATTTTGCTTCGGCAATGCGTGTAAATTCGGCGTATTATTCGGCTGACTTTTCTTATAAAAACTTATTGACCCTTTCAACAACTGGCCGTGTTGATAAACTTTCGACGCTACCATCGGGTAATAATACTTTCTTTTATCCATCGGTTGCTCTTGCTACGGTTATTTCTGACTACGTGCGAGTACCTGAGCTTATTTCGTTCTTGAAAGTGCGTGCGTCGTATGCGAATGTAAAAGATGGTTTAACTCGTTCGACAATCGGTACAACGCCAGCCTTGACAGGTAATGGAAATCCGATAGGTTATGGTGATCAATATTTTTCTCCTTATGATGGTCCAAGTTATTTAAACTCAGCCGTTTATTCAACGCCGTTTGCGTACAATAATCAGCCAGCGGGATATTTTACGGGTGCTTTAAATAATCCAAATTTACAACCAAGTTCTACTTCACAAACCGAAATAGGTCTTGATTTCAAAGTATTGAAAAATCGTCTGGGCTTCGACCTTACATATTTTATCTCAAACGAAGGCCCAAGAATTTTCTCTTTGCCAATTTCAACAGCAACTGGTTATAGCTCTGCTTTAGTGAATGGTATCAAAACACAAAAAACAGGCTGGGAACTGGCCATCACAGGCTCGCCGATTAAAACTGCCAATTTTAACTGGGATGTAGTAGCTAACTACTCAACTTTTAAAGAAGTTTTAACCGAAATTTACCCAGGCGTTGAAAACCTAAACACATTCTTTAAAGTTGGCGATAGATTGGATAAGTTTTATGGTAGTGCATTTGCTAAAACACCTGATGGACAGATTATTAACGATGCTTCTGGTCGTCCAATCACAACACCTGTAGCTCAGTTTTTGGGTTATATCAATCCTAAATTTGTATTCGGTATCAATAATAGATTTAGCTACAAAAACATCAATATGAGTTTCCAATTTGATGGTCGTATCGGTGGAGTTATTTCTAACTATATTCAGCGTCAAACGTATCGTGGAGGCCGTCATATTGGTACAACAACTGGCCAATTTGCCGAAGCTCGTTACCAAGATTATCTCGGCGTAAAAGCTTACGTTGGCGAAGGTGTTCAAATTTCAAATGGTGTTGCGATCAAATACGATGCCGATGGAAAAATCACAAACTATGGCGAACTACAATATACTCTAAACGCAACTAAGCAATTTGTACAAGACTACGTAAGTCGTTATTATAACACTGATGAAGGTAATCTAATGAGCCGTTCATTCGGAATGTTACGTGAAGTAGTATTGGGCTATACATTACCTGAAAAATGGTTTGGTAATAAAATCAGAAATGCTTCAATCTCAGTAGTGGGTAGAAACTTATTATACTTTGCCGAGAAAAAAGACATCGACTTAAACCAGTACATCGGCGATGGTGGCTCTGGCTTACAAACCCCTTCAACTCGTAGATATGGTGTTAATTTGAATTTTACATTCTAATAATTGTATGCCGTAAAACATCTCCCTGCCTCATTAATGGGGTAGAGAGATGTGAATCACATCAATAAAAACATTGACTTTCAAAAAAATGAAGATAAATAAAATATTCGTATCAATTTTCGCAGTAGCAGCCCTGACTTTGGGCAGTTGCGAAAATACTTTCGAGGAACTCGAAAAGAATCCTAATAGTCCAGTAAATGTGCCAGCCTCGTTGGTGCTTCAAGGTGTTGAATCAGATATGTTCAATAACATCGGCCGTCCGTTTAGTGCCGAAATGCGTTGGAATCAGTTTTATTGCTCAAACTATAATTATTACGCAACCAACGAATATACTTGGACATCAGGCTCAAACCACTACAATACGCTCAAAAACGTAATAAAAATGGAAGAGGAAGCCAAGCGTGCAGGTTTGGCCGATGTAAACGGTTACAGTGCTTTAGGTAAGTTTTTCCGTGCGTTTTTCTTTTATGAAATGACAATCCGCATGGGCGATTTGCCAATGAATGAGGCCTTGAAAGGTATCGAAAACATTTCTCCAAAATATGATACTCAAAAAGCGATTTTCGTACAGGTGTTAAAATGGCTCGATGAAGCAAATACCGATATGACAGCATTAATTACGAAAGGTGAAGTTTCAGTAAGTGGAGATTTTTACTTTGGTGGTGATGTACGTAAGTGGCAAAAAGCCGTAAATGCTTACAAATTAAGAGTGTTGATAGCATTGAGCAAAAAAGAAGTTGATGCGGAATTAAACGTTAAAGCAAAGTTCTCAGAAATGTTGGCCAACCCAACGAAGTTTCCATTGTTGAGTAGCATCTCAGAAAGTTTGCAATACACTTACAATAACTTCAATAAATACCCATCAAACCCAGATAATTTTGGTTTTGATGCCACTCGTCAAAATATGTCAAAGGCGTATGTAGAGCCACTTTCTATGATGAATGACCCACGTGTGATGATTACTTGTGAGCCTGCAGGTGCAGAGTTGAAAGCAGGTAAAAAACCATCAGATTACAGTGCGTATGTGGGTGCATCATCTGCTGAAGATTTGACAGATATGAGTGATAAAGCAGGCCGTAACAACGGTGCTGGTTTTGCTCCAGGACTCTATTCGTTCCAAAATCGTTACCGTTATTACCGCAATTATGTTGCTGAAACTACATTTATTGTAGGCTATCCAGAAATGTGTTTCAATATTGCAGAAGCTTATCATTTGGGTTGGGCAGCTGGCGATGCAGAAGCATGGTACAAAAAAGGTATTCAAGCGTCAATGGATTTTTACGGTGTTAAAAATGGTTCAAATACCATGACTTATTCAAGAACTGGTGGCCGTGAAGCAGCAGATTTAGCCACATTTGCGATTGATTTTGATTTCGAGAAATACTATGCTCAAACATCGGTAAAATATGCAGGAAAAACAGTCAAAGGACAAGAACAGATCTTGACTCAAAAATATTTGGCATTCTTCATGAATTCTGGAATGGAAGCATATTTTAACTGGCGTCGTACGGGTTTTCCTAAATTCTACACAGGTGTAGGAAACGGAAACTCGAACCGCATCGCTATCCGTTGGCAATATCCTCTTTCGGAGCGTACAACCAACGCAACTAATTATAAAGCAGCTATCGATAGTCAATTTGCAGGTAAAGATGACATTAACGATATGCTTTGGTTATTAAAGTAAAAATTCAGCATCATAGGTTTAGTTCTCAAAAGCGGGGTTAGTTTTAACTCCGCTTTTCTTTGATTAAATTTTCAAGAAAATGATACAAAATACAATTTTAGAAATTCGCCAACTCTTTGAAAATCAAGGAGATAATGAATATTACGGAGAAAATGTAAGTCAGTACGAACACGCCGCTCAAGCAGCCATACTTGCCAAACGACAAGGCTACGACGAAGAAGTACAGATTGCTGCCTTTTTACACGATATTGGGCATTTATTTACTGCTCAAACAGAAGAAGAATTAATGGAGGTTTACGGTCGAAAAGACCACGAATCAGTAGCAGCTGACTGGCTACGTGAACGAGGTTTTAGCGAAAAAATAGCTATTTTAGTCGAAAATCACGTCAATGCCAAGCGATACTTGACTTATATTGACGAAGATTATTATGAAGCACTTTCAGAAGCGAGTAAGCAAACCTTGATGTTTCAAGGAGGAAGAATGACTGAAAAAGAAGCCAAAAGCTTTGAACAAAACCCTTATTTTGAGCTTATTATAAAAATGCGTCGCTGGGACGAAGCCGCTAAAATTGAAAATATGAAGTTGCCCGAATTAGACCATTTCTTGACTCTCATTCAATCTTCATTCTCATAAAAAATAGATTTACAATTTGGTTATTGTGGCTTAATATTACGCTAATACACCACCTCTACTTTTGCAGAAAAATAACCAAATTAAATGAAGAAAATTATCCTTTTGGCAGCAACCATTGCTGCTACCTTATTGAGTTGTGATAAAGAAGAAGTACCAGCTTTAGAATTTACGGTAAACGAAGACATCAGTTCTTACACAGAAATTGCATCACTCAATTTAGGTGGGGTAGGGGCTGCCGAAATTACGACTTTTGACCCTCTTACAAAGCGTTTATTTGCTGTAAATAATGGAACAACAGCTAACAAAATTGACGTTATTGATTTTGCTAATCCCGCCCAAATTTCAGTCATTCACTCAATTAGCATGGCACCTTATGGTGGTTATGTGAATAGTGTTTCGGCGTATAATGGAAAAGTGGCGGCGGCTATCGAATCGCTTGATAAACAAGCTACTGGTAAAATTGTAGTTTTCAATGCTTCGACCTATGCCGAAGAAAAAGTAATTACAGTGGGGGCTTTGCCTGATATGGTTACTTATAGCCCTGATGGAAAATACATACTTTCGGCCAATGAAGGTGAGCCAAATGCTACTTATACCAATGACCCCGAAGGTTCGGTTTCGATTATTGATGTTGCAAATAATTACGCAGTAAAAACTGTTAATTTTTCAACTTTTACGAGTCAGTTAGCTGATTTAACAAGTAAAGGTTTCAGAGTTTTTGGCCCAAACAAAGATTTTGTAAAAGATATTGAGCCAGAATATATTACAGTTTCAGATGACTCCAAAACTGCTTGGGTAACTCTCCAAGAAAATAACGCTATCGCCGAAATCAATATTTCAACAGGAACAATTACCAAAATTTCGCCACTTGGTTTTAAAGATTATTCGGTAGCAGGCAATGCAATTGACATCAGCGATAGAGATAATGCAGTTGGTGTTTTCAATACTTGGAAAACTTTTGGTGTTTATATGCCAGATGCTATTGCTTACACAAACTATAATGGAACACCGTATTTATTGACAGCCAATGAAGGTGATGCCCGTGAATATACTGCCTTTGCAGAAGTAAAACGTGTTGGTTCACTCAAGTTAGATGAAACTGCTTTCCCTAACGCAACAATATTAAAAGGTGATACCCAAATGGGAAGGCTAAACGTAACAAGTACGCTTGGAGACAAAGATAGTGATGGCGATTATGATGCACTTTACAGTTTTGGAGCCAGGTCATTTTCGGTATGGAATGCAACTTCGGGGCAACTTGTTTTCGATAGCAAAAACGAATTGGATATCAAAGCAAAAGAGCTTGGTGTTTATGACGATACTCGTAGTGATGATAAATCAGTAGAACCAGAAGCGATTACTATTGGTCGAGTAGGTTCAAAAATCGTAGCTTATGTAGGTCTTGAGAGAGTTGATGCCGTGGCTGTTTATGATATTACAAACCCGACTGCTCCAGTTTTTGTGAAAATGATTAAAACTGGCGATGCTCCTGAAGGAGTGTTGTTTATTTCGGCCTCAAAAAGCCCAATTCAACAAAGTTTGATAGTGGTTAGTAGCGAAGGAGATGGTTTAGTAAAAGTTTATAAAGCAACGAAGTTATAAAATAATTACTGAGAGAAAACCATATTCCTTTATTGCTTAGGCTTCTTAAAGAAAAATCTAACAGACGAATGATATAAAGATTTAATAAAATTTCATTCTGCAATATTTTGTGGAGTTACTAAGCTCAGAAGCTCCAATGTGGCACATCCAGCTCTTTATAAAGCATGGATGTGCCATATTTATTTTATACAACAAATATAGTCGAACAAAACTGATAATTTCATTTAGTAAACTCCACATTTCATCACATTTTTGAGTACTTATACAACATTTCTAAAATTTGTGTAATTTCAAGGCATAGTTTTGTTAAAGAATTATGAAAAATCTATTTACCCAATTACCAAAATAATGAAAACACATGATGAACGTATCGCTGAAATGACCTTTGCCTCGGTGTATCCGCACTACATTACCAAAGTAGAAAGAAAAGGCAGAACCAAAGAAGAATTACACCAAGTAATAGAATGGCTAACGGGCTTTGATGACAAAAAAATACAAGCCCAAATTGATTCAAAATCTACTTTTGAAACATTTTTTCAGCAAGCAAATCTAAACCCCAATGCACATCTGATTACGGGTTTGATTTGTGGTTATCGAGTAGAAGAAATTGAAAATCCATTGACCCAAAAAGTTCGGTATCTTGATAAAATCGTTGATGAACTGGCGAAGGGTAAAAAGATAGAAAAAATTCTGAGAAACGCTTAGATTTTACCACGGAGAAGCGGTTCGCTACCCGCACAGAGTTTCACAGAGATAATCTGTTTAAAATGTTGCTCAATTATGTCTTCTGAGGAATTTTTAAAAAAAATAGCACGCTCGCAAATAAGCTAACAGCTTTATTATTAGCTATTTATTTAGCCGTTTTGGGTAATGTAGCAAAAAATAGTTGGTATTGATGTGAAACACCCAAAAGATTACTCTAAAAGTTTACCTAATCAGCAATCGGAGGGCTTATTGATTGAAAATAATAAATTCTATAGAATTCTACATGATGGAGAAAAAAAGGAAATATGAATTTGTCAGTAACTAAAAAAAATTAATAAAATCAATAAAGCTATGGTTCTAAGAAATACCTTTGTGAAGTATAATTCAACCCTTCAATTAAAACAATGAAAAAATTACTTCTATTGGTGGCCCTTATGAGTATCGGCAATTTGGTATTTGCACAAAAGCAAGATAATCGTTATTTTGAAATGCGTATTTATTATTGCGAACCAGGCCGCCTTCCGAATCTATTAACTCGTTTCAGAGACCATACTACCAAGATTTTTGAAAAACATGGCATGACAAATATCGGCTATTGGGTGCCTATTCAAAATGATAAAAACGCTTTGTACTATGTATTGGCTTACCCAAGCAAAGAAGCCCGTGATGCTTCGTGGAAGGCTTTCAGTGCCGACCCAGAGTGGAAAAAAGTAGCAGAAGAATCGCAAAGAGATGGCAAGATTGTAGCCAAAGTTGAGTCAATTTTCATGAATGCGACTGATTTTTCACCAAAAATCAAAGGAAAAGTAAAAAATCCAGAACGTACATTTGAGTTAAGAATCTATACTGGTACACCAAATAATATTGATAATGTATTGGCTCGTTTCAGAAACCATACTACGAAACTTTTCAAGAAACACGGTATGGAAAACATTGCTTACTGGAAAAGTATTGAGAAAGAAGGTACGCAGGCAAGATTGGTTTACATTTTAGCTCACAAAAGCGAAGCAGCAGGAAAAGCTTCTTTTGATGCTTTCAGAAAAGATGAAAAATGGATAAAAGTCCGTGATGAGTCGGAGAAAAACGGCAAAATTGTAGAAAAAGTTGAGTCGATTTATATGACTCCGACTGATTTCTCGACGATAAAATAATATTTTCGGTATCAAAAAAACAAAAGAGTCGGGCGAATGTCTGACTCTTTTAGTGTTACTACCATGAAAATTAAGACTCTATTCGTTAAACCCGATTCAATGAAACCCTTACTTTTTTGCTCAAAAAAGGCTCCTGATTCTTTAGGTTATTTGGTGTAGTGCTTTTACGAAAAACGATTGTTATGATAAAACTTATTTCATTTTTTTCCCAGAAACCCTCAGTAAAAAGAAACGAATAATGATATGGAGGAGCCTCTTTAACATTGGCCAATAAATGAAAGTCAAATAATTGAAGATTCTTTCTATTCAAAGAGCCTCGCACTTTATATTGTTCTTCTTTATGAAACTTATTTTCAATGCTCAGCAAGCCTTCAAATTTATTAGGTTCGATGTCCTGACGTCTTTTGTAAGGCAAGCCAATACTATAAAAAATGCGTTCAAGTTTTGTATATGGCTCGTATATTTCTAAACTTATTTTTTTCTCAATCTTATCAGGTTCAATAAATTTTCCAGACCATTTGCCTACAAATAAGGGTATGTTTTCATCAGAACTATAAGCCCATGGGTACTCTCTGCTATCTGTTTTATAGTTTACATAATAACTAACGACGCCCACAAGAGCAAACATAGCCAAAACGGTTAGGAATAAACCTAATTTCATATAAATAGCGTAGTCAAGTAAAATATCTTAAATTTAAGCATATTTACAACTTTACGCAATTAAAGTTTTCGCAAAGCGAGCCTATCTCTTCTATATTCGTTCGTATTTTATGACTAATCTTTTGGTTTTATTCAGTCCTTCGGCGGGCGTATAGGTGTGTGTCATTGTCATGGTTTTACCAGAAAAGCTCAGTTCATAGTTCGTATCCGTAGTTGTTTTTCCTACTTTCTGACTAATAAAAAATTTATTGCCCGTTTGCGTCCAACTGGCTTCAATTTTCGGAAAAGACTCGCAGCCTTTCGGTAAAATCATATAGTGTTTTCCACCACTCTCAAAAACATATTTTATATCGGCACTGCATGGAAAAGCAACAGATAAATTCTTTTGCAAATCATCAGTTTTGCCATCGACATACTCCAAAATCGAAGATGTGCGTTTCCAAGTTCCCACAATATTTTGCGAAAAAGCGGGCATAAAACCACAAATAATGAATAATAACAGTAATGCTTTCATAAAATATTCGATTTAAAAGTTCATTCTTCAATTTTCTGTAAAAAAGTATTGGCGTTTCCACTTCCAGAAATAATTACATTTTTATCAAAAAAACCTGTACCTGAAAACGTACCCAATACATTGAGTTTTGTGTTATTTTTCACGACCTTCGAGCCAATATCATCAGCTGTGCTTCCACCATTTTTTACCCATTGAAAAGCACCAGTATTATCATATTTGGCAATAAAATAATCTTTTGTGCCGAAAGGATTAAGCGGTTTTGTGCCGAAAAAAGCAGTTCCAGTATAATAGCCAGTCTGATAAATATTGCCGCTGGCATCGACCAAAACTCCTCTTGCTTCATCGTCCGCTTGACCACCTGCTTTTACGACCCACTGGCTCGCTCCTGCCGAATTAAATTTTGCTATGTAGGCATCTAAATAGCTGTTTGTGGCCGTGGCATTTGTCGTACCGAAAGTAGCAACATCGGCAAAACCTCCAGCCAAGTAGGCATTTCCAGAGCCATCAACCGCCACCGCATTCCCCGTATCGGCGTAGTTTCCGCCACCACGTTTTACCCACGAAACAGTTCCGCTGGTGGTGTGTTTGGCAATAAACGCATCGGAAGTGCCTACAAACGGGGGTGTAATGGCTGTACCAGCATAATTGAACGAACTACTGAAATTGCCTACCACAAAAACATCATTGGCTGAATTGATGGCAATATCTCGGGCGAAGTCTTTGTAAACTCCACCATAGGCATTTACCCATTGAATAGTGCCAGTATTATCATATTTTGCCACAAAAATATCTTCATCGCCTGCTGAGGTGCGAGAGTTACCGCCAAAGCTGGCAGTGCCTCTAAATGAGCCAACAATATATACATTTTGACTCCCATCAAGTGCGATTCCGTAACTATATTCAAAGTTTGAGTCGTTGCTCCCGCCCTTTTGTACCCACTGCAAAACGCCTGTTGAATTAAACTTTGCCACGAAAATATCAGAACCTCCTGCCGAAGTTAGGTTTCCATTTCCAAAATTGACAGTTCCCGAAAAATGACCAGTTACATAAACATTTCCGCTGGCATCGGTTACAATATCGTAAGCCTCATTCCAACTTGTCGTACCGAAAGTTTTTGCCCAAACCAAACAACCTTTTGAGTTGAGTTTGGCAAAATACATATTCAACGAACCCGCAGCTGTTAACGTGGTGTCGCAGAGAGTGATGGTTGTGCCAGAAAATGAACCTGCTATATAAGTAAAATCATTATCGGCCGCCAAACCGTGGGCAAAATGCAGGAAACCACCCGTAATCGGTTGTGAAATAGTAGCTTTAGTAACCGAACTACTTTTGGCGATATCGGAGCATTTCCATTGGCTACCATCATAAAAACTTAGACAATTGGTGCTTAAATTATAGGCCAGCATACCTCTTTGTGGCGATGGAATAGCCGCCAACTGACTACTCGTTAGCTGCGGCACTTGCACATTATTTTGAGCCACGTTGGCAAATTGTGCTTGGGTTTTAATTGTTAGCAACAAGCCCAAGAATATATGTAAGTAGTTGATTTTCATGGTTTTAATTTATTTTTTTGCTCACTCAAAAATCCTCAACAAAAAAATATCTTCACCCGAGGGATTGATATTAGAATAATTATTGGCTTGTAAATACTGCTCGTCAAAAAAGGCAATTCCTCTGAAAAAACCCGTTGCGTAAAGATTCCCAAATCCATCAACGGTAATGGCATTGACACTTTCATCGTATTCTCCTCCCGATTTTTTAAACCATTGTAGTTCTCCGCCCGTGCTGTATTTTGCGTAAAAAATATCTCTGTTATAATTAGGCGTAGGCACAATCATGTAGCCATCTAATGAAGGTGCGAGGGTATAATTGGCTGCTACATAGGCATTTCCACTGGCATCAACGGCAATGCTTCGGCCTTCTTCCTCACCGTTTCCGTTTGTTTGTTTGGCCCATTGTGCCACGCCGGCACTATTAAATTTTGCCACAAAAAAATTGCCGTAATCATTTATATTTGGCGTAAGCGTAATGCCATTACCAAAAGTTGCACCGTAGGCATAAGTACCCGTAATGTACTGATTACCAGCACCATCAAAAGCTATATCATTCACGATATTGGTATAACCAGCCACCGATTGTGTACGAAAAACCGATTGATAAGTACCATTCAAATCATATTTTGCCACAAAACCATCAGTTTGATTATTCCCAGTAATGGTATTTCCACCAAAATCGGCTGGACTTACATACATACCCGTTACATACACAAAACTACCATTTACTGCCACTTCTCGACCTGCATCGTGGCTGTTTCCTCCTGCTCTTCTGGCCCATTGCTCAATTCCCGATGAATTGTATTTAATCAAGAAAATATCATCATAGACATTCGTGTTTGATGAAGCAGATATTAGCGAAAGACTTCCAAAAACGGCAGTCCCTCTAAATGTCCCGCTGGCATAAATATTTCCAGTAGCATCGGTTGCTAATCCAAAACCAAGAGCTTTGTTATCAAATGTATAGGCCGATGCTCCTCCTTTTCTCGCCCATTGTGCAATTCCGTTTGAGTTATATTTTATCAAGAAAAAATTACTCTCTCCAAAAGAGTTTAGCGTATTTACGTTTATGGTAAATGTGCCGATGAAATTTCCAGAAAAATAAACATTTCCAGCATTATCGACTGCAATTGCCATACCTTCGGCACTTTGACTCACACCCAACTTTCGAGTCCAAAGGCGTTGGCCATTTGCATTATATTTAGAAATAAACGTATCGAAGCTGGTAGCTGTAAGCGTGGTATCGCCAATGGTTGCCGACTGATAATATGTACCTGAGAGATACATATTATTGCTGGCATCGGTATAAACTTCGTAGCCTTTTTCATTATTATTACCATTTCCTCCCATTTTTTGAGGCGTAAGAATTGGGGAGTTATTACCTTGAACTTGATTAGTACATTTCCAAGAAAAACCATCGTAGATTTTCAAACAATTAATGGTATTATCAAAAACCGTCATGCCTACTTGTGGCGATGCAATGGCTTTGATTTGGTTAATGGTCATTGACGGGATTTGGATATTTCCTGCACTCCCTGGTGTAATGGTGATGGACTGAGCGAAAGCCCCGAAGCGTCGGTCGCCCCAGCCCCCGATGAGGGAGTTTAGGAAAGCGATTATGGTAAACAATGTTAAGAATTTTTTCATGGTTTTATTCTTTGATTTTGTAGAGATAGAATCCTCTTTGCGAGCCGCTTGTAGAGGTCAATAATGTACCGCCGAAAGAAGCAGACTGCAAGAAATGTCCTGTGGCATAGATTCCACTGGGCGTGTAGACAATACTCAGACATCGGTCGTTATTTGCTCCTCCTCCTTTTGTTATCCAATCAATTTTGCCTTCTGAGTCGTATTTTGCTACAAAAACATCTAATTTGCCGACCGCTGTGAGGTCGTTTGTGCCAAAACTCACGCATTTCTGGAAAGCTCCTGCTACCACACAATTCCCAGAATTATTGGCCGATATATTCAGAAAAATGACGCCCTCTTCATTGGTTCGGCCAGCGTGATTGAGCCACGCCAAAACTCCTGCCGATGAAAATTTGGCGATAAACGCTCCTTTTGCCAAACCGTCGGGGTCTTGGGTGGTATTAGAATAACTATCGACCGATAGAGCTGAACCGCCGTAAGTACCAACCAAATAGACATTTCCCTGATTATCAACGGCTACATCACGACCAATATCATCGCTGTTTCCGCCGATTCGGTTTTGCCACAATACATTTCCATCAGTATCATATTTTACAATAAAAGTATCGTTTTGGAGTATGGCAGTCACATTGTTTGTCGTGGCATTATTGCCAAAATTAGCCGAGCCGTTGGTACTACCCGTTAGATAAAAATTTTCACCCTCAACTTCGAGACTTTCGGGGCGGTCGTTGGCAATTCCACCTGCTCTTTTTGCCCAAATTTCGCTCCCATCAAGTGAGGATAATTTCAAGATAAAAATATCATCTTGCCCAATATGATTTAAGGTAGCAGTATTGAAACCTATCGAAGTCGTATAAATGCCTGTCACGAAAATTATGAGGCCATTGGTAACACCAATTTCTTTTACTTGCACAAAATCAGTATAATCTACTCGCCAACCATAAGTGCCGTTGGCGTTTCGGCGTTGAACACGATTTACGTGTACAATATTATTGGGTGCGGTGGCATATTGCTGAAAATAAGCAAAATAGATATTTCCGTAGGCATCTACTTCTAAATCAATCAAGTTTGCTCCTGCTTCAGAAACTGCCCAAAGTATTGAGCCATCGGGAGATAATTTCAAGATAAAAACCCCCATAGTAGATTGCTGCAAAATTGCGTCATAAGAAGTAAAATTATAGCTCCCGTAGGTGGCTGTCGCCCAAAAATCACCTGCGACATAAATATTTCCAGCAGCATCAGTAGCAAGGCAAATACCAATATCATCATTTGAATTATTACCCATACGTTTTACAGACTGATTACTCGGTGTGATTCCTTTAGTAGAACTCGTACAAATCCATTCGGTGCCGTTAAAATATTTTATACATTTTGCATCAGTATCAAAAACCATCATGCCTTTTTGTGGAGAACCGATTGCCAAAACTTGGTTACTCGTCAGGCTTGGTAAACGCATATCGTTGGGCGTAAACGTAGTCTGTCCAAAAGCCCCGAAGCGTCGGTCGCCCCAGCCACCAATGAAGAAGTTTATTATGATGTTTAATGTCAGATATATCAATAGTTTTTTCATGGCGATTATTCTTTTATTCTCAGTAAAAACATAGAGCTTGGCTGAGAAGTTGTGAGTGTTGTAGAACCAAAAGTGAGGTTTCCTGTGGTAAAACTTCCTGCAATCCAAACCGATTTTTGTGTACCAGCAGCTATTGCATTGAGGGTTGCTTTTGTTTTAGTTGTCCAGATAACCTCATTGGCTTTATTTCTTTTGAGAATAATAGCTTGTGGCAGAATTGGCGGACAAACTTCATTTATCAACGGACAAGGAAGTGCCTTTATATTATACACATTATCATTGGTGAGCATGGTTTGTTGCTCTGAATAATACCCCGAATTAGCAAAACCTTGCTGTGAAGCAACCAAAGAGCCATTGGAGGGATTGATTTTCAGTTCAATTCCATTTCCGAAAGCAATATAATTCTGAGGACTTACGCAGGTATTTGTGCCTACAATAATGTTTTCATTATAATAAAGGTCGTTGGCGTTGAAGCCGACCAAAAGTATCAGATTACCCTCGGCATCAATTCGGTGAAGTGATACATGGGTGATGGCATCGTCAATGCTATTAGCTCTAATGTTCTGAAAAGATTTTATCCATTGAAAAGTGCCATTAGCGGCAATTTTACCCACAAAATGCTTTCTATTAACTGTTGTTAGAACAGCCGTGGGGGCTGTACCATTTGAGAAATCGAAACTTCCATTATAAAAATACCCTGTGAAATAGCAATTATTGGCAGCATCAGCAAATGTGCCATCAATATAAATATCGCCCGCACAGGCATGTTTTACCCAAAGTAGATTTTTGTTGGAATCGTAGGCAAATATTCCATTATTGTTGGGTGGGTTCGTACCATTTGGACAACCGAATGTAATATTATTGATGGTTTGGCTATATCCTTCAATTCTTTTATAGCCGTAAAAATTGCCATTTGGGGCAAAAGTGGGCATAGAAAAAGGCGAATCATTGGCAATATCTCGGTTTCCATTTGCTAAAAATTTATGTCCGCCTACATACACATTTCCAAAATTATCAACCGAAAGTGGGCCATAGCTTGTATTATTTCCTAAATCATTTGCCCAAAGAATTTGTCCATCAGCGTTAAATTTGACCAAGGCAACAAAATACAAAAGCGGATGGGTATTAGTAAATGTTTGACTACCATAAGTAACCGTTCCACGATAAGTTGTTAGCACATACACATTGCCGTTGGCATCGGTTTTCATATCAAAAACATTATCATGATTATTGATATTTCCTCTGAAAAGTGCCATATTTTGGCTTTCAAAATTGGAGTCTTGTGCATTTCCACTTCCCCATTTTGTACCATCAAAGGTGCGTAAGGTTTTGAGTTCGTTATCAAAAACCATCATGCCTTTTTGTGGAGAAACGATAGCATTTATCTGCAAACTTGAAAGGCTCGGAATCTGCAAATTGCTGCTTGAAATTGTGGAGGATTGAGCCACGATTTTCAATACTCCAAGTAAGAAAATAAACACATACTTCAGTTTCATTGCTTTTGTGTTTTAATTCCCAATTTTACTTTATTCTTCTTATCCTGACTATCTATTTTTATGCTTTGTTGAAAGGCTGGAGTAGTAGTTTTGGTAGGCGTTTCAAATTTTTCCACTACTTGTATTTGAGTTTCAGTATCGGCTGATTTTCTCAAAAATTGCTCATCTGCACGGGCATTACCACAGCCAGATACATAAGCATACATGGCACTCCCTTCTTTCACAAAAAAACCATCGCTTAACACTATCTCGTTGCCCGTATTATAGGTAACTTTCGTACCGATACCCCCTTGCGTGGTAGCCGTAGAAATAATTGAACCTGAGGCTTCATAATACTCTTGGCCAACTGTATTGGCATTATGTGTAACTGTCTGAGGGCAAGGTGTGTATAAATCACTTTTCCAAATACCACGACCATACGTTGCTGCAAAAATTTCGTTGTTCGGCACATCAAGCTCAATGTCTGTTACTGCAACATTTGGAAGTTTGTTTCCAAAAAGTGTCCATTGCTGTCCACCAGCATAACTAAATCTGTGAAAAACGCCAATATCAGTTCCGATATAAATCCCCGAGCTTCCACCCGTTTTTAGGGCAATGCAATTTACTGCCACATTGGGAAGATTATTTGTGATATTAGTCCAAGTTGCACCTTTATCACTGCTGAAAAACACTTTTCGGGTGGCATCGTATCCGCCAATTGTTACAAAAACATATCGAGAATTATTTGGGTCGGTAGCTATCGAAGTTATGATATTGTTATTAAAAGGCCCAGTAATATCTTGCTTTGACACTCCCAAATCATTCTCAAAACGAAAAAGTCGCCATGAAGCCCCACTACTGGTTGATGTATTGGTTACGCAATATACGACATTGGTATTTGGCTGATTTAAGGTAGAATAATTGCCCTGTGCCATTGCTGTAATTGGATTGGGAAAACCCGTAACAACTGTTTCATCAAAATCGTCTCCACCATCGGTCGAATAATAGTAGTTTCGGTAACCCACATATACTAAATCAGGTACACTACAATGCTGCACCAAAGGAGTTATCCAAGCCCCTTGTCGATGTTCAATAGGTACGGTTGAGGGTTCACTAAAAGAATTTCCAAAATTTCCAGAATGTAATAAAATTCCATTCTGGAGTGTTGCAACTATTTCGCCACCATTGGCCGCCGCAATGGCATTATCCATACCATCGCCCCCAGCAACTTTTACAAAGCCAGAGTTTGTCCAGCGATGTTGTCCATTGTCTTGTGAGCCAGCATAAACCACTCGCCCACTGTATATTAGCTGGGCTTGATTAACGATACTGATTCTATAAATTTGGGTATTATTGAGATTGGCACTTAAAAAACTCCATGTATTGTTATTCATCGTATAATTAAAAAAGCCACCATCATTCCCACACAAAATATTTCCGTAGCTTCCAAAATTTAAAAAATGAATATCGGCATGTACATAGTTGAAATCATCAAAATCCGCTTTATTATCAGAACGGTTTACCCAGTTGAAACCACCATTCGTAGATTCCCAAACATTTAGACTACCAACAAAAACTCGATTGGCATCTGTTGGCGAAACAGCAATACACAAAGCATAGCTGGCAGTTGAATAATACGAACCCAATGAACCATCGACTTCGTTTCCTAAAATATTTGGAGAATTTGAGCGAAGCTGAAAACTATCAGCCCCATTAGTAGAAGCATAGAGTCCTACAAAACCTGTATTAAAATTAGGTGGTGGAGTTGGTGGGTCATAAGCAGGGTTTGAATTTCCTGCAAGAGCATAAACCAAATTACTATTGGCAGGAGTAACTCCCAGCATTACTCTTTGGCAGGCATCATTGTTAGTTCCATTAGGTATATTGAATCGGTGAATGAATGTTATCCCTCCATCATTACTTCGCCAAATACCATTTGTAGATGAAGCATAGATAGTGTTTCCATCGTTAGGTTTGAATTTCACATCAAACCAAAGCCCACCCCTTATATTTGCAGGAGTAGAAGATGTACTACTATAAAGAGCCGCAGAAACAGTCTGCCAAGCATTTTGGGTCATAAAAATACCATTATTTGACGCCAAAACCATGTGATTAAAGTTTGTAGGGTCGGCAATCAGCTTATACCCTATGCGGCTCGAATCTACTGGAAATCTCATACCTGTTTCACTCCAATTCAAACCTCCATCAGTCGATTTAAGAATTCCTATCGAGTTCCCTCCTCCACTTCCATTTGTACTACCGTTGATTGTTCCGATACCACTACCACCACCCCCGTAGCTTGAACCTGTAAGTATGTAAATCTCACTAATATTATTAGGATTAATTATAATATCGGCAATACCCATTTGCGGAATACCATCGGAGAGGGGTATCCAAGTGTAACCCAAATTAGTGAATTGTCCATACCACACACCTCCTCCTGATGTACCCACAAGTACATTCAGTGTGCCTGGAACCTCAACAACACAATTCACACGTCCCATACCTGCTTGTTCTCCAATGGCAGTAGAATAAGGTACATTAGGCAAATTTTGCCAATTTCCACCAACCGATTCGGCACCTTTTATTCTTGCATTCAGAATATCTGAGCTAACTTTCTCGGCTGCGAGTTTACTCATAGCAACACTATTTAATACATATCCTTTGGTATCCAAATGGCGTTCGGCCCACCATTCCCAGCGTTTATATCTATTATAATCGCCATCTGATTCGCCTTCATCATTTGAATTATTTGCATTTCTGAGTCGTTCTCTCTTTTGGTTTTCAAAAAAACGTTCAGCATCTGCCTTTATCTCGTAAAATTTTCGTTGTTGTTGGGCTTGGCTTACAAACGTTATTAAAAGCAAATGCAAGCCTAATAGTATCTTTTTCATTTACGTTTTAGTGCAATTGGGTTTCCTTTTTCTAACTTTTCGATTCGCTTGTTCTGCTCAATAATATAGAGCGTCAATTCTTCAATCTTCGCCATCATTTTAGATTGCATTACACTCATATCAATGCCCTCTTTTTCGATAATCGACGCCGCAGGTATTTCTGGCAGATGTTTGTGCTTTAATATATATTTTTCAACTTCACCTAATGGTCTAAGTTTGTATTTAGATTCAAATACGTAGTCGGCCCAATTTTGATTACTCACACGTATTTCTCGTGCTTTGATGCTTCCATTCACGGCCAATTTATAGGTTCCAGGGTCAGTTGTTCCTATGCCCACATTTCCATTATCTCTAATAACCATACGAAGAGCATAGTTTGTAGAAAACATCAGATGTTTGGCAGGGTCCCCACCCAAAATTGGTGGCGTTCCGATTTCAAAACCATATAAACCTGCGGGATTAAAAGGATTCTTTGTCCATGCTCTAAAAAAGCCGTATTGGGCGTTTGAGGTACGGTCGTGGAAAATAACTAAACTATTTGTGCCATCAATTTTTACCAATTCTTCACCCGTTGCATAAAGATGAAGTTTGTATTGCGGAGTAAAGTTTGTACCGATGCCCACGTTTCCACCAAAAGGATTTAATACCATACCCGAAACTGCATCAATATTATTAGGACCAGTGTTTCGGGCAAAGGTTTGTATATTGCTCCCATCAAGCTTCATTCTCTGGTTAAGATTCACGTCATTATTTATCAGCGTAAGACCTCCGTCATAAAATGTTGGTCCACTGAAACCATTGTCATAAAACTTGGTAGTAGCACCTTTGGCTCTGATACCGCTTCTAAATTGAGCCTCGCCACTTACATCTAATAAATAATCAGGATTCGATAAACCCACCCCTACGTATTGTCCAATATCGCCGATTATAACATTTGATGATGGTGTGCCTCCTCTTATATAAGTATTTTCTTGAAAAATATTCTCTGGACGATTGAAATGTGAAGTGTATTGTGAACCTCTAATGAATAAAGAACCATCAGTATCCGTGCCATTAATAGCCAATTTGGCAGTAGGAGAAGTAAGACCAATTCCTACATTTCCAGTATTGGTATTTTCAAGATTTATTCCGTTTTCTATCCAACCCACACCCGAGCCAACACCACCAGTTGTTAGGCTTATCCAAGCTGTGCCATTCCAGTATTTCATCACATTCAAATCTTTATCAAACACCACTGTACCTTTAGGCTGGTTGGTGAGGGCATCAATAAATGCAGTAGTAAATTGCGGAACAGCAATACCTTGATTGGGATGAAGCTCAACACTCTGTGCAAATCCTCCAAAACCCATCACAACAATTATAGAGAATAAAATTATTTTTTTCATGGTATAAAAATTTTTGATTTGTGGGTTTAATATTGGCATTTCAAAAGTCCAAAGGCAAAAGATTTCCAAACCGACTAAATTATTAATAATCGGATTTTGGGTAAAATTAGTAGTAAAACAAGGCTTAAAAAGCAAAAAGGGGCAGACTACACAGCTTTGGGGTAAACAACAAAGGTACAGAATCAGACTTCGACAATTCCGAACTTACGCTCGGGTGATTGGGTATCTTGCATATAAAAACTGGCGGGGGTCATTCCCGTAAATTCTTTATAATCTCGCACCAAATGTTGATAATCGTAGTAACCACAATCGAGAGCGATGCTGAGCCAATCTTTATTCGGGAAGGCGTTTTTCATTCTAAAAACCTTATCGAATCGAATTATACGAGCAAAATATTTTGGGTTGATACCGATGCGTTCGTTGAAATTTCGTTCAAATTGTTTGGCACTCAAGCATGCTTCTTTTGCCAACCAATCAAGCGAATAATGATTGACATTCTGAAGCATGGCAATTCCAACTTTATCAATCGGGCGAATTTCGTAAGCAGATTTTCTTACTAAACCCATCAAAAACTCTTCTACAACGGGAATCATCTTCGGATAATCTTCAATATTCGTTAAGCGTTCGTTCAGAGCTTTTGCCTCATTACCTAAAACCGCCTCAGCATCAAAATACTGATTATTCAATTCAATCGTTGGAATGCCCGTCAGACGATACAATCCGCCAGGTTGAAAAACAACTTGTACCATCAAAAACTCCTTGCCTACGTGCCTGTGGCTCACTACATTTTGCTGCCCAATCAATGCCGACCGCACAGAAGGTAGCACTCGGCCATCTTCATAACTTACTTTTTCGGAGTCTCTTGGATAAAAACTCAAAGTTACTTCTGGCCGAGGCGGATAGGCTTTGGCAGGCGGCAAGGTGCTATCGGTAAATGATAAGTGCATAAACCGATACATGCGTACGTGCTGACGAAGAGCGAAACTGGGCTGTAAATCATAAAAGAATGGCATAACTCTATGATTTTTGATTGATAACCAAATTTAACTCTTTTTTACAAAGAAATAGGTGGACCAACAACTTTCATTCCATGAGCTTGATGAATTTGCTGAATCAATTCGGGCGTTGGTGGGCCTTGCAACTCATTCATTTTCTTGAAAAACTCCTCCATTTTGCCTGCTGGTTGTAAAAAATAAACCAATTTGCCTTTATCGGTCAATTGCAACCATGTGTGCGGCACTGCTCTTGGTAAAAAAATTGTATCGCCCGCTTTTAAAGTTGAGCGTTCGTCGCCTACTTGAAACAAAAACTCGCCCTCTACTACATAAAAAATCTCGTCTTGGTCGAAATGAACGTGTAATTGAGGTCCAATTTTCTGAAATCCAACGTACTCAAACACAGATAGCTGTCCGTCGGTATCTTTGCTCGAAATTTTTACATCGTTGGGATTCACACCTCGGTACTTGATAGGTTGATTAAATCGGTCTTTACCTGCTCCTACCGTAAAGCTTTTTGCGGAGCGATTTCCGTTTGTCAATTTTGCTGGATTAGCAATTACTGGAAAGGCGGCTAAAGTAGCCTGAATGAAGTTTCTGCGTTGCATCGTTTTGTTTGATTTATTAGGTTCGATAACTATTTCGATACAAAGTTTCACTATCAGCGGCATATTTTAGTGGTAAAAAATCGACATTCTTTACTCTTGCTTCGGCATTTTATTGACAGGATTACTCCGTTGGGCTTGTTCTACCACTACTACATTTTCAACGGCTGTTAAGAGCCATTTTTCAGCTTTTTTTACAAAAACCAGCAGTTTTAAATTATCGGCTTCTGGGTAAAAAGTGCCCGATGGCGAAGTATAAGCTCCCACTCGCTGCAACAGATGTACTACCATTACATCCTTCGTAACAGCCCTAAAATGTACACTTTTCTTGGTAAGCGTCACGTTTTTAAACATTCCTTCGTGAAAAATCTGATGTGCATACTGTATCTCACGGCGGTTTTTCCACCACATACCAACTACATTTACCCAGTCGCAATCTTCGGTGGCGTAGTTGGCAATATCATCGTAATTATGGTTATTCCAACTCGCAATCAACGCATTGACTTGCTTATCAACCGCCACTTCATCGGGCGTTTTAGCTTGGGCAAAAAGTGCGTTTGATAATAAAAACAGAAGACAAAAAGATACTAATTTTCTCATAATCAATCATTTATAGTTAATTCTTGATTACAAAATTAACGGATGGATAGTCGTTGGAATAGTACAAACACGACATTTAGTAGTACAACTGGTTATGGAGCGAAAAAGGAGTTGTATGAAATTCGTTTTCTATAATTGAAGGAGAAACTCCACAAAAGGCCTTAAAATCTCGAATTAAGTGCATTTGGTCGAAGTAACCACATTCGTGGGCAATGGTAGTCCATTTGATATTTGGTGTGTTTTCTTTCATTACCCAAGCCTTAGCGAAGCGAGTTTGGCGAACAAAAAACTTAGGAGAAACTCCAACCCGCTGCAAAAACTGCCGCTCCAGTTGGCGATTACTCACACAGGCTTGCGAGGCAATTTTATCGACATTTACAAGCCCACCTTCTTTGATAATCATCGGCAAAACACTGTCTATCGGCAGTCTGCTACGCAGTTTATGGAGTTTTTTTAGCAGAAAAGTCTCTACAATTTCTTTTAATCTATCAGGCGATTGCGTTTCGGCCAATTGTTCGTTGATAAACTGAATTTCTTTGTCCAAAATATATGAACTATCCAGCGATTCATCAACTGGAAACTCATTCATCGAAATCCCCAACAAACGATACAAGCCACAGGGTTGAAAACCCACCTTCACCGTGAAATTTGAATGGTGCATTTTCAGCTTGATTCTGTTCACCTGCGGCCCCACCAAAATACTGCGATTGAGTTTTACCTTTTTGTTGGTTGTCAGATATTCGCTTTCGGGAGCTTCAAACGGATAGAAATAAAGGCATTGCTCGGGAAGTGGCGGAAACGAAAACTCAGGACGAGGCAAATTTCGGTCTAATTCAAAGCGAAAAACCATGATATTATTCACAAATTCGCTTAAAGCAGGATGCGGTTTGTAAATCTTATGAAACATAGTTTTCGATGAATTTTATTAGAAATTTACGCTTTTTCTACAATTCGGCAATAATATTTTTAGAATAGGTACGAGAAACTGGCACGATTTCGTCGGTATCGTGCAAATGTAAGCGATAGCCTTGGGCATTGCCCGAAACTCGGCTCACTTTTTTGAGATTGACCAAATAAGACCGATGACATCTACGCAAAGTAGGGATCGACTCAACTTGGGCTTCGAGCCGAGTGAGGGTATTGCGTAGAAGTTTCTTCTGAATTCGATTTTGTTGGGTAAAAAATACTGTTGAGTAATTATCGTCAGACTCAATAAAGAGCAAGTTTTCGGGTGAAAGTGTTACACTATCTCGCTGATTTTCGGCAAATAACTCAATAAATTCTCTTCTGATTTCTTCTTTTCGCTCAAAACTCAAAACCGTTGAAGGTCGAGAATATTGCCGCATATTTCGCACGTAACGAAACATCACGAAGGACACCGCAGGAAAAAAACTCACCGAAACCGTAGCAAAAAGTATAAAAATGAAGGTTTCAGACGAAAAAGGTAAGTCTGAAATCAACACCGTATAAAAATAATTAAAAACCGTAATGAGCGAAATCAGACTTACAACAAAGGCTACTTCGTGCTTTATTTTCCAATTTTTTTCAGAGAAAACGTTTGGAAGTAGTCGGCCGACTCCCTCAATCATAATCAAAACCGAAAACGAGGTAATGAAGCCATAACCAGCCAAAAAAGCAAAGTAAAGCCATTGCTTCGTTGTAAGATTTTGAATTTCGAAAGGCTTAAAAACCGCCAAAAATATGAACACAAATACACCCGACCACACAACCAAAGGCACATTGTGTCGGCCAGAGGTATAGGCCATGTAAGGCTGATTCATTATCTCTTTTATTCGATTCATGGGTTGAAATTAAGAGATAATAAGCAAACTATGCTTAAAAAACAATATTATCTATTAAACGGACGCCCCCTAAGAATGCCGCAACGCAAAGAGCGGTCTTTCCATCAGCAATTTTTGCTTCGATTGGTAGCAAAGTATCAAAATCAGCAGCCTCGAAATACTCGACTTCAAACGCTGGATACTTTGCAAAATGCTCATTAATAGCCGTTTGCATTTCGATTACACTCGCACCACTTTGTAGTTTTTCTTTAGCTAAATTGAGAGCTTTATAAATCTGTGGAGCTAAAGCACGGGCTTCGGGAGAAAGGCGTGTATTGCGTGAAGACATCGCCAAACCATCGGTTTCTCGCAAAGTCGGACACGGAATTATTTCTAAATCAAAACTTAAATCCTGCACCATTCGTCTGATGACCGCCACTTGTTGTAAGTCTTTAAGTCCAAAATAAGCTTTTTGGGGTTTTACGATATTGAAGAGTTTACTCACGACAATTCCAACACCATTAAAATGCCCAGGTCGAAATTTGCCTTCCATGGCTGTCTCCAGAGTTCCGAAATCCATTTTTAATTGAGGTAAACTTGGATACATTTCTTCGGCTGATGGAGCAAAAACCACATCACAACCCTCGGGAAGTAGCATTTCACAGTCACGCTCAAGTGTACGAGGGTATTTTTTCAAATCTTCGGGATTGTTAAACTGTGTTGGATTCACGAAAATGCTACAAACCGCCAAATCATTTTCGGCTTTTGCTCGCTCAATCAATGAAATGTGGCCTGCGTGCAAAGCCCCCATCGTAGGCACAAAACCAATGGTTTTACCTGCTCTTTGTTGGGCTTTAAGGTATTGTTGAGTTTCTGAGATTGTATTGAAAATTTGCATTTTAAAGGTACGTTTATCGGTCAAAATAAGGAAGTTTTTGCTTTTTCCTGCTCAAATATACTCAGATAAAGTTAGAAGTTTAATTTTTCGCTATCTCCACGCTTTGACCGAAGTGCAACTTCGCCCCCCCCACACAACTTTACATTTTCATAACGTCTTGATAATAGGCAGTTTACATAGAATGCGGTATTTTGTTAGTATGAAAAAACACAAGCATTTTCGCACAATAGTGCTTTCCGACATACATCTTGGTACGAGCGGCTCTAAGGCTAAAGAAGTAACCGAGTTTCTGAAACAATACCGCTGCCAAAAACTCATCTTAAACGGTGATATAATTGATGGCTGGGCGTTGAAAAAATATGGTAACTGGAAGAAAAAACACACTTCGTTTTTCAGAGTTGTGCTTAAAATGATGGACAAACACGATACTAAAGTGGTGTACTTACGAGGAAATCACGATGATTTTCTTGACCAAATTCTGCCTTTAGTAGTGGGCAAACAGTTTCAGATTCGTCGAGATTATATCCTCAACTCGGGCGATAAAAGATTCTACATTACGCACGGCGATGTATTTGACAGCATTACGACAAACATGAAATGGCTCGCTCATTTGGGCGATTTAGGCTATACTTTTTTGCTTTGGCTCAATAAAAACTATAATGCTTATCGTGAATGGCGTGGTTTGCCTTATTATTCTCTTTCGCAGGTAGTGAAGCAAAAAGTAAAAATGGCGGTTAGTTATGTGAATGATTTTGAAGAAAAACTCGCCGATTTGGCCAAAGCTAAAGGTTGCGATGGTATCATTTGTGGACATATTCACCAGCCCGCTATCAGAGAAATAAATGGCATAACCTACTTAAATTCAGGCGATTGGGTAGAAACGATGTCGGCACTCGTAGAAGATTTTGATGGAAAATGGAGCTTGGTTTATTATTCAATCAGCGATGCTATTTCGACTTCACACACCGATTTAGATGACGAAGAGGAGGACGAAACAGCTATTGAAAAGTTTGTTTTGCCAAGAATTGCAGCTTCATTATAATTTAAGTTTTAGTTAAAAAATTCCCTTTAGGGCGGTCCGACGTATCGGTTAGGGGCATGAAATATCTTTTTATTATTCAAGGCGAAGGGCGTGGACACCTGACGCAGGCAATCGCCCTTAGCGAAATGTTATATAAAAGCAACCATGAGGTTGTAGGAGCATTGGTTGGCTCGGCTACTGGAAATATTCCAGCGTTTTTTGCAGAAAAATTTCAATCTTCAAGTTTTTCTTTTGCGAGTCCATGTTTGGTTTATTGTAAGAGAACCAAAGGCCTTGATATTCGTAAAACACTCACCAATAGTATTTTAAATTTAAAAACTTATGTTTCGAGTCTTCGAAAAATAAACACCATTATCAATCAACTGAACCCCGATGTTATTATAAATTTTTATGATGTTTTGGGTGGAATTCACCAGTTTCTTTTTCGCCCCAAAATCCCAATGGTTTGCATTGCTCACCAATATTTACTACTCAACCCTGACTTCAAACATCCACAAAATCATTGGTTCGATAAATTTTTGGTCAATACCAATACCAAAATCACAGCTTTGGGGGCGACAAAGAAATTAGCCCTTTCGTTTACACCTTTCAGCAATTACGAACAACAAAGCATTTACACTATTCCGCCCCTTTTACGCCCCGAAATCACCCAAATCTCACCCACAACCGAAAACTATATTTTGGTGTACATGACCCAACATTCTTTGGCCGATGAACTTATAAAATGGCACACAAAAAATCCGAAAGTAGTAATACATTGTTTTTGGGATAAGCCACAACATACGGAAGTGTATAAATACTCAAGAAATTTGCATTTTCATCGAATAAATGGACAAAAATTCTTAGAAATGATGCAAAACTGCAAAGGCTTAGTCACAACTGCAGGTTTTGAGTCAGTCTGCGAAGCCATGTATTTGGGTAAGCCAACGATGATGATTCCTGTACCAAAACACTACGAGCAAGCCTGTAATGCTCTTGATGCCAAACGTGCAGGGGCAGGTATTTCGGGTGCCAAATTCGACTTAACTGCTTTCCTTAGCTATATTCCCCAACATCAAGATATTAGTACTGATTTCCAGACTTGGCACAGCCGTAGTTCGTTTATTTTTTTGCGGGAGATAGAATCTATTTTTAAAAGAGAAGAACAGTTTCAAATTCAATTATCTGAAACTGTTCTTTGACAACCATTTATTTTGACATGGTTTTTATCTCCTGACCAATCTGTTTCCCATTTTCAAACTTATACCCTAAAAAATTTGCAGCCGTCTTAGCAATCTGATTTTGGAATAGTTGCCCTTCGGTTTTTACCTCGCCTAATGCTGGTGTATCAGGCCCGATAGCTGCCATCCAAATTTGGTAACAATCGGCTACTTTTTGCCCGTGGCTCGTCCATTGTGATTTGATTTTATCGCCTCTTCCGTGGTCTGTTAAAATCAAAAAAGTTGTTTTTCCTTTATATTCGGGCCTTGATTGGCAGTAATTCCATAAATCACCGATGAACTTATCCGCAGTATTTGCTGCAAAAAGATACTCATCATATTTGGCTTCATGAGCAAATTCGTCGGTTTCATCAAAGGATAAAAAGAAAACTTTTGGTTTGTTTTTTTGAATGTATTCTTTGGCCAAATAATAAGTAATGAAATCGTGGCGGTCGCTGGCGAGACTTGGATATGTCTTTAAGATTTCATTTAGTAATTCTTCTTTTTGGGTCAAATTTCCCTTTACCAAATCTTTGGCTGAATTGACAGGAATTCCACTACGTTTGTCATTCACAATATATGGAAAAACATCCCATGTAGTATAAGCTGCTACTTTTCCTTTGAGTTTTGGCTGATTATTCAGAAACTCCAAAACTGTCATATTTTTGTTGTACTTTTTATCATTTGAATTAATGCTGTCATCGGCATATCCGCTCAAAATTTCGTTATATCCTGGATACGAAAACCAGTAAGGATTTAGTACATTTACTTTATTTCCTTCCCAACGATTACCATAGAGTTGGCCTTCTTTGGCGATAGTATTCCACATAAAAGGCATCAGTTTCTGACGGCTTTCTTCGGGTGTTTTAGCTACAAAATTATTCTTGATTCGATCTCGATTTCTGACGAATTTATCATCCTTTAAAAGCACCGAGTCAACTCCGCGAAACATTTCTTGCCAACGAAAACCATCGGTAGTAATGATGAAAACGTTCTCGGTTTTGTTTTGAGCAAAACTTATATTTAGTCCTAAACAGACAAATGCTATTAATTTAAAATATGTTTTCATGTTTAATTTTTCTTTTTAGTTTTAAAGGTAAATTTTCCTGTTTTATCAAATAGCCAAAGTTAAAAACTTGGAGTAATTTATTATATTTCAACATTTAAAGTTAACCATAAACTTCTGCCTGCTCCATTGATTCCTGAGCCATGGGTGCGGTAATCTTTATTTGTGAGATTTTGAGCAGAAAGATTGATATTCAGCCATTTATACTCATATCCTGCATGAATATTGAAAATCTGCCAAGCTGCTGTTCCGCTTTTGCCAATGCGATTGTCGTCCTTATCACCTTGTGCGAGGCGGTCTTGCTTAGATGCAAAAAGCAATTCGGGGCGAACAAAGAAATTAGTCTTACGATATTCCAAACCAAAACGACCGTTGAGTGGTGGAATACGTCGCATCGGTTCGTTTTTCGTAATATTTTGTCCGTAGGTGTATGAAAACCCACCGTAAGTTTTCAATTCTTTGCTTATCAAACCCTCAAACTCAGCTTCGATACCTTTGATGTTAGCTTTTTCGATGTTTTCCTTCTGATAAACATTATAGCCGTTAATAACTTGATTGGGTACTTTTACACGAGCAATTAAATCTTGTAAATCGCTGTAATAGAGGGCGGTAGCAGCCGAAAAACGATTAGTTCGGAATTTATATCCTATCTCATAGTTGTTTGATTTTTCTGGCTTTAAATTATTGGTTGGTAATTCGTATCTAAAATCTACGATGCCAAGTGTGCCTAAATCATCGACATTGGGCGTGCGAAACCCAGCATTATAAGAAGCATAAATATTTGATTTTGAACCAATTAGATAAGCAACCGAAACATTTGGCACAAGAGCTTGCGGCGTTAGATTTGTTTTGCCGATTGTTTCGTCGGGAACAATAATCGAAAAGCCATTGTAGCGAAGTCCAGCCGAAAACTGCCAATGATTTTGGACAAATTGATGCAAAGTATAGAGCGAATAGTTCAAGAAAGTTGAATTGTCGGGGTATAAACCACGCAAAAATTTAGGGGCTTCAGAAGATGCGGGTGAAGCTGGGGCATCAATTTTTGAGCTGCGTACCAAATCATGGTAAATTTCAATACCTGAATTGGCCGTCCATTTCTCAGAAAATGCCGAAAAAACATTGGTTGTTAATCCTTTTGTATAAACTTTGTCAGTTTCACTAATCAACCTCGTTGAACCATTCTTTTGGCTATTTCTGCCTTCATAAGTCATTTGCAGTGAACCAATTATCGAAAATTCATTAAAGATTTTTGAATCATTTTTCTGGTTAAATTTCAAATAAGAAAGATTGCGTCTTTGGGGCTGAAATTCATTAATAGCGAAATTTTCTAAAACTACTTTATGATAAACTGGTACATCTTTGGCTTCAAAATATTGATGAGCCAGCGTCATGATTCCTTTGCCGAGTTTTAGTTTGGCTTTTAGGTTTCCCATTTGCTCGTCATAACCCGAAGGCGACTGGCGACCCGTAATTTTTCCACCCACCAAATCCCCAAAGTTTCGATAGCCGAAACTTGCCGAAATTGCCAATTTTTCGCCACCATAATTTACTTCGCCACGAGTGGTTTGTTCCATTCTGTGCGTAGCAACTCTTCCGAGCAAATTTGTTTTCCATTTACTACCAAATTCGGGTTCTGCCGTAAAAACCTGAATCGTTCCACCCAAGGCATCAGAGCCGTATTGCACCGAACCAGCACCTTTTAGCACCTCAATTTTTTCAATTGAAAAAGGGTCAATTGTATTGAAATACTGATTTGGGCCGTAACGGAATGTGCTGTTACTGAGGCGAATACCATCCACTAAAAGTAAAGTTTGATTGCCTGTAAGTCCACGTACGAAAGGTGAACCACCACCATGATTTGTTTTCTGCACAAAAACCCCATTTACGCCCATCAAGGCTTCGGGAGCTGTGCGTGGAGCATAAGTTTTGAGGTATTTTTTATTCAAAACCTTGATGCTATTCGGTGTCTGAAATTCTTGATATGCCGAACGATTAGCTGTAATGACGACTTCGTTTAGGAGTTCGGTCTTGCTCGAATCAATTGATGGATTCAGTAAAAAACTGTATAAAAAGAGTAGTTTCATAGTTTTGTAATTATGAATTCTTAGTGTTAAAAATTAATCTCAATCATCATCGCCGTCTTCTTCTTTCAGCACCAAAAAAGCACTTCTTTTTGGAGCTGGCATTGGGCTGTTTAAGCCTTTGATTGATTGCCATACGATTTGACTAAATTCTAAATCATTGATTAAATCGGGCTTTGACAAATCAAATTCAGCAGATTTGATGGAGTTTCTATTGACTGCCACATTTCGCTCATCTAAATTAATGTTATTTTTTATAGCCGTAAATGGCTTATTATCAGGCTTTTTGCTGAAACAACGCCACATTGGAGTGGCAGCAGCATCGTATTGGCTCATTGGTGGGATTCCCAGAATCAATTCCATAGTTCGTAGCATACTTGAAGTTGAATACATGGTGTGGTCAACATAGCCACGTTTGACAAATCCGCCTGCAACATAAGCCGTTGAGCGGTGTGCATCTACGTGGTCAGAGCCGTTTTGGGCATCATCTTCCAAAATAAAAATCACTGATTGTTCCCAAATGCCCGATTTTGAAAGATGCTCAACCAATTTTCCGACTGCTAAATCATTATCTGCAACCATTGCTTCTGTCGTAGGCATTCCAACTCTTGCTCCTGCGGTGTGGTCGTTTCCGAGACGGATAATGTTTAATTTCGGTACGTTATTTTTTGTCAATAAGGAGTCAAAATCAACTTTCCATGCCTCAAATCGAGTAACATCTTTGATAGAAAGATTATAAGATGGAAATTTCAAACTACAATTTTCTTTCAGATTTGGTAGTTTCATTCGTTGCTCGGCAAATTCACCGTAAGACCTAAAACTTACACCTGCACGGTGAGCAAAATCCCAAATAAAACCATTTTTTGGGTGTGCAATTTCTCGACTTCCTTCGTAGTCATAAGTACCACCACGACCGCCGTAGCTTGTTACCCAAGTTTTTTCAACATAGTCGTTGGCGTAAGCCGCCGTTGACCAGTTATGTCCATCAGCACTTACTTCGGCATCTACATAAAAATTGTCGAGCAACACGAAATCTTTCACCAAAGCGTGCTGATTAGGTGTAATTCGTTCGGGAAACAGACATAATGTTGTGTCGCCATTTCCTTCTTTTACATCACCCAAAACTTGGTCGTAAGTACGGTTTTCTTTGATTACATAAAAAACATATTTGATAGGAGATTTTTGACCCAATTTTGTTGGAATCGGATTGCCTTTTTCGCCTTCGCTTTCTATTTCTTTGGTCTTGGTGTAGGGCGTATTTTCGTAAACAATTTTTGAGTAATCGGCCAATGTTTTTTCATCGGGAAAATCAAAAATTGACAGTGTTCCTTTAAACAAACCGCCAATATACTGCGTGCCTCGAACCGCCTCTGGGTTTGCTCCTTTGAATTGCGGACTCTTAGAACTCACAGGATTTGGGCCTTTGGGATTGGCCGAAGAAGAAAGTCCTTTGCCGTTGGTTACATAGATTTTATTGCCAATGGTTTTGACCGAAGTTGGATACCAACCTGTAGGAATAAAACCCAACGAACGGCTTTTTCCTCTTTCTTCTACTTCAAAAACGGCTAAACAATTATTATCGGCATTGGCAATGAATAGTTTTTCATCGTCGTCACTTAAAGCAACACCATTTGGGGTCGAACCAACTG
Organism: Emticicia sp. W12TSBA100-4; assembly: GCF_040253585.1. Classification (NCBI taxonomy): domain Bacteria; kingdom Pseudomonadati; phylum Bacteroidota; class Cytophagia; order Cytophagales; family Leadbetterellaceae; genus Emticicia; species Emticicia sp. W12TSBA100-4. Next base: position 70,245 of record NZ_JBELAU010000007.1, read on the forward strand.
GCGAGTCGGGATAAAGCGAGCAAGAAAGTGTTTCAATGCGTTGTTTTTGCTTCGTATCAATCACCGAAACTGTGTTATCATTTCCGTGCGAAACGTATAAATACTGGCCATCTTTGGTCAGCACCATGTCATTTGGGTTTTTATCAACAACTATTTCATCAATGATTTTTGCAGCTTCAATATCATAAATCAAGATTTTTGCACCACCCCAAAGCGAGATATAAAGTAAATTTTTATTGGGCGAAAGAATACAAGTATAAGCCTCGGCTGCAAGTGGTATTTTTTTCAAGATACTTCTGGTTGCAATATCAAGTTGATATAAAGTATTGTTGTCTTTTGCTACTACAAAAATGTGTTTTTCGGTTGCACAAAGTCCTGCTGGTGAAACTTTTACAGGCCACGGCTTATCTAAAACAATCTCTCCATCTTTTTGAAGTTGATTGTTTTCGATTTTATAAATATTGATTTTGTTATCGTTTCCTGCCGATGCGTAGATGTATTTTTCGTCAGGACTAAAAGCTAAACCCAACCATGATTTTTCAATGGTTTCATCGTCCAAAATTGTTTCGGTTGCGGCATCAATAAGTGTGATACTTTGTGTGCTTTGTCCGTTGTTTGTAACGGCCAGATATTTTTTTGAAGGAGAAACTACTAAATTTAGTGGTAAATCTTGCAATTTTAGGCTTTTTCCAATCGGAGTTAATGCCCAACCGTTGGTAAGTTTTACTCTTTTCAGATCCAGTTTTTCGACGGTCGAAGAATTGTTGGCGTTTGGTTTTTGACTCTTGCAGCCTATCATAAGGCTCAAAACCAGCACAATTATGGCGAAGTTTTTCATGTTGTTAGTTTGTTTAAAAAAGTGATAGAGCCTGACCAAAAATGGCCAGACTCTGAGTTGAATTTTAGGGTATATGTAAGCTTAAAAAGAATATCGTAATCCTAACTGTATTCTCCAAGGTGTACCGCCTGCCGTTGAAAGTTTACGACCAGCCCCCGATTCTACATTATAGTTGTAGTTTTTGGTATTTTGGTCGAAAGTAGTCATTGTAAGCAAGTTGATATTACCATGGTTGTATGAAACTCCTTTGGTTTTATCCAATAAATTCATAAAATTAAAACAATCTGCCGAAAACCCTAACTTATGATTTTTATAAAGTGTTATATCTTTCGTAAGACGCAAATCTAATGTATAGTAGAAAGGATTTACACCACCATTTCTTTCGGCAACTTTACCGATACTTTTCGTGATATAATCTTTTACACTTTGTGTTACATCAGGGTTTTCTAAAAGTCCTTTGATGCCATTTCTTACGGTTTCAGGGACAGAAGGATTATTTGGGTCGAACACAAAAGCTAAATCGTTTGTCAATACAAAATCGCCGTTGATACTTTTGTTTCCACCCACCAAAAACGAGTAGCGTGTTCCACCAACACCATTAAAAACTGCACCGAGTTGGAAGCCTTTTACGGTAGGTGTAGCCGCACTTACCACTAATTTATCGGAGAATTGAAAATCTGAGTAAGCCACTGTTCTATCTCTTGGGTCGTCAACGATGGCACGGAAAGTTGAAGTATTAGCTACGCAACAGTCAAACGAAGTATTATCTTTTGTGTCGTTGCGGGTGTAACTTACCGTAAAATAACCATCCGTTCCGAGTCTCATACTTGCATCAAAAACTATCGCCATTTGGTCTAATTGTCCAGATGATTCTAATTCTAAAACTCTACCAACATCATTGGCTTTTCGGCCTTTTGTCCAATCGGTCGAGCCATTGGCAGGAATAGTGTTTGCTGGTACATACACCCCACGGTTTCCTTCGTTGCTTAGTGTGAAATATGGTTGGTCAACAATATTTCTATCATAATACACATAATTATTGATGGTTTTTGACCATAATAAATTCACACCCGCTCTAAATCTTGAATTGAAGAAACGGTTATATGATAAATTTAACTTAAAAATACTCGGTACTTGAAAGTCATCAGAAACGGCATTAATCGTGGAAATATAACTTTCACCTGGCTTGATTCCTGGCGTAGTGGTTGGGTCGTTGCGATACGAAACAAAGTCAGCTTTCGGAACTGCTGCCCCCGAAACATCAATTGAACCTACGATTGTACCACTATTTTGAATATTATTCAACTGTAAGTAAGAAACTGGCTGTGCCGAGAAGATTCCTCCGCCAAACTTAATCAAGTCTTTTTGGCGACCTTGCACGTCCCAAGTTAATTGGATTCTTGGTTGGATATTATTAAAATCAGCCAACGAATTGGTTGTTTTTATGCCCAATTTGTTTTCGGTGGTTGCGTTGGCATCGCCTTGTTTGAAGAAAATTGTGGCGTCATAACGTAAACCAGCCATTGCTGAAACGTTTTTAAATGGCTGAAAATCAACCTGTCCGAACAACGAGAAGTCGAGTAAAGATTGCTGCACCGCAGGATTTACCAAAGGCACTTCACGGGCATAACGACTTGGTTTGTTATCAATAAAATCTTGTAAACTTGCATAGAAGAATCGGCCATTCATTTCATTTACAATCTTAGAATCTAAGAAAGTAAGCATATTATCCGTTCCGAATTTAAAATTCAAAGCACCTTTTCTCCAATAAGTTGTATTGGCCAAATGAAGTGTTTTATCGTTGGCGTATTCTGTACCAAATCTTTGACCTCCAAACTGCACTGTGCGAGTTTGAGAAGCATTCGGATTTGTTGCCGTAGGAATAACCGAACGAACCGTGATGATAGCACGAGGAATATTAGCCTCTGGCAAATCTGGACTCACGATGTAGTTACGTTTAACGGTCTGATATTGGAATTTTAATTCGTTCGTAATATCAGGAGCAAGAGCCGAACGTAAAGAAACCAATGCACTATTTTCACGAGATTTGAAGCCAATCCATGATTCGAGCAAGTTGATATTTGAATTATCTGATGTCGAATTAGGTGAGTTCCAAGTCGTAAGGTTATTACGGAAAGTTAATTTGTTCTTATCATTTAATTGCCAATCCAAACGCATAAATAAAGCATTTGCTTCAGTTTCTCTCGAAAAATCACCGTATTGTGGTGTATTTTTCATGCCGTATTTTTCACGGGCAACTTCAATAACTTTTTCAAGATTGGCTTTCGTGATACCGAAGTTTTGTTCTTGAGTTGCATCAAAAACTGGAGCAATTTGAAAAGGAATTGTTTCATTTTGGCGGTCGAGAGCCACAAAGTAGTGTAATTTATCTTTAATGATAGGTCCACCTAACGAAAAACCATATTGTTTTTGGTTGATATTGGTTGTTCTTGGTGTTCCGTTGGCATTGAATTTACTATTCATCGGGAATAATTCTTTGCCAAAAAGCCTTGCTTTACTTGCTCTTTGGTAGAAAAATGCCGAACCTTCCATTGTATTCGTACCATTTTTGGTGACCGCATTGACCGCACCACCGCCTTGGCGGCCTTGGGTTACATCATAATTATTGGTCGAAACTTGGTATTCACGGATAGCTTCTTGTGAAATTGTATAAGGACCATTGCCAACAGCTCCGTTGGTGTACATATTTCGGGCATTTGCACCATCCATCGTTACGTTGGTTGATGAAGTACGTTGGCCGCTAAAACTACCATTTCGACCTTGTAGGGGAGAAAGTGCTGTTAAAGCAGTAAAGTTTCGGCCTTCCATCGGGAGTTGTTTCATTTGCAAAGCCGAAACTGCAATTGCTGCTCCAGCTCTTTCGGTTTCTTTATTAACAAATGAATTTGCCGACACTACAACTTCCGATAAAGTTGTACTTGAAGTCATTAGTTTTGCGTCAATTTTCAATTTATCTCCTTGATTGAGAGCATAATCTGAAAATTTTTGGGTCTGATAACCCACAAACGAAACCGTAATAGTGTAAGGTTTACCAAGCGGAAGTTGTTGCAGTTGAAATTCACCATTGATGTTGGTGAGTGTACCAGTTTGAAAACCAGTCGATTCGTTACGAACACGAACCGAAGCTCCTGGAATTCCTTCACCTTTTTCGTCTTTGACCACACCCGCAATCGTGGCGTCAGTTCCTTGCGAAAAAGCATTGAAGCAAAATAAGAGTCCAATTAGAAATGATGATAAAGTTTTTTTCATGGGTTGTGAATCCTGTTTGTTGAGCTGCAAAACTACTCATCCCATGTAAAGCCTATGTTAGCTAATGATTGTTAAAGCATTAACAATTAGAAGTTTGATAAAATGAGTAAATAAAAAATTTACTCATTTTAATTATGCAAAAAACTTTAATATGAATGTTCTTTTCTAATTTCGAAAATTGCGGTTAAAAGTATTTGGGCTAAATAATACTTTTACCGAGAGAAATTGTTATTTGAGAATTAGCGGAATTATGCGTTTAGCCTAATTGTACATATTTTCGCCAATTATGTTGCTCTTTAAAACCCAACATTTCACGGATTTTACGATTAGAAAATAATGCTTCATGTTCGCCCAGTTCACGACTGATTGGCACATTCGGGAAGAATCTCTCGGCCAGTTCTTTACTTGGAATAATCGCACCGTTATGGTCATTGCCCGCATTGAAAACCTGATAGCCAAGTCCATCTTTTTGCAGACATAAATCTACGATTTGTCCTAAATCACGAGCATCAATATAACAAAAAGCATTTCGACGACGGACTTCTGGATTTTTGAAATAATGTGGAAAAAGCTCAGCATATTCGTGCGGTTCAATCACATTTCCGATACGGAGGGCATAAATATCAAAACCTGAGCGTAGTTGGAAGCTCCTTGCCGTTTTTTCATTCACAACTTTCGATAAACCGTAGCTATCCATTGGGTCAACGTCATAATCTTCTTCGAGTGGCAAAACTTTTGGGTCAGTTACACCATCTGCAAAACAAATACCGTAGGTAGTTTCCGACGAGGCAATGATGATTTTTTTGATGCACAATTTCACCGCCGCTTCAATTACATTATATGTGCCAACGGTATTTACTCGAAAAGTTTCGTTATCGGGTTTGATTAAAATTCGAGGGACGGCAGCAAAATGCACAACTGCATCAAATTTTGGTATCCCATTGCCAGCTTCGAGTTCGTGCAAGCCTGTGTATGAACTCATGGCATTAAACATTTGTCCAGAGTCAGTAATATCAGCTATTAGGTTATCTACTCCTGAGTATTTTAGGGGTGTTAGGTCAACGTTTAGCACCTGATGGCCTTGTTCGAGTAAGTAGGGAATCACGTGTTTGCCTGCCTTGCCAGAGCCACCTGTAAATAATATTCGCATTGTTTTTTATTGGTAATTATATCGTAAAACTATTTATTTTTGAAGTTGTTTGCTTTCATACATCATATCCAAAATACCATTCACAATGGCACTTTCGGCAAATCCAGGTTTTAATCTTGAAGATACCACTTCAAATGTGTAAGTTCCAAATGCAGCATCATGAGGGATATAACCAGATTTTGCATATCCATTTGTAAGCGTTAGCATCATTGTATGTGCAAATGGTGACTCTTTTTTCAAACGAGTTGAGATGGGGTTGAATACTTCACCACCAACTGAAGAAAAGGCAATATCATTAATACTAATTAATCCAAGTTTGATATCAATCGAGTCGGCATCCTCATAAGTTCCAGCATACCCAGCTCTGCCTTCATCTAAGCGTTTACGGCCTGGGCAAGTTACTATTTTTTGATTGGCATAAATTTTTATATTGCTTTCTTTTCTTTCAATTCCTCTCATTACGTGCATCACCTCTTCACCCAAAAACTGCCCCATTGATACAATCATTTGTTTTTGCTGTTGCATTAATTTTGCTACTTGTGGGTCGTTTCTATTCAAGCCTTGACCACCTGGAGGCATTTTATTGCTAATATCTATGCCTCTTGAAGCATATTCTTTTATTCTTATTTCACGCAAATCATAGGTCTGCTGAAAGTAGATTGGGTTTTGGTCGCCACAAGCACCTGTTGACCAGACTGCTACAATTTTATCGTCAAAAGTATCTTCAATATATTTAGACGTTGTGCCTGGGGCGTCACCACTTACCATGTCCAACATCCCAACCGTAACGGCGTGCATGGCATAGTTATAATGCACGGCTATTGGTTTACCATCAAGGGTTTCAAACGTAACCACCGCAACTGTTTTATCAGATGGCCCGTCATAATTTGGTCCTTCCCACCATCTTCTTGTTTTGGGGTCGATAATATTTCTATTCACGTTTATGTAAGAAACGCCTTCGCCGTAGCCAATTTTGGCAGGTTGTAATTTATCTTTTGCTTGTTTTACAGAGTTTACAACTTTAGCTTCAAATGCCTCCCCACCTATCCTGAAAGGTACGCTATGAGTATGTGTGGCAGTAAGCATGATATTTGTAGTCGGAATACCTGTTTGAGTCGCTATTTTTTCGAGTAAACTCTTAGCCATTTCATTAGGAATTGCCCCAACATCGAGTGTTACTAATGCTACCGTTTTGTTTTCATTAGCAATTACGATTGCTCGGGAATGTATCCTGTCATAAATACCAAGAAAGCCACTTGGCAATTCACTGAGCTCAGGCGTAATGTCAATCTTTGCGGCCCCAACTTTTAAGTTGTTTTGGGCATAACTTATGTATGAAAATGTAAGAAAAAACAATAATAATATTTTCGTTTTCATATTGAGATATGTTTATTTTGGTTGAATAAATGTATTGTTTATCATGTAGAGTTCATTGTCTGAACAACTGAAAGTAAAGCTTTAACAAATCCTTTTCTTATAGTTAGGTTAAATGTTATGTTCTAACAACGATGCACAAAGTTATTTATTGATAATCAACAAATGAGCAACAATCGCTCAGTTTTTTCCTTTGGAGCACGGTGTACGCATGGTGGTATTTTACTGTCAGGATAATCGATTGCCAACCGCCAGATGTGTCCAATGCCTAAACTGATAGGTAGTGCATTTGGTTTAGGTTGGTAATGTAGGTCAAAGAAATTTTCAGTTAGAAAGTCTTCAAAACCTTCATCGTCTTCACTATGCAGTTTTTTGAGTTCATCACGTATTTCGGGAATCGTTATTTTTTGTATGGCCTCCGAATTTAGCAATATATCACTCGGAGCACCGTAGTAAGTACATAAAAAAGTATCGGTTGGTATAGGCGAACGGTCCACATGAAAAGAGTAAACATCAGTTGGGAAAAACGGGAATTCATCGTCTCGGTCGTAGCACTTAATCACATTAAGAACTGGAGCTGCACCGTGTGCCGTCAGTAACTGCAAGTCATTTAATAGAATTTCACGAGCAAGATTTCCCTCTTCGCTCAATGAAAGTTCACGAAGTTGCCCTTCATCTATTACCGTTATATTTTCGTTTACGTCTATTTTACTAACAATCTCAGCGAAATTACCATATAGATTACGAATCCAGCCGATGGCATTTATTTCTCTACTAAATGGCGTAGAAACAAGGTCTTGAAAATTTGTGACATGTTGAATTTGATGTTTGGCTTGAGAAGAATCTATCATAGTGGCTAATGTACGAATAAAATGAATGAGCTGAATGTGTCTGGCTTTAAAAATGTACACAAGTTAATCCAGCCATTCAAACAGATATTTTTCGTCATATTTAATTTCAAATTTTTGAAGAAAATCAAGGTATTCTTCTTTAAAGGTCTTTTTCTTGTGGTGTTCTTCCTGTTTAAGTATATATTGGTAAACGCTGTCAAGTTGTGAATGAGCATACGAAAAAGCTCCATATCCTTCTTGCCAAGAAAACTTACCTTTCACAAATTTTTGTTCGTTGATGAATTTTGAAGAATTATTTTTGATGTCACGAACCAAGTCCTTAACCCCGAAGGGGGGGAATATCAACACTTCGTTTTTGGCTATCCCATTTTTTAGTTAAAGTATATACTCTTCTTCAATTATCATTTCTATTTGTGGTCCACGTTGAGGATAAAGATCCCAACCACTTACATGTCCATAATTTGCATTATGAGTTAAAATAACTTTTTCAATTTTATTTTCAAAACTTAAAATATCAATGTACTTTTTCTTTGTCAGATTGAATCCCTGCCTACCATTGGTAAAAAATAGCATAAGGTTTGTTTTGTCTTTAAAATCTTTATCGTAATAATATAGAATATCAAGATTTTCTTCTGTTGCAACTTTCTTTAAGTCCTTAATAAAATCATTCTTTCTTACCAACTGTAAAGTACAGTCTAATCTTAATTTTGAATTTTCTGCATTATATTTTTTCAACCCAGAACCAACAACCTGTAAGAAACCTTTGTTGGGATAAATATTTTTGTTGGTAAAATCTATATTGTATAGTTGGGTAAATTTTGACTTAGTAAAAACTTGTTCTTTTGTTTGCCAAACCCTGTGATTTTTGAGCAGCTTTTCAACTTCTTGAATCAATAAAAAGTCATAATCAAATAGTTGGTATCCACCAGTTCCTATTTTTAATTTATTCTCCTCTTGATAAATAAAAAGAAAACTATCTGAATGTTTATCAATTAATTTTTGTAAGTCCTCAATAATTTTTTTTGGATTCTCAGCCTCAAAAAATGCAATAAGTTCTGCTGGATTGTCGGCATGTCCACCATAGCCTTTTTTAAATTTAAAAAAGTCAAACTTGTATAGGTCTGTCGGAAAGTTAAAGTACCAATATGTTCCTAATATCATTACTGTGAGGTCTTTTTTCAATGTTAGCTAATTTCTAAAGTAAACGAAAGTTTGGAAGCACTTTCGTATTCATTTGAATTTAAATCCTGCTAAATAATACTATTTATATCGCAATTTCCAAATTCCCAACCCACAAACCAAACAATCAAAACGATATTTATCTTTCGGTAATACCTTAGTGTAACTTAGTCCCTTAGTGGTAAAAAAACACTCAAAAGCCTTATCTTTGCACTCATAAAATAGTAATTGAGTATGCAAATCATAGAAGTAGGAGAGAGCAGAAAGCTACAAAAAGAATTTTTAGAGTTTCCCTCACGCCTTTATAAGGGCAATAAATATTGGATTCGTCCGCTCGATAACGACATAGAAAAAATCTTTGACCGTACCAAAAATCCCCTTTTTGATGGTGGAGATTGTGTGCGTTGGTTGGCACTTGATGATTTGGGCAAGACCATCGCACGAGTGGCAGCATTCGTAAATCCAAATACTGCCAACCAAAACGACCAACCAACTGGCGGCATGGGTTTTTTTGAATGTGTTGATAATCAAGAAGTTGCGTTTGCGATGTTTGATAAATGCAAAGCATGGCTACAAGAGCGAGGCATGGAAGCAATGGATGGCCCTGTTAATTTTGGCGAGCGTGACAATTGGTGGGGACTGCACATCGACCCACACGATGCCGAACCAACTTGGGGGATGTTTTATCACCAAAAATACTACCGAACTTTTTTCGAAAATTACGGTTTTCAAGATTATTTCCAGCAATATACATTCCTGTTGCCCATCCCCGAGGTTGAAGCACGTAAGGTTGTTCGCCCTGCACTTTTCGAAATTGCCAATCGGATCTATAATACTCCAGGTTATGATTTTAGGCACGTAAGCAAGAAAGAATTACCCAAGTTTGCTGAAGATTTCCGAATTATTTATAACAAAGCTTGGGCAAAAAATATGTCAACTGGCGAAATGACACCTGAGCGTGCAGCGGCCATCATGCAAACCATGAAACCAATTTTGGAAGAAGAATTAATGTGGTTTGGCTATCATAACGACCAACCGATTGCGTTTTTTATCATGATTCCCGAATTGAACCAAATCATTAAGCATATCAATGGTAAACTGAATCTGATTGGGAAAATCAAGTGGTTGTATCATACTTTGATGAAAACTAATAAAAAAGCACGTGGAGTAATTTTTGGTGTAATTCCAGAATACCAAGGGCGTGGTATAGAATCGGCCATTGCTTTGTCGTTTTCGAGGGCTTGTTGGGTGCCAAATTACCAGTATGAAACCCTCGAACTCAATTGGATTGCCGATTTTAACCCCAAAATGCTCAAAGTAACCCAAATGCTTGGTGCAAAAAAATACAAAACTTATATTACCTACCGATATTTGTTTGATAGAAATAAAGAATTTAAGCGTTGTGAGCCGATTTAAAAAGCTATTTTACGAAGTGAAAAATAAATAAAAAATCGTTAACTTTGCAATAATATAGACATTTTCACTAAAAAAATCCTTTTACAAAGGTAAATTATCTATGTCATTACTTACAGTAGGTTCGGTAGCGTTTGATAAATTGGAAACGCCATTCGGAAAAACAGATAAAATCATTGGCGGAGCAGCCACTTTCATTACGCTTACTGCTTCATACTTCGTAAAAGAAAATAACCTCGTTGCGGTTGTTGGCGAAGATTTTCCACAAGAAATGATTGACACTTTGGTGAGTCATGGCGTAAACGTGGACGGTCTTGAAATCAGAAAAGGCGAGAAATCGTTCTTTTGGCATGGCCGCTACCACAACGATATGAATAGCCGTGATACGGTAGAAGTTCAGTTGAATGTAATGGAAAACTTCGACCCGAAGATTCCAGAATCGTACCAAGATTGTGATTTCTTGATGCTCGGAAACACCGCTCCCGCTATTCAACACTTAGTTTTGAAGCGTTTGAACAAACGTCCGAAGTTTGTATTGCTCGATACAATGAACCTTTGGATTGATATTGCTCTCGATGATTTGAAGGCATTATTGAAAGATGTTGACTGTGTAACTATCAACGATGAAGAAGCTCGTATGCTTTCGGGCGATTACTCGTTGCGTCGTGCAGCTAAAACTATCATGGCAATGGGCCCAAAAACGCTTATCATCAAGAAAGGCGAACACGGTGCATTATTATTCCAAAACGATGATATTTTCTTCTGCCCTGCATTGCCATTAGAAGAAGTTTTCGACCCAACGGGAGCGGGTGATACTTTTGCCGGTGGATTTATCTCTCATTTAGCAAAAACCGATGATTTGAGTTTTGAAAACATGAAGCGTGCAATCGTTTATGGTTCGGCAATGGCATCTTTCTGTGTTGAAAGATTTGGTTCGGAACGTATCCAAAACCTTACACAAGATGAAATCGCAGCTCGTGTAGAAGAATTCAGAAAACTGGCTACGTTTGTGTTGTAGAAAATTGTCTGAACTATGATTTAGTTGATTGATTTGATTATTATGATTGATTTTGTTTTAGTGTGATGTATTAATAATCAATATGTTACACGAAAATTGGTCTCCATATAATCGTATTCAAGTTCATCATATAAATCAACTAAATCATAGTTCAGATAACCTTAAAATCCTCCACTACCAACAAATTGTCTTCTACGGCTTACTTTTAGTTCTTGCAATAAAGCACTTCGCACATTGAGCGTAAACGAATAACTACTACGGACAGAATAACCCGAAATCGGAGTCCAGTTGAAGGCCATATCCCAACAGTGAAGTTCACGATGAATCGTGATATTAGTCAAAGTTGGTGCTTTAAGTTGCATATCATAACCAGTATTGAAACCTAATTTCCATTTTGGCGTAAGGCTCAAATCTCCTTGAACAGTGATAGCTTGCGTGATTTGTGGGTCGGCCAAACCTTGCTTTGAATAATTTAAGTTATAGCTCAAACTCAGCGACCACGGAATCGTAAAGTCAACGTAAAGTTCGGGATTTGCTGCCACAAATTTCTTCATTGCATCCATTTGTGGGTTATTACTTTGAGTATTCGTCTTTGGTTTTGCTTTATCTGGGTTGAAAGTTGCAGGCGAAAGCCGAGTTGAAATAGCAATATTGGCTGAACGGAGCGTAGCCAAACCCGCAATTCCTTTCACTTGTTGAATTTTATAAAAACGTCTGATACGCCCCGCAGGATTCAAGGCTCTTAATTCGGCTGTACTTTCTGCTTGATAAAAATACGGGTCAAGGCTTGCACCCATATTAAGGTTTATCAGATTCTTAAATAAATTGGTGTTTGCACTTAGGTTGATGTTTGAGAGATTCATCGAGTCGCCGATAGCCAATAAGTTATAAGCAGTGCTTAAACTCAAGTTATCGAGCAATGAGATTTTCTCAAATGCCTTTGCTGCCGTATCAGATTTTGAGCGAACTTTTGCCTCTAATTGGTTGGTTAAACTAAAACTAACATTCCCCGAGGCACCAGCCGAAGAGCCCAAAGTTGGATATTTAGATAGTAGTCGTCGTAGGGTATCATAAGTTGTTACCCCATTAACAGTATTTTTATCAATTCGTACAACTTTATAATCAAAAAGTCGCTTCGTAAAGTCAGGAGCATAACTCAAGCTCAATGAAGGTGCTAATGTATGACGAATTGCCTGCAAACGTCCCTTGCCTTTAAACTGATAAGTTCCATAAACACGGGTGTTCATTCCACCCGAAACCGATGTTTGGTAGGTAGGAAAGAAACCTTTTACGGTATCTATTTTTACTGCATTTTCGCTCGCAATGTATTCATAGCTAAGACTTTGAGTCGAAATGTCACCCCTGAGCGATATACTTGGCGTAAAGTTGATGTATCGTGCAATCTTGAAATTTGGCAAAGAAATCGGAATCGAATAGGTGCTTGTGAATTTGCCATCTTTCAAAACCTCATTAATTGCATCTAAACTATTCAATTTCCTTACATTACTAAGGCGTTCTTGTAAGGCTTTTTGAGCAGCTCGTTCTTCGATAGTCAAGGTCAGTGGATTAGCATCACGAAGCCTGATTTCTTCATTCGTCAAAGGTTTTGCTTCGATAGATGAATAAGTACCATCGGCGTTTTCACGCACAATTTTATAATCAGAATAATTTGTGATACTATTTACTCGTACGTTCGTTGCTTGGTAGCCTCCACTTACGTTTAAGCCAACCCTAAACGACTCGAACCAACGCCCGATTTGCTTTTTTTCTGGTACAAAAGGGTTAAATTGGTTCAAACCAATACTATAATTAGCAGAAGCATCAACTTGTCCAGTCGTGAAGTTCTGGGAGATATTAATACCCGAACTCGTTACCAATTTCTGAGCGAAAGTACGTCCAAACTGCACTGAAGAGTTTGATGTACTACTTAAATAGTTACTCACATCAACCGTATTTACGTTGTTTCGGTTGAAGCCATTACTACGTAAATTGACCGATGAAGAAAAACTACGGTCGGGACGTTTATTGGCAGGAGAGTGTGACCAACTGAGATTAAAATCCTTAGTTTTATAGTTATTCAAATCGTCGCTTGCTACAACTTCTGGCGTATTATTGTTGTAATTATATTGAAAATTTAGGCTTCCCGAATATTTATATCGTTTAGAGTAATTTGATTGAATACCAAGTCCGAAACTCCCTTTTGTATAAATTTGACCAATGAGTTTTACACCGATTTTTTCGTTGACAGCAAAATAATAACCAAAATCTTTGAAGTAAAAACCTCTATTATTTGGGTCTTCGCCATACGTACCCATGATGATTCCCGAAGTACCAGCTTCTTTATTTTTAGGTACAGGAAAGAATCCAAAAGGCAATCCAATGGGCAGTGGAATGCCACTTAATACAAAATTGAACGGCCCTGAAATAATCTGTTTTTTATTGACAAGTTTGATTTTTCGGGCAGAAATATGAAAATGGGGTTCTTTCAGATTACAAGTTGTATATTTAGCATCGACCAAATACATGTCATCGTTAGCATCTTTTTTTACACGCTCACCCGTCACAAATCCCTCGCCTTGTTGGGTTACAATATTTTTAATAATTGCTTTTTTTGACTTGAAATTATAGCGAATCGTATCTGTATTATAATTATCGCCACCTTGCGAAAAAATAGGTTTCCCTTTTGTTCGATTCGCTTTTGTGGTATCGGGCGAGCCATGGGCAAAAATTTCGCTTTTTCCCCAATCAATTTTAATGTAATCGGCTTTTAGTTCAATATCTCCGTAGGTTACAACCGCTTTACCATAAAGATTAATTACTTCTCCCGAAACATCCATTACTGTCGAATCTTCGGCTACATATTTGACAGTTGTTTGAAGACCCGTGTCTTTACTGCGAAGTGAGTCAGGGATTGAAACACGAGTAGTATCTTTTTTCTCTTCAAAAAGTTTATTTCCGAATGGGCGAGGTGTACTCGTTGGACGTGTGGTTGTAGGGCGAGAAGTATTTCCTCCTCCGAGGTTTTGTAATCGACCACTGCCAGGAAACTGTGCAAAAGTATTGAATGTCAATAAAAATAACAGACCGAAAGCGATTTGAAAACCTAACTTCGGCAATGTATTCAACCTTGCAAATGTCAAATTCGTAAATGTTTTAAGTCCCTTTTTATGGTGGGAGGTATATTTTCTAAGTTGTTCCAAAAAACGTATCTTTGTAAAAATGTCCTATTATCATAACCTACGAGAGAAAGCCGTGCCGAGTATTTATCTAAATCTTCAATTTTTTGGCTTTTTCTGCAAAAACTATTCTATTAACGCTTACTAATGGCACAAAATTAGCTATTATATAGTAGTGAAAGAACGTTTGCCCATAAAATCATGTTAAAAAATCTTAAAGTCCTACTTATCATTATATTCTCGCTCGAAATGGCTCATGCTCAGAGCGGGAAAATTCGAACGATTGTAATTGACGCAGGGCATGGTGGCAAAGACCCTGGCACCCATCATAGCAAGCTACAAGAAAAAGACATAGCTCTAAATGTGACGCTCAAATTGGGAAAAAAGTTGCAACAAAACCTTCCGGGCGTAAAAGTAATTTATACCCGAAAGACCGATGTTTTCATTCCGCTGCATGAACGAGCGGCCATTGCCAACCGCAATAAAGCCGATTTGTTTATCTGTATTCATGTCAATGCAAATCCACATTCATCAAAATTGAGTGGTTCGGAAACCTACGTAATGGGTTTGCACAAAACTGAAGATAACCTCGAACTCGCCATGCGTGAAAACGAAGTTATTTTGATGGAAGAAAACTACAAGAAAAACTACAAAGGCTATGACCTTAGCTCGCCAATGGCCAATATTATGCTCGCCAATTATCAGAATGCCTTTATGAAAGAAAGCGTAAAACTGGCAAGTATGGTTGAAAAACAAATCTCGAAAGTAGGGCATCGTAGTCGTGGCGTAAAACAAGCAGGATTTCAGCTTCTGTGGCAAACGACAATGCCAAGCGTTTATGTCGAAACAGGATATTTGACCAATGCCGCTGATAAGAAAATACTGGGTAGCTCCGACGGACAAGATAAGATAGCCGAAGCAATATTTAAGGCTGTAAAAGCGTATAAAGAAGAGAAGGAGAAATGATATTTTAATTAAGAATTGAGAATTAGGAATTAAGAATGTATTTTTGTGAAATATTTAAGATAAGCGTTAAGAGAATCTCTATCCGTTATTCTTAATTCTACATTTCTTAATTGTGCTTCGCACGTTTTTATGAAAAAAGAATACAAAGTTGGCTTGCTGGGCATTATAGCGTTTGCAATATTTTATTTGGGGTTTAATTTCTTGAAAGGTTTGGATATTTTCCGTACCGAAAATGAATATTATACCTATTACGAAAATGCAGAAGGATTACAAACATCAAACCCTGTAACCTTCAATGGAGTGCCTGTCGGGCGTGTGGTTTTAGTCGAACCAGAGCAAGATAAGAATCGTATAAAAGTGATGTTGGCCATCAAGCGAGACATCAAAATTAGTGATAAAACTGTTGCTATTTTAGCTGATAATGGCCTTTTAGGCGGAAAAGTAGTAAAACTCAGAATTGAAGCAGGAAAAGATTTAGGAGATGAAGGGATAATAGGAAGCGAAATCGAAAAAGGAATGGTAGCGTCGGTGACAGATAAACTTGCACCAACCCTCAAAAATGTTGACTCGCTTCTAACAACCACTACGGCAATCATCAAACAATTCGACCAAACGGCTGTTGCTCTCAAAGCCCTCATGGCAAGTGCTACGCAAACCACCGCAGGTGTGAATGGTGTAGTAGCGGCAAACTCAAAAAATCTTTCAGCAATCACTGCTAATGCTGCAACTTTGACGGCTAATTTGAATACATTATCAAACAATCTTGATGCTCAAATCAAGCCTATTTTGCAAAAAAGCAGTACATTTGCTGATTCGCTAAATGCAATGAAATTAGGCGAAACCGTTGTGCAACTCAATAAATCGGTGGCTGGTTTGCAGGGTGTTATCAAAGAAATCAATCAAGGAAAAGGTACATTGGGAAAATTGGCTAAAGATGATTCACTTTACGTAAACCTTGACAGAACTGCTGCCAATATTGCTCTTCTGATGGCCGATATGAAAGCAAACCCGAAGCGATATGTGCATTTTTCTTTGTTTGGGAAGAAAGAGAAGAAATAATAAGAATTTAGAAATATTCAATGAATCCGTAGCTTTAAGAAATTCTTAGGCTACGGATTTTTGTTTTTACCCCTAAGAATGGCTTATTATAAGGGTTTTTCGCTTAAAACATAAATTATTCCGTAATTTTACGTCTCGTTATATAAACTAAGCTGTACAATGCCCGAAAAACGTTGGTCATATAAACCTACTCCAAGTACTGAATCCGTCGTTGAACTTTCGCAAGCGATTAATGTCGATAAAGCCCTTGCTGCCATGCTCGTGCAGCGTGGAATTACTGCTTTTGATGAAGCCCGAGATTTTTTTCGTCCGCAACTAAGTCATTTACACGACCCATTTCTGATGCCAGATATGGAAAAAGCCGTTGTTCGGCTTAGAGAAGCTATCGAAAATGGCGAAAAAATAATGGTTTATGGCGATTATGACGTGGATGGTACAACAGCAGTGGCACTCGTATATGGTTTTCTATCAACGTTTTATGGTAATTTAGAATACTATAACCCCGACCGCTACGAAGAAGGCTATGGTGTTTCCGTACAGGGCATTGAATGGGCGGCTGAGCAGGGTGTTTCGCTCGTAATTTGTCTTGACTGTGGTATCAAAGCTCAAGATAAAGTGACTTTGGCTAAAGAAAAATTCGATATAGATTTTATCATCTGCGACCACCACGAACCTGATGATACATTACCCAATGCAGTTGCCGTACTCGACCCAAAACGCAAAGATTGCCCGTATCCTTATAAGGAATTGACAGGTAATGGTGTTGGTTTCAAGCTACTTCAAGCATTCTGTACTCGCACCGAAATGCCGATTGATAATTTATATGAATTTTTGGATTTATGTGTCGTAAGTATTGCATCAGATATTGTTCCGATTACGGGCGAAAATCGAGTGTTGGCTTTTTATGGCTTAAAAAAACTCAATGAAAACCCACGAATCGGACTAAAGGCTTTGAAGGAGGTAGCAGGTTTTATGACTCCAATGACGGTCGAAAATGTGGTTTTTGTGTTAGGCCCAAGAATCAATGCCGCAGGAAGAATCAAACATGCCAAAGCAGCCGTACAACTCTTACTATCAGAAAACTATGATGAGGCATTGGCATTTGCAGGTGAAATACAAAAGCATAATTCAGAGCGAAAAACTTTCGATTCTCGCATTACAGAGGAAGCAATTGCGATGATTGAGGGTGACGAATGGCTACTAAATACTGCTAAAAGTACGGTGCTTTATCGAGAAGATTGGCACAAAGGCGTTATCGGAATTGTGGCGAGCCGTTGCATCGAAAAATATTATCGTCCGACAATTATTCTCACAAAATCGCACGAAAAAGCGGCTGGTTCGGCTCGTTCGGTGGCAGGTTTTAATCTTTATGGAGCAATCGAAGAATGTGCTGATTTACTCGAACAATTTGGCGGACATACCCACGCCGCAGGCATGACTATGCCCATCGAAAATATTGATGCTTTTCGCTTAGAATTTGATAGAGTTGTGAGCAAATATATTACACCTGAGCAATTAACGCCTGTTGTGACCATTGATTTAAAGATAAAATTGGCCGAAATTAGTCCTAAATTTTATCGAATTATGAATCAAATGGCTCCGTTTGGCCCAGAAAATATGCAGCCAGTTTTCGTGACAGAAAACCTGACGCTCAAATACGCTCCGAGGGTTATGAAAGAAAAACATTTGCGTTTGGAGCTTTTTGAAGAAGAAACAGGGGCGATTCTGACGGCAGTAGGTTTCGGAATGGTGGAAGAACATTTCCAGCGATTGAACACCAATAAATATTTTAGTATAGCGTATCAGATAGATGAAAATACTTTCAATAATAAAACGACCTTGCAGTTGATGTTGAAGGATATTAAGTATAGTTAAGAAATATTAACGCTGACTTTTGTTGATTAAAGCGTAATTTTGCATGTAGAACAAGTCTCTAACTTGTTCAGCCGAGAATAAGAAAACAACAGGTTGAAAACCTGTTCTACTAAATATGATATTAAGAACAGAAAATTTGATAAAAAAGTACGGTCAACGACTGGTCAATAATAATGTAAGTTACCAAGTAGGGCAGGGTGAAATTGTTGGACTGCTCGGCCCAAACGGTGCGGGCAAAACCACCTCGTTTTATATGGCGACTGGACTCGTAAAACCCAATAGTGGCAAAGTTTGGCTCGATGATTTGGACATTACTTCGTTGCCGATGTATAAACGTGCGAAATTAGGCGTAGGATATTTGGCTCAAGAAGCCTCAATTTTTAGAGATTTGACGGTCGAAGAAAATATTTTGGGCGTTTTGGAATTGGCAAAACCTAGCATGACCAAAGCCGAACGTAAAGAAAAGACCGAATCGTTACTTGAAGAATTTAGTTTAACACACGTTCGTAAAAACAAAGGAATTGTGTGTTCGGGAGGTGAACGCCGCCGTTGTGAAATTGCTCGGGCTTTATCAGTTGACCCTAAATTTATTTTGCTTGATGAACCCTTTGCGGGCGTTGACCCTATTGCCGTAGAAGAGATTCAAGGAATTGTGGCAAAACTAAAAGACCGGAACATCGGAATTTTGATAACCGACCACAATGTAAATGAAACACTCTCAATAACCGACCGAGCTTACTTGCTTTTTGAGGGGAAAATTCTCCGTCAAGGAACAGCCGAAGAATTGGCAAGTGATGAGCTGGTAAGAAAAGTCTATCTTGGACAGCACTTTGAGCTGAAACGTAAGATTTAATAGATAATGTAATAATAGAAGCGGTAGTAAAGATTGAGCTTTACTACCGCTTTTTTATTTATCTTGGTCTTGGTGGCCTTTCACCATTCGGTGGAGGCGGTGGTGGACCAGGGCGTTCAGCTTCCAACTTCAAAAATTGTGTATATTGAGCAGGATTCAAAATACCCTTCATCGTTTTCTCGAAAGCCTTTTTATTGGCCTCTAATGCTGCTCTTCTATCTTTTTCATCTAATTTACTGGCAAAAACGGCATCCATCTTCTTCATATTATTCAAAAAAGCATCGTGTACTTTTTTTGAAGTAGCTGCATTTAGGTTTAATTCTTTTGTTATTCTTTCAGTAAACCGTTCGGCATTTGGCTTCGGAGGGCGTTCGCCACGTGGGCTTGCTGGTGGTTGGGCGAGTAAGGAGAAACTCCCAAATACCAATAAATAGAGTAGAAGCAATTTTTTTTTGTTCATAGATTTATCATACGGTAATTCTTCTTAAACACGTAATTGTATGACTTTAGTATTTAATCGTATAAATATATCTTGCATAACCTACCGCACAAAGGTAATAGAAAGTTTTATTTACAAACCTCCAAATCCATTTTTACACCAAAAGCCGACCAGTTCATTAGTAAATTTGTAGCTGAAGCTGAGGTAATATCATATTCCCAAGCAGATTTTGATTTTTTGTTATAATCAAGCACCGAAGAGAGAACGATTTTTGTTTTATCGGTTGATAAAGTCCACTTACCAGTATCGTTAAATTTTCCGCCCTTCGAGCCTTGTTCCCAAGTGCCATCCGCCTTGAAATATTGTGAGGCTATCGTGCCAGTTCCTGCTTTTGCACACCACCATTTATCAATAATCATAGCAGTTGGGTCTGGTGTTGCAGAAGTAGAATCTTCTTTGCTGCAAGCACTGAGACTAATTAGAAATACTGAAACAAATAATCTTTTAATGGTTTTCATGGCATAAAATTGTTTGAAATTTGGGCAAAGCGGTAGCTAATCAGTGCTTTTATGGCACTGATTAGCAGTATTTTATAGTAATTTATTTCACTTGATTCTTAATTTTGGGAATCGTTTTGAGATAAGCATAAACAGCTTTTACTTCGTAATCAGTTAGTGTGATATGCGGCTGCATTGGGTAGCGGAGCGTACTGCCGTCAGGTTTTTTACAAAGTTTTACAGCATCAACAAACTGTGCTTCGGTATATTTTTTACCGATACCAGTTTCTTCATCAAATGTGATATTAGATGATGGAATGATTTGCCCTTCGAGGTTAGGCATCGGATTGCCTCCGCCGTAGAAACCAAGTGAATTTTCTGGATGGAGTGGGTCTTGTTTCGAGAAATCTTTCGAGTGGCAAGCATAGCAAGCAATCATATCATTTGCAATGTATTTTCCAAATTCTACCACGTTTGTCGAGTCAGGAACATTGATTGGCTCTTTGATTGGTTCGAGCGGTTTCATTACTGTATTTGTTAGTACTTTTAGTAACAAACTCGGTGCTTGTTCAGGCTGTTTGCCTTTGGTTGCTTGTACAGGATAACGGTCGGAATGCAGATAAGCAATCACTGATTTTACGTCTTCATCGGCCATTCTTGGTAGTTTTGGCATAATTGGCGAGTATTTACCGTTGCGTTTGATACCCGTTTTCAAGAAATACATAATTTCACCGTCAGTCCAATTTCCAATTCCTTCTTCTTTATCTTGTGTAATATTGAGCGAGTAAGCTTTGCCAAATTCGGAAGGTAAATCAAGGATTGGTTTGCCTACCAAGCGATTATCATTATTGGCATGGCAACCATTGCAAAGAACTGTCGCAATTTTTTCGCCACGAGCCACACGCTCAGGCGTAACCTCGACTTTTAGATTTTTAATGTTTTCGGGAATGGCCACTTCATAAGATGGCACTCCTTTGAAATTGAGGAATAATAGGGCAATACCAATGATTGATACAAGCCCAATGATGGAATAAAGTGCAGTTCGGAGGAAACGTTTCATAGCATGATTTTTTTAAAGGTTTATCAAATTTTGGAAAAAAAGCTCAAAAAATAAACTAAATGAGCTATTACTTATTGAGTGGTTTTAGGGAATAAACGGGAATGTAATGACTGTGCAGTTGAAGATACCTCGTGGTAAATCTATGCTTGATGAACTTAGATTTGCAAACGTAATCTCAACTGTGTTATTGGCCGAAACTCGTGCTTGAGCGATAATAAAACCACTGGGCAATGCTACATTGGGCGATACCAAAACTGTATTTCTTTCTTTGATGATATTGGAAATCGGAAAACTTTGTGTGTGGGTACTTCCCCCCGCAATACTTGGTAAATCAACCTCCAATTCTTCATTATTAATGGCTGTGATAGCGTTTCCGTTTACACCAATTCGGGCGTTTCCATTTACTTCGAGTGTATTTTCAAAATTATCGTTAGGAGTTACATTTATTGCAATGCGAGTTGGACTAATGTAACTTTCGGTATTATTAGCCAAAGCCCTAACTTTCGAATCTAAGAATATAAAGCTGCCAGTATTATATTGGTCAGTATTTTCAAAAACTGTTTGCCCAGCCATACTTACATTTTGTTTTACTACATTACTTGCGGCAGGATAACGCCTCAGCGAAAACTGTGAGGCAGAAATTTGTCCTTTTGTTTCGAGTAAAAGTTCGACGATATTGTTATTACTAAAAGCACCAATGGGGTAGCTGACATTGTTGTTTAGTGTTTGCGAAGTATCCTGCACAAATACTCTTGCATACGATGCAATTGCCCGATTAGTTCTAAATTCCTCACCAAACAAATAGATATTATTACCAAAGTTTCCAGCTTCATTGAGCTCTATTCTAAAGTCTGAATTTAGTTTTCTATTTCTCAAAATGCCTCCACCTTGCTCGTCAATGCCAAACCACAGCCCATTGATGCTATTGGTGCCAGTTGCACCGTTGGTAAACTGTATTTGTGTGTTTACGTTTCCTACTCTATTGATGTGTAATTCGGCATTAGGTACGCCAATATTTATTCCTACTTTATTGGCAGTAGTATTAAGTGCATTACTGGTGGCACTATTTGGCAAAAGCGTAAAGCTTTGGGCAAAAATTGCCTGACTCAGCATGAAACTGAGTACTATAAAATAGATTTTCATGACTATTTATTAGTTGTTGTTTTGAATAATGAAAGTTTTAGCTACACGTTTAATCGTGTTGCCATCACAGTATTTGTAGTCGAGTTTTACTTCTTTGCCCAGTTTTTTTCGAGCAAATGTAATTTCAACGGCCTTCTGACTTCTTTCGGAGGGTGAGCCGCAACCCAATGTTTCGTTGCTTTGGTAGAAATTAGTAGCGGGATTTTGTAGCGAGCCATTGAGCGAAAAACTTTGGTAATTAGCATCAATATAGCTCACATGAAAGGTGCTGGCATTATCCGAGATAGTCAGTACAGTTCGGCCAGCCTCGCTACCGCTGGTCTTATAAGTACCATCGAGCGATTGCACCTGTGCTAAGGAAAAATAATTAATTAAAACGCCGATAATTAGTGTGTTAGCAAGGGTTTTCATGGCGAATAAGTTGAAAAAGATGACTCTCTAAGTACTTGCAAATGCTTTCAATAACTTACTTCTTGATTCGCATACCCGTTTTTCTTTTTTTGCGAAGCCTTTTTTGGGGTCTTACCAAATGGGTCTTCGCCAACACCAAGTCCATTCGGTTTAGGCTTTTTATTCTTTTCCGTTTCTCCAATATACCCATTATTTTCTTTTACCACACCAACATCGCCCCAGCCAGTTTCTTTGTTTTTGGCTTGTGCTTTTGGTTTCACTTTTGTGGTATCAAACGGATTCCGAATGTCGGTCTTCGAGCCAATTTTGGGTTTAGGATTTTCGGTATTAGTCGTTGGTTTAGAAGAGCTGGTTATACTTTGGGCAAAAACAGAAGCCGTGCAAAGAAATAACAAGAATGTGAGTGTTGTTTTCATGTCAATAATGCTGATTTAAGATTAAGTTTCCGAAGAATACAGATATTCTTATCTGTGTTTTTAACGATACAAAACTATGGCAACTCATTGAAGAAAAAATCAGCCTAAAGTATGATTTTTGTAAAGATAGAAATGCTTAATTTCTCAATTTTGCCATCAAGGCAGTGCGAGAATTTATTTCAAATTTGAAGAAAATATTACTGATGTGGGTCTTAATCGTACTCACCGAAACAAACAGGGCATCTGCCATTTGTTGATTGGTTTTGCCTTCAAAAATCTGCTGAAGTACCTCAAACTCACGGTCGCTGAGTGGATTGACGATGCTTTTATTGATTCTCGAAAAGTCGAGTGTTGGGCGAGTATATTTTTGTTTTTGAGCAAAGTTATAGAGGGCAATTTCGATGGTGGCAAATAAATCTTCTTCGTCGAATGGCTTTACAATATAGCCACTTGGCTCTGTAATTTTGGCTTTGTTTAGTACCTCACGAGTAGAATAGGAGGTAAGGAAAATAAACGGAATGGCGTGGTTTTGATGAATATACGTGGCAATGTCAATGCCATTTTGCTCAGAAGAAAGGTTGATGTCGAGCAAAATTAAATCAGGTAAATTTGTCTTTAATTGCTCGTAAGCCTGTGCGGGATTATAGGCAATGCCCGAAACCCGATAATCAACATTATTGAGGTAATCGGCAATATCGGCGGCAATAATTGGGTCGTCTTCGATAATCAGAATACGGATTTCACTCATGTTTTCTGAATACTTTTTTGAGGAATTGTTATTTCGACAAATGTACCATTTTTATTCAAAACGGAAAGTTGTGCTGAAAGTTTATTGACAAAATTTTGAATCAATTGATAACCCATTGAATTAGCTTTTTCGAGACTAAAACCCTCGGGAACGCCAACGCCATCATCATAAACTTGCAAAATAAATCTTTCGTTTTCGAGGTTTGTTTTTACCCAAATTATTCCTTTTTTATCATCAGGAAAAGCATATTTGAGTGCATTGGTAACTAATTCATTGATAATTAGTCCGAGCGGAACAACGGTATCAATATCTAAATTCAATTCTTTTATTTCGGTTTTGAGTTGTATTTTTTCGGGTTCAATATTGTATGAATTAAATAAATTCTTGATGAGCTTACTAACATAATTCTTCATATTTACCCCCCGAAAATCATTTTCTTGATAAAGATTTTGGTGAATTAAACCCATTGTTTTAACTCTGTTTTGTCCTTCTTTTATGGCTTCAAGGGCTTGATTATCAGTCAAATGTCGAGATTGAATACTTAATAAACTCGAAACTACTTGTAAATTATTTTTTACCCGATGATGAATTTCTTGCATCAACACTTCTTTTTCGTGCAGAGCTTCGGTAATGATTGCATTTTTCTGAGAAAGTTCTTCGCTCGTTTTTTTCTTTACTTGGTATAAATAAAAGCCAATTCCTCCTAAAACAGCTAACCCTAAAATACCGAGTCCATAAAAAACAGCTTCTACTTCCGACTTCTTGATTTTCAAATCTTTCAACTCATTTTGCGAGTTTAGTAGGCTAATTTGTTGTTCTTTTTTCTCTAAATCATACTTTTTTATTGTTTCGAGCATCCGCTCATCTTTGGTGGCATTAAACAGCGAATCATTGACTTTCTGAAATTCTTCACCATAAAGAAACGCCTCTTGAAATTTACCCCATTTGGCATAAAGTGTCTTAATCGCCGCCAAAGATTTGGTCAGATGTTCGAGCGATTGGTGTTTCTTGAAAATATCAATCGCTCGTAAAAGGTTACTTTCCCCCTCCGAATATTTTCCAATTTGTGTGTAAGCAGAGCCTAAATTTTCATAGTTAATACCAATCGCAATCGGGTCATCTTCTTCCTTAATAAGCTGATTAGATTTCAGAAAATACGGAATTGCCTGTTTATATTTTTCAGTATCTAAATAAATACGTCCGATTTGAGTAAACGCCAAACCCTCGGAGTTTTTATCTTTTAATTCTTGGAAAGATTTTAATGCTAATTGACTGGTAGATAATGATTTAGCAAAGTTTTTTTGGTCGGCATATTGGCTCGCCAAATTGTGTGATACATTGGCAATCCATTGTTGATTATTGATTTTTTTGAATATCGACAACGCATTTTCGTAATATTCGATGGTTTCTTTGGGCTTTTTTCTGAACTGATAACACGCCCCAATATTATTCATAGAAATGCCCATATAAAGCGAATCTTTGATTGATTCGTATTTTTTCAAGGCTTCAATATAAAATTCGAGAGCCTTGTTTATATCGCCTGAAACATGGTAAGTCATGCCAATAAGGTTTGTTCCACGAGCAATTTCCTTCGTAATTTTATTTTTCTGGGCAATCGAAAGGTATTGTTGAGCAAATTTCCGAGCTTCGGTTGGGTCGGAGTAAAGGCTTTGTTTGATGATGTCGGAAAGGATATTGAGTCGAACCGTATCAATTTTAGTTTTTGCTAAAACTTGTTTCAGGCTATCCACTTTAGTTTGAGCAAAATTTTCGGTCGAGATGTAAAACAGCAGGAAGAGAGTAAATATTTTTTTCATGGCTTTTGGTAAAAAATAGCAACATAAAAATAATAGAAAAACCAAAACAAAAATCCCTTTTTCTTGTCTAATTTGCAAAAACATTCTTATTCAAACTCAACCTTAACAATGAAACAAAACACAATGAAATTGCTGATTCTTGCAATCAGCTTGGTTCTCTGTTCAAACTCATTTGCTCAAAATACTGCCGAAACGTTTGTTTATGGCGATGCCCTGCCCGATGCTCCCGAACTGGCTCCTCGTGGCGAATACAAAATTGGCGTTCGTACACTTGATTTTGTGAATAAAAACCAAGTTGATGTGCTAAAATCGAAAGGTGGCATTGACCCAACCTACGACCGACCGCTCAAAGTAGAAGTGTGGTATCCAGCCAATGTGGCGGCTGATGTGAAAGATTTGGTAACCTACGACCAAGTGATGGGTTCTTCAAACGACCCAAAACGTCCACTGATTCCGTTTACATTTTTAGGACGTGCTGTGCGTGATGCCGCTCCCAAAACTACCGATGGTGCATTTCCGCTCGTTATAGTTTCGCACGGGTATTTAGGGTCGAGACTTTTATTGACTTATTTGACCGAAAATTTAGCTTCAAAAGGATATATTGTGGTGGCAATCGACCACACTGAATCTACTTTTAGAGATGCAGCCGCATTTTCGAGTACGCTACTCAATCGCTCGAAAGATGATATTTTTATCATGAATCAGATTGCTAATTTAGGAAAAGATAAAAGCAGCTTTTTATCAGGAATTGTTGATGACCAAAATATCGGACTCATCGGCTATTCAATGGGAGGTTATGGCGTTTTGAATGTGGCTGGTGCTGGTTATAGTGACCAAATCATCAAAACTTTTGGGGCATTGAGTGGCGGAAGTAAAGCAATTGAAGTTCGTACGGGTAATAATGCTGAATACAAAGCAAGTATCGACCCACGTATAAAAGCAGTAGTAGCTTTTGCTCCGTGGGGAATGGAACGTGGCGTTTGGGACACCGAAAGTTTGAAGGGCTTGAAGATTCCGACATTTTTTGTGGCAGGAAGTCAAGATGATATTTCGGGTTATGAGAAAGGAATCAAGGCAATTTATAATGGAGCGGTAAATGCTAATCGTTATATGCTTACATATATGAATGCCCGCCATAATGTTGCACCAAACCCACCACCTGCTGAATCATTGAAACCAGGTTTGCATTTTGATGAATATTACCGCTATGCAGAACCTGCTTGGAACGAACGCCGCATCAATAATATTAATCAACATTTTGTAACGGCTTTTTTGGGAATCCATTTGAAGAAAAAAGATTATGCTAAATATTTAGACCTTAGTAATCAAAACTCAAACGATAAACCTTGGACAGGCTTCAAACCTCGTGCTTCGGTGGGTTTAGAAATGCTTCATGCTGAGGCTTTGAAATAACACAGCCAATGAATTGGCTGACTAAGGGAACAAAGGAATTGTTTTAGTCACTTTTCGGACTTTAAGTCCGAAAGGAAAAGTAAGAATTCCTGTGTTCCCTTAAACGCCCATTTCAATGGGTGTCAATACCGCCAACTTGTCAAATCCACACCTTTAGGTGCAGTTTTCTTCATATCTTCTGTCCATTTCGGAATAAACATTCGGTGATACCGCAAGCGACTAATATAATTGGGTTGGGTGTGGTCGCCGTTCCAGCAATGTTCGGCACGGTCGCCGTAATCTACTTCACCTTCGTAAGCTGGACTGTTGAGGTTTTTCAATTCAGCTTCGGCCAAATATACGGCATTATTCAGATAAAAATTATCCATGTCTCCGCAGTAGATTCTGATTTTTCCACGCCATTTATCGCCATATTTTGGCCAGTCACGTTTCAAAATATAAGTCAAATCGTAGTTTTCTTTCCAATATTCAGCTACTTTTTTGTCAATTACGCCCGTTTTTTTGTCCCAAATAGGTTGAGGGTAGCCATCTTTCCCAACTGGCGAAAAGACCGCCTCCCAAATATCCCATTGTTGCCCACTTCTCGTCTTCGTGCCGAGTGCCGCTTCTCGCATATTCATTTCTTTTACAGTAGCAGATAACTGTCCTAAATAATCTCGGTAGCCTGGGCGTTCGGTTTTCTTGAAATCACTTTCGTAGAAATACGCATTTTTATCTTTATAAATATCAACCGTCGTGAAAGCTCTAAAATCAATCGGGTCTGGGCAAGCCGCATAACAACCACCGTATTCGTTCGGATATTTTATTTGCACCGCCAAAGCCTCCCAGCCGCCCGTTGAGCCACCATAGGTAAATCTTGCCCAACCTTCGCCAATGCCTCTAAATTGTTTTTCAATGTACGGAATCAACTCATAGGTGATAGCATCGCCATACGGCCCAATGCTTTCGGAATTTACGGCGTAAGAATCATCATAGTAAGGGCAAGCATGTTGTATTTCGATAGCCAAAACTCTCGGAAAATTTGGCCCAGTCCACATTTTGTAAAAATCGTAGGCTTCTTGTTGCACGATTTTATTATAACCATAAATTTTGAATCGTGGGCTATAATCATCGGTTGGCATATTGGTATCGGGTGGTGTTGTGCGGAAACCATCGAAATCGCTTGGAAAATGCCCATGATAAATTGCCAAAGGGTATTTTACATCTTTGTGTTCGTCAAAGCCTTCGGGTAATAGGATGTGAGCTCCTAAATACATCGGTCTGCCCCAAAATTCAGTTAAAAGTTTGCTTTGAATTTTGATGTGTTTGATGTATTTTGTGTCTTTTGGCTCTTCGATTGGTGGAATAGTTTGGTCGAGTTTGACTACAATGGTTTTTGCAACTTTAGGATTTATCGCAACTTTTATTGGTTTTGAATAAATATTTCCCGGGGCTAAATTCCATTGTTGGCCTTCACCACGATCCATCGGAAGTTTTACTACTTTCCCATCTTTTCGATGAAAGGTTTCATATTTATGCAGCAAAACCTGTACAAAATACTC
This sequence comes from Emticicia sp. W12TSBA100-4, assembly GCF_040253585.1. Taxonomy (NCBI): domain Bacteria; kingdom Pseudomonadati; phylum Bacteroidota; class Cytophagia; order Cytophagales; family Leadbetterellaceae; genus Emticicia; species Emticicia sp. W12TSBA100-4. The sequence goes on from NZ_JBELAU010000007.1 coordinate 98,752, forward strand.
TCCAGCAGGAATATCTTTTGAATTTTGAATCGGATAACCTGTCGTATTTCCCGAATTCATTATTTTAGGTTTGTTCGACTCCCAATTATCAAGGTCTAAGCCAAAAACCAACTGGGTATCATGGCCATCGAGAATCTGAAATCTTGGTTCAGATTTATCATTTTTTGAAAGCATCAATATCAATCGACCATCAAGCATACCTTGGCCCGGGAAGTTGACTGTGACATTGATTTGAGCGGTCACGGAATAAGCAACCAGCATTAGAAAAATGAAGTAAGTTTTTTTCATAGTTGATGATTTGGTTTTTATCAAAGATAAAATTTTTCGATGAGAAAATGCCTTTTCTCATCGAAAAGCATCAGAAAAGGCATAGAATATAATTTTTACCGCAACATTTGGCATTTTTACCGCAATTTCATTTTTCCATACCACCTTTTTTAGGGCTTGTTCGTCTATTCAATTATCAACAAGAAACTTTGTTGATTTTCCTTATAAATATTTTCTGAAAAATAAACACCAGTATGAAAAGAAGGGGTATTTTGGTCGTTGGCATATTGCTAACTTTTATTTCAATTTTCCAAGCTTGCAAAAGTGAAGAAATAACCACTATAAAAACCGCAACAATCACCGCACTGACTTGTTCAGCCGCAACATTTTCGGCTACTGCCACGAGTGGGGCATCTTATACAGGCACGGCAACTGTCCCATACACTGGTGGCAACGGTATTGCCTACGATGCAGGCTCGCCCGTGGCTTCTACGGGCGTAACAGGCCTAACCGCAACGTTATCGGCAGGTACTTTGGCATCGGGCAGTGGAACTGCCAATTTTGTAATAACTGGTACACCGACTACATCAGGCACCGCCAATTTTTCGATAGATTTAGGTGGACAAAACTGCACATTATCTCTACCAGTTGCAGTTTCAAAGTCAAGTATTGCTACTTTAGTTTGTACGGTTGCACCAGCCATTGGCACAAACGGAACAGCCTATACTGGTACTGTTACGATGGCTTATACAGGAGGAAATGGCGGAACTTATGGCATTTCGACGGCATCTTCCACTGGCGTAGAAGGTTTAACGGCAACGGTTGCCGCAGGAACATTGGCCAATGGTGCAGGAAATCTTACTTATACAATTTCGGGTACACCTACATCGTCAGGTACTGCAACTTTTAATCTAAGTTTGGGCGGAAAAAGCTGTGCGGTTACGCTTGCCATTACCGCTGGAACAACAGGAACAGCAACGGCTGCCAAAGATACAGTCGTAATTGCGTATTCTGGTACGAGTGCTGCCATCAATAATCCTTATTCGAGTTCGGGTGTGGCTGTGGCAGTAAGCGGAGCAGATGTAACCGTTACTTCGACCAATACTACAAAGGAAATTGTTTATTTATTATCGGGAACAGCTACCAAAGGAAGTTTCAAGATTTATAGTGAATACCGATTTAATATCACGATGAAAGGTGTGAGCCTAACCAATTCGACTGGACCAGCAATCAATATTCAGTCGAGCAAGAAAGGAACAATTAATGTTTTAGCTGGAACAACCAATAATCTGACCGATGGAGCAACCTACGCCACCAGCAAAGAAGACCAAAAAGGTACTTTTTTTAGCGAAGGACAATTGAGTTTTATGGGAACAGGAACGCTGAACGTAACGGGGCTTAATAAACATGCCATCGTGGCCGATGATTATATCGCAATTAGTGAAGCAAATATTGTAGTAAAATCCGCCGTAAGTGATGGAATTCATGCCAATGATTACTTTCAAATGGATAATGGAACGGTGAATATTACTTCATCAAGCGATGGTATAGTAGCCGAAGAAGGTTATGTAGCAATCAATGGTGGAACAATAAGCATCAATAGTGTTGATGATGGAATCATAGCTCCTTACGAAGGGACAGATGCCACAATTACACCTTATGTATTAATAAAAGGTGGCAAAATAAGCATTACTACAACGGGCGATAAAGCCAATGCTATCAAGAGTGAAAGTTATATGACAATCGGCACGGCTGATGCAGTTACCTTGACGGTATCGGGTAAAGGCTCGAAAGGCATAAAAACGGGGGGAGATTTTACGCTCACATCGGGAACTATAAAAATTACAACAACTGGGGCGGCATACTACGATACTGCCGATGCCGACGTGGCAGCACCAGCGGGTATTAACTGCGATAAAAACTTAGCAATCAGAGGTGGAAATCTGACAATTAATAGCACAGGTATTGGCGGAAAAGGTATAAATATTGATGGTACAGCAACCATCGGCGGTGGTACAATCAATATTACGGCTTCGGGAGCAAAATATACATACAGCAGCACCATGACCAGCGAAGCCAAAGGCTTTAAGAGCGATGGTGAATTTATTATGAATAACGGCGACCTCACTATTTCGGCAACTGATGATGGTGTGAAATCAAATAAATCTATCACCGTAAACGATGGGACAATTCTTGTAACGAAATCTTATGAAGGCATGGAGTCTATCATTATCAATATCAATGGAGGTGTTACTAACCTGACCGCAACCAACGATGGTATCAATACATCTTATGGAACAGTTTCGGGCGGAACAGAATCTAACGATAATAGTCAGTTTAATATGAATGGTGGGGTGCTAATCGTGGCTGGCTCTGATGCTATAGATAGTAATGGTAACTTTACGATGAAAGGCGGAACACTCATTGCCAATGGCAACGAAAGCATTGATATTAATGGAAATTTCTTGGTCAATGGTGGAACAGTCGTTTCTGGTGGACCAAACTCAAACATGACAAAATCTATGGGTGCAGCCTCAACGCAAGTGAGTATGTTTATCAAGTCGAGTGCTTCGGTGGCTGCTACTTCATTGATACACATAGAAGATGCTTCGGGTAAAGACTTGGCCACATTCAAACCTCGAATCGCTACAAGTATTATACATTTTTCAAACCCAAGTTTGGCTAAAAGCACCGCTTATAAAATTTACTTCGGTGGCACATACACAGGCGGTAATTTTGTAGGTGGGTCGTCGGGATGGGGGCTTTATACTGGCGGAACTTACTCAAATACTGGTGCTACGCTAAAATCTTCGCCAACTACTTCGGGGTCGGCAACGGTCAATGCCTTTACTTTCTAAAAGGATTCTTGATTTTAATTAAAAACCCGACATGAGTTTTGTTCGTGTCGGGTTTTTGTTAGCCCAGTTTTGAAGTTTTTCAAACGCCAAATTTTCCTATTCACTTTCTTTTTTTGACAATAAAATCAGAAAGGGTTAATTTTGTTTTTTCTCTAAATACCAACAAGATGATTAAAAATCCTGCAATACAACGATTTATTTGGGGCTTTTCGTTGTTGGTGGCTGTTTTTGTAAACTTTCCGTTTATCGCATTGCAATTGCCCCATTTGTCTATCGGGCAAAAGCCTCCACATCCCAATCAATTTCATGCTCATAAGCCGCCTATGTTGGAAAGTCAAAAAATGGCAGGTTTGGACATTTTCTTGCAAATTTTCTTATGTTTTTTATTTGCCATTATCATGATTGAGGTACTTCGTCAGTATTTTCGAGGCAAGAAATCTAAGCAAATTTGGAATTTCTTATTGCTACTTGCGGTATTTATTGCTTCGTTGGGCGGGCTTAATTTTTTCGTAATTGGGATTCATGCGAGTATGATGTTTGTTACGGTCGCCATTCGTGGGGTTCTGATTTTAGGAATTGCTTATGTTTTTAGTAAGTTTTTAATCGAAAATGAACAAAAAAATGAGATTTTGCTCGAAAACGAACACCTTAAAAATGAAAACCTATTGGTTCAGCTAACATCGCTCAAAAACCAACTGAATCCTCACTTTTTATTCAATTCGCTCAATACCCTCAGTTGGCTGATTAATGAAGACAAGGAAAAAAGTCAGCGATATTTACAAAAACTTTCGCAGGTTTTGCGGTATTCATTGAGCATGCAAGAGCAGTCGTTAGTATCGCTGAAAGAAGAACTCGCTCTGCTCGAAAACTATATTTTTCTGTTACAGATAAGGTTTGGCAATAACCTGAAAATAGTCAGAAATATCGGAGATATTCCCTTCAAAATTCCGCCGCTTTCATTGCAATTACTCATCGAAAATGTCATTAAACATAACATTATTTCTACAGCTTCGCCGATGACTATTTGGGTTGAAATGAATGAAAATAAGAAAATAATTATTGTTAGAAATACGCTCAATCGCAAAGCAAATTCCGAAGGAACTGGCATTGGTTTAGTCAATCTCAACGAACGATTCAAGATTTTGGCAAACCAAGCGGTAGAAATTGAGCAAAATGAAAAAGAGTTTACGGTGATTTTACCTTTAATCTGATGAAAATACTAATCATAGAAGACGAGTCAGCAGCATCGAGCCAATTAAAATTTTTATTAAATCAACTAAACATAAGTTGTGAAATTCTGGCAATTATCGAAACTGTCGAGGAGGCGATAAAATGGTTTACAACAAACGAAAGCCCTGATTTGATATTTTCGGATATTCAACTGGCCGATGGCATTTCTTTTGAAATTTATGAGCAAGTAAAAATCAATGCACCTATCATTTTTATTACTGCCTTTGATGAGTTTGCCATTCGTGCTTTCAAGCTCAACAGTGTTGATTATATTCTAAAACCACTTGATGCCGATTCATTGAGTTTTGCCATCGAAAAGTTTAATAATCAAACTTTAGTCACACAAGAAACCCTCAATGAGTTGATTAAACAGCAGGTCTTTTCACCAAAAAGCTATCGAAAAAGTTTTTTAGTGCGGTATCGAGATAAACTTTTACCTATAAAATCGAGTGAATTTGCTTACTTTTTTATAGAAAATGGCTTAGTTTTCGGTCAATTATTCGATAGCAGAAAGTTTATCCTTGATTTTAAACTCGAAGACCTTGAAAACCAACTCGACCCGCACGAATTTATAAGAGCCAATAGGCAATTTATTCTTTCGAGAGAAAGTATCCTTGAGATTGAACCTTATATCAATAGCAGAGTTTTGGTTAAAACCCGCCCTACATCGCCATACGAAGCCATAATCAGTAAAGAGAAAGTTACACCATTCAAAAAATGGTTTGAAGAAAGATGATTTAAACTATCGACAAAATTTCGATGGTTCGACACATCGACGCCTCGACGATTCACCTCTCATTTTTTCCTTTTCACTTTCAAAGTCTTCGTTTTACCCTACCTAACTTTGAGTTTCAACGTCTATAACATCAGTACTAAATATTATAAACTGATAAATTTTATGAAATTCAAAAACGCATTTTTGAGCCTTACAATTAGTGCAGCCTTAACGATTATTGCCTGTGAAAAAACTGAAGTGGCCAGTACCACAGCTACCACTGCAACCGTAACGGCTATCAATTGTTCGGCAGCTACTTTTTCAGCCACACCAACAGCCAGCACCGCATTTACAGGTACAGCCACAGTGCCCTATACAGGTGGAAACGGTGCCGCTTATTCGGCAGGTTCGGGTATTGCTTCCACTGGTGTAACAGGTCTGACTGCAACTTTGGCAGCAGGAACATTGGCTTCGGGAGCTGGTTCGGTAACTTTTGCCATTACAGGTACACCTTCGGCGGCTGGCACTGCAGCTTTCGCTGTTATGGTTGGTGGACAATCGTGTAGTTTTTCGATGACGGTTTCGGCGGCAAGTGGTGGAACAAGTTCAATTACTTCGGCATGGTCAATGGATACTGATATTGCAGCTATCGTAAAGGCTGCCGAAGATTTGAAAACCACCCTTACTGCAACCCAAGTGTCCGCCATTCAATATACTTATACCAAAGAACACGCCCAAAAATGGAGTAATTTACCCCAATCTCTGTATAAAAACCGTGTGGGTTTGGCTTCAAGTACATTTTCTACTACTCAATGGACTGCCTTTTATAATTTATTGAAAGCAAGTACAGGCTCGGTAGCCAACGAAGGCTACGAAGAATATGCTGGTATTATTGATGCAGATGACTATTTGGGAGCAAATGGCGGTGGAAGTGGCTATGGTTCGGGTAATTATTACATTGCATTTTTAGGAACACCGAGTACTACGGGTCTGTGGAGTTTGCAAATTGGTGGTCATCATGGTACTAATATTTTTACCTACAAAGATGGAAAAATGACTGGCGGAACTCCAGTTTTTCGCTCAACAGAACCTTATCCTACTTGGACTTCAACAAATACTGGCAAAATTGTACAACCATTAGTACAAGAAACGGCAGCTTTTGCTAATTTCTTGAAAAGTTTGAGTTCGACAGAATTAACTACCGCAAAACGTGCTGCCGCACAAAATGATATAATTGTAGGACCACAAAAAGACGGTACTTTTCCTACAACAAAAACAGGTGTGAAAGCAGGAAATCTAACACAAAATCAAAAAGATTTGTTGTTGGCAGCCATAAAAACCTATGTTGATGATTTGGATAATAGAGCAGCAGCAGCAGTTTTGGCAAAATATAAAGCCGAACTTGACGAAACCTATGTGTCTTATGTTGGAAGTACAACAATGGCAGCACAAGGCGATTATATTTTGATTGATGGCCCAAGTGTTTGGATTGAGTGGTCGATGCAAGGAGGAATTGTTATCCGAAATGGCGTGCATCCACACTCAGTTTGGAGAGATAGAAAATCTGATTATGGTGCAAATTAATTTCAAAGAGTAAAATTGAAGATAAAAAATAGGGTTGTACGTAGAGACGTTGCATGCAACGTCTCTACCTCATAATAATTTTTAAAGAACAATGAATCGAATCAAAATAATAATTTTAGTAGTATCAATATTCACTTTTTGTGCGAAAGAAGTGATAGCTCACCCTATGCCCAACTCAATGGTGTTATTGAAAATTTACGAAAAAAATATTTCGGGTGAGATTCAATTACCTCTGAGTGAGTTACAGTCGGCCATTGGAATGGGCGTAAATGATAATTCTGAGCGTTTAATAGAACGTTTGGGCGATTCTCTAAGAATTTATTTGCTAAAACATATCCGACCACGCACTTTTGATGGAAAATTATGGAAGGTTCTACTTGGAAAAATGCAAGTGAATGAAACAAAAAGCGAACTTTCGGGCGAATATAAAGAACTTATAGTAGCGTTCTCGATGACTCCGCCCCAACATTATGACCTCCGAAATTTCTATTTCGATTATGACGTAATCTTGCATCAAGTGGCGAGTCATAAGGCACTCATTGCCATAAAACAAGATTGGCAACAAGGCATCATGCATGAAGACGGAACGCCGTCCGACGGAACGCCGCCCGACAGTACCATGCAACAAGTGGGTGTAATAGAGTGGGATGTGGTGAATAATAAACTCAATCCGTTTCAGATTAGTCTTCAACAAGGCAGTGTTTGGATGGGTTTTAAAAGTATGGTTTCGCTCGGAACAAAACATATTTCCGAAGGAACAGACCATTTATTGTTTCTTTTAGTGCTTTTATTTCCCATTCCGTTGGTGGTCAATCAAAAAAAATGGGCTTCGACTCGGTCGGTTCGTCAGAGTTTATTGCATATTTTCAAGGTTGTTACGGCTTTTACAATTGGACATTCAATCACGCTTTTGTTTGGGGCTTTAAGTTGGGTTTTTCTGCCAAGCAAACCTATCGAAGTACTGATTGGAGTATCCATCTTGGTGTCGGCCATTCATGCCATCAAGCCTATTTTTCCAAATAGAGAAACATATATTGCTTTGGGTTTTGGTTTGATTCACGGTCTGGCATTTGCCTATACTTTACAAGATTTGAATCTCAGTGCGAGTAAAATGGCCTTGAGCATTTTGGGGTTCAATGTCGGCATCGAACTTATGCAAATGGCTGTGATTGTAGCCGTTATTCCGTGGTTGCTTTTGCTCAGTCGAACCTCATTTTATACAGTTTTTAGAGTATTTGGGGCAATTTTAGCAGGATTAGCAGCTATCGGATGGATTATCGAACGACTTTCCGAAACACCAAATTTTATTACCATATTAATAGAAAAAGCTGCTAATTATGCAGTTTGGTTGCTGGGTATTTTGATGATAGTTTCAGTGATTACCTATTTTTTCAAGAATAAAAAAAGTGATTTTTTAGAGGCATAAATATTGTTTTAGAAAACTTTTACTAAGTCTTTCTTTCCAAAAATATTTCTTAAATGCAATGTAGTATCTAATTTTACGACCTAAAACTCACTTTGTATAAAACAAAAACCAATGAAAATTTTTAAAATTATTTTACTTTTCTTCACAACTTCAACTTCATTTGCTCATCTCGGAAGTATAGTAGGTAAGATTACCGATGCTCAAACAAAATTACCCATCAGAGGGGCGAGTTTTAGTCTCGTCGGGCAAAATCGAGGAGTAGTCACTGATGAATCTGGCTATTTTCAAATCAATAATCTTTCACCAGCTCCTTATAAAGTGGAAGTGTCTTTTATGGGGTATGTGGCTCAAAATCAGACGGTTATTGTAAAAGAAGATGAAGCAAGTAGCATAGAATTTTCGTTAAAAACTGCCGAGTTTTCGCTCGAAGAAGTAAAAGTTTCGGCAGCAAATCCACAACACCAACAGCTCATTTCAAGTTTGGATATTAAACTCCGAACCATCAATAATTCGCAAGAAGTTTTAAGAATTGTTCCAGGTTTAGTTATTGGTCAGCATGCTGGCGGTGGTAAAGCCGAACAAATTTTCTTACGTGGTTTTGATATTGACCACGGCACAGATATTAATTTAACTGCTGACGGCGTGCCAATCAATATGGTTTCGCACGCACACGGACAAGGTTACGCCGATGCTCATTTTATTATCCCCGAATTGATTGATGGCGTAGATTTTAAAAAGGGTCTTTACGATGCCGAAAAAGGAAATTTTAGCACCGCAGGTTGGGCAAATTTTCGCACGAAAAAAGTTTTAGAACAAAATTTTGCCAAAGTAGAAGTAGGTCAATTTAATACCTACCGTCTGGTAGGTGCTGCTAATATTTTAGGGCAAAAATCTCAAGAAGGCAATCAAAACGCTTATTTAGCAGGCGAATACAATTATTCGGATGCGTATTTTGATGCTCCACAAGCGTTCAATCGTTTAAACTTACTGGGGAAATATCACGGGCATATCACCAAAAATACAAGTTTAACCTTCACCACATCTACATTTTGGAGTAAATGGAATGCGTCAGGACAAATTCCCGACCGTGCCGTTGAGGCTGGTTTGATAGGTTTTTATGGAGCAATCGACCCAAATGAAGGTGGTACAACCAGCCGAACAAACGCCAATGCCGAGTTTCTGACTTTGACCAAAAGAAACCACGTCTGGAAAAACCAAGTTTTTTACTCGAACTATAATTTTGAGTTGTTTTCAAACTTTACTTTTTTCTTGGAAGACCCCATCAATGGCGACCAAATTAAGCAAAAAGAAGGCAGAAATTTGTGGGGATATAACTCAAATTATTCGATTGCTCACGGTTTAGGGGCAAAACAAGCAACACTGAATATTGGGATAAATTATCGTCATGATTTGACAAAAGATTCGGAACTTTCGCACACCCAAAATAAAACAACACTACTCGAAAGCATCAAACTGGGCGATGTAAACGAAGCAAACGTAGGTGCATACATTGATGAAACAATTCAACTAAGTTCTAAATTGTCACTCACGGCTGGTCTTCGATTCGATTATTTCAATAATCAATACCTTGATAAATTGCAAAATAGTACAATTTTCAAAGCCAATGCTTCCATCGTTTCGCCTAAGTTAAATTTGTATTATACCAAGAGTCAAAACTTGCAGTTTTATCTAAATTTGGGTAAAGGTTTTCATTCAAATGATACCCGTGCGGTTATTGAGAAAAACGGTTTGGAGATTTTGCCAGCCGCTTATGGCTCAGATTTAGGCACAATCTGGAAACCTTTTCCAAAGATGATTATTAATGCAGCTTATTGGTATCTGTGGCTCAATCAAGAGTTTGTATATGTAGGCGATGCGGGCGTAGTTGAGCCTTCTGGACAATCAAAAAGAACAGGTTTTGATGTGTCGATGCGTTATCAACTGACAAAAAACTTGTTTTTTGATGCAGATGTAAATTATGCTAAACCTCGTGCCATCGGCGAAACCGAAGGCCAAAACCTGATTCCCCTTGCTGTAAAATGGACAAGTATTGGTGGTTTAACACTCAAAAATGATAAAGGTTTTAGTGGAAGTCTGCGTTATCGCTATGTAGGAGATAGACCAGCCAACGAAGACAATAGCATAGTAGCCAAAGGTTATTTAGTGAGTGATGCTCTATTAAATTATACCAAGAATAGATATTCAGTGGGGCTTTCAATACAAAATATCTTTAATACAAAATGGAAAGAAACCCAATTTGCCACCGAAAGCCGTTTGCAGAATGAACTAAACTCAGTCGAAGAAATTCATTTCACTCCAGGCACTCCATTTAATGCTAAGTTGAGCTTTAGTGTGAGTTTTTGATTTATTTTGGGTGGTTGAACAATTCGCTCAGTCACCCAAAAGGTTATTCATTCAACTTTATTGGTATCCAAACCTCTTCTTCCGAATCAGGGCTTTCATTTTTGTATTTTTCACCTAAAAGCTCAAAATGTTCTCGGTTGTCAATTTTATAATCAGAATTTGGTAGCCAAACGCCAAAAATGTATTGAAACGTTCGCTGAAAGTCCAACGAAGAACCTTTGTGCGTGAATACTGCATAAAGTCCACCTTTGAGCGTATAGCCTTCCATATTTTCTGGAATCTGCTCAAAATCAGTCACTTCCACGGCTGCCCATTTCGTGAAATTATCATTGGGGTTGAAGTTTTGAAAATCAAAAATGTCATTGTAAATCTGCATCGAATAAAGCTCTGTGCCGATATTATTGGTGATTTCTTTTCGTTTGGGCATAAAACTTTGCCATAATTCACCTGTTCTGTTATTTATATAACTCATTTCAAGCTTTTTGCCGATGAGTTTTTTTTGTGCTAAGTTTCTTAGGATTGGAGCATTCATGAATGAAAAGCGATAATTTTTTAAAATTTTTTTATCAAATAAATAGAAGTTTTTTCTCAAACGTAAATAAACGCCTTTTCATTGGCACATTCTTTTATCTCGTCTCATAATTATTGTTTGATAGGTAAACAAGCAAAAATATAAAACTTGTATTGTTTATTCTCTTTTGTCTACTTTTTGTTCTAAAAACTTCAAATAATACTATTTTTTCTTGATACAGCACAGCACAGTACAGGATAGTTAGATTTTAATAAATTTTAATATTTGTATAATATCAAGGAAAAATATCCTTATATAAATAATCATTCTATTTCAACCTAAAACATTAATCAAATGAGACAAAGATTTACTTTGTACAAAACAAAACGCTATGCGAGTATTTTCTCGCTGATGCTGGGTTTGTTTTGTACTTCATTTGCTTTTGCCCAACAGGTCAAGGGCAAAGTGACTGGCCAAAATGGCGAAGCATTGGTGGGGGTGAGTGTAACTATCAAAGGTATCAATCGAGGTACACAGTCTGACGCCGATGGTAGCTACAAATTAGAGGTACCAAACAACTCAACTTTAGTATTCAGCTTTGTGGGTTATACGGCCAATGAGGTTGTTTATACTGGACAAAAAGAAATAAATGTTTCTTTGAGCCTTGATGATAAATTATTGAGTGAAATCGTTGTTGTTGGCTACGGTAGCCAGTTAAAGAAGAATGTTACGGGGGCCGTGCAGACAATTGGTTCGAAAGAAATAAAAGATATTCCTGTATCGCAAGTTACACAAAAGCTACAAGGGCAGTTGGCTGGCGTACAAATCAATCAGACTACTGGTAAACCAGGGCAGGGGATGAGCGTCAGAATTCGTGGACAACTATCGGTTTCTGCTGGTAGCGACCCACTTTATGTCATTGATGGTTTCCCTATTACGGGTGATATTGGAGCAATGAACCCAGATGAAATTGAGGATATTTCTATCCTGAAAGATGCGTCATCTACATCTCTGTATGGTTCTCGTGCGGCTAATGGTGTGGTTTTGATTACAACCAAAAAAGGTAAATCGAATGGTACAAATGTAAGCTTTAATACTTTTGTTGGTATGCAAGAAGTGCCAGATAGAGGTTTGATTCAGATGCTTACGGCCGAAGAATTTGCACAATTTAAGAAAGAATACTACGAAGATGCCAAACAACCTGTCCCTGCCGAATTCCAAAATCCTTCACAATACGCTGGAAAAGATAATAACTGGTATAAGGCATTATTGAGAAAAGCACCTTTACAAAGTTATAATTTGACGGTTACGTCTAATAAAGAGCGTTCACGGACTTCATTCGTTGGTGGGGTTTTCAATCAGCAGGGGGTTGTACTAAATAATGAGTACAAAAGATATTCGTTAAGAATGAACTCAGAATATGATATTTCTGACAAAGTAACAGTTGGTTTTAATGTTGCACCACAATATGTTTTTGATAATACGCCACGTACTGACGGTGACCGTGGAACGGGTATTTTGTTTAATGCCTTGCACACTTGGCCAGTAATGCCGATTTATGAAGCAGATGGAAAAACGTTGACTTTATTCAATCGATTCCCAGCCAGTACAGGAAATATATTTGCGTATCCGAACTGGGTAAGAGCGGCTAACGAATTGGTTAACGAAACTACAACAACCAATTTGCTCACAAATGCTTTTATTCAGTATCGTCCAATCAAAGATTTGGTATTGAAATCTACTTTCAATGTAGAAATGTTGCGTTCTAAGTTTTTCTTCTTTAATCCATCAACCGCAACAAGTGCAATCAATGTGGCCATTCCGACAACAGCCGTTTCTATTCGTCAGAATGTTGAAAATCTCACTTGGTTGAATGAAAACTTAGCCACTTACACAAAAAGTGTCGGCGATCATAATTTTGAACTCTTAGGTGGTTTTTCGCAACAAAAATTTACACAAGAAAGCACAAGAATTCAGGCAGATACTTATGCTGATGACCGCCTCCCAACTGTACAGGGAGCCATCAATATCAGCCGTGGTGGTACAAATACAGGTGTTCAAGAGTGGGCATTGACGTCACTTTTATCGAGATTAACTTATAATTTCAGAGGTAAGTATTTATTTACAGCAGCTGTTCGTCGTGACGGTTCTTCTCGTTTTGGTTCAAATAATCGTTGGGGTACTTTCCCATCGTTTTCGGCGGGGTGGGTTATTTCTGATGAAGATTTCATGAAATCAATGCCAAAAGTATCATTTGCTAAATTAAGAGCAAGTTATGGTGTAATTGGCAATAATAATATCGGTAACTATACTCCTTATGCTTTGGTAAATAATACTGTGAATGCTGTATTTGGTAGTACTGTTGCCCCAGGTGCAGTTGTTTCAACCTTAGCAAATAGCAATTTAGGTTGGGAGACTACTAAACAAGTGGACGTTGGTTTAGATTTAGGTTTTCTAAACGACCGTATCACGTTTATTTATGATTATTACACAAAACGTACAACCAACTTATTGTATAGCGTTCAAATTGCTCAAGAAGCTGGTTTTGGTAACTTTAATGATAATATCGGAGAAATTAAGTTTTGGGGTCATGAATTTGCTTTGAATACAAAAAATACAACTGGTAAGTTTAAATGGAGTACCAACGCCAATATCTCATTCAATCGTAATAAAGTAATAGCATTAGCCGATGGTATCGACCGTGTTTATGGAACTTTCCATATCACTCAAGTAGGCAAACCTTTCGGACAATTCTATGGACATATCTCGCAAGGAGTTTACAAAAATGCCGAAGATTTAAAGAGTTCGCCACAAGTCCCTGGCCGTTCGGTAGTTGGAAGTATTAAATTAACCGACCAAAACGGTGATGGTATCATTACGAATGGTGGAGACTTTGATGATAGAGTAATCATGGGTAATCCTTTCCCAACGTTTACGTATGGTATCACCAATAATTTCACTTATGGCAATTTTGATGCAAGTATCGTTGGTTCGGGTTCACAAGGCAATCAACTATTGGTTCGTCATATTTATAGTACTGCTAATCTTGATGGAGTATTCAATATGGTTGCCGAAGTAAAATACCGTTTCCGTTCGGAGGCAAATCCAGGTAAAGGAATGTATGGAACAACCGTTGGCGGTGGAAACGTAACGGGTATCGAAAGAGACTGGATGAATAGCCGTTTTATTGCTGATGCTTCATTCTTTACTATCAAAAACGTTACAGTTGGCTATACAATTCCGAAGAGCAATAAAATATTCAAGTCAGCTCGTGTTTATGCTTCCGTACAACAGCTTTATGTTTTTACAAAATACTGGGGCGGGCCAAATCCAGAAACATCGGCACAAGGCGATGGAAATGGCAACGGTGGTAATTTAAGTCAAGGTATTGATTTATCGAACTATCCAGTTCCAAGAACCTATACTGTTGGTATAAACTTGAACTTTTAATTAACGAAATTACTATAAGATAATGAAAAAGATAATAACAACAGCACTGTTTATGTTTTTGGGCTTAATGAGTTGTGATAAAGACTTTTTAACAGTTGTCCCAGAAACGAACCTCAGTACCGCCATATTCTTTACAAAAGAAGCTGACTTTCAGCAAGCAGTCAATGCCAACTATGTGCCTTTAAGGGCAATCGTCAACGACCGTGCTTGGCTTTTAGGCGAAATGCACTCTGACAACGCCTATTATTACAGAAATATCCTTTTTGGAGCAACCGAGCAGCAAGAAGATATTGCCGATTTTGCAATACCTACCGCTAATGGTGTTACATCTAATACGCACGTGCTGAATCAGTATCGTCTTGATTATCAAATAATTGCACGTGCCAATCAAATTTTGGCTTCGATTGATGCCGTTGATTTTAATGCAGAATCGAAGAATAACCTAAAAGGCCAAGCTCAGTTTTTGAGAGCTTATGCCTATTTTGAATTAGTTCAGTACTTTGGTAAAGTGCCTCTACACCTTACTCCTGTAACGAATCGTCAAGAAGCAGCATTACCACTGGCAAGCGTTGATGAAGTTTATGCACAAATTATTAAAGATGCTACTGCCGCCATTACTGGTTTATTCCCAAAATCAAAACAAGAAGCTGGTAGGGTTACCTCAGGAACTGCAAGAATGTTATTGGCAAATGTTTATATGGTACAGAAAAAATGGGCAGATGCTGAAAAACTATTGAAAGAAATAGTGGCAAGTAATGAATATAAGTTGATGCCCGATTTTAATGACGCTTTCTCGACAAATACTGGCAACAAAAACAATGCAGAGTCTATTTTTGAAGTGCAGTTTTTGGAAGGAGCGGCAGGCCTAAACGGAGCCATTATGTATAATTATATGCCACGCCCAATGAGCCCTGACGAATTGAAGCCAATTTCTGGTACTTCAAATCCGCAGCCACTCACTGGTGAAGGAAACGGAGCTCCAACTCCTGACCTCATAGCTTCGTTTGAGAAAGGTGATAAACGATTAGATGGCACAATTGCCTATGTAACGATTTCGGGAAGTTTAAGAGCAGATAAAAGATTTCCTTATAACAGAAAGTTTGCTAAAACTCACTCTTTACATGGAAATACAGGAAATAATTTCCCGATTTATCGTTACGCAGAAGCGTTGTTGTATTTAGCTGAAGCTTTAACCGAGCAAGGTAAAATGTCAGAAGCATTACCAATCTTGAATCAAGTACGTAGTCGTGCTGGCTTACCTGCTGCAACCGTAACTTCACAGGCAGCTTTAAGAACTCAAATTTATCAAGACCGCAGAAGCGAACTGGCTTTTGAAAATAAACGTTGGTTTGACCTTGTACGCACAGGAACTGCCGTAGAAGTTATTACGGCTTATGGCAATCGAGTAAAAGCAAATCCTGTGGCTTATTATTATCCAGAAGGTGCAGTGCCGAGAAGTAATGCTTTTACTAATATTAGTGTATTATATGGACTTCCAGCTGATGAGGCCGCTTTATCGCCATATTTTTAATTTTTTTTAATAATACTTTTTTTCGCTGTATATTGTAAGTGAATTTCTGCTCGACAATATACAGCGAATATTTAGAGACGAAATTACACTATTCGACCATAAATATTTAACCCTTACTTTATCATGTTTTCTACAAAAAACACCATTAAACTGGGACTTGGGATCATAGCTGTTGCCACGGCAGCTTCGTTTACTCTCCTCAATGAACCTAATCTATCCGCAATAACTACGGGTGACCCAAAACTCGACAAGCTAAAATATCCAGCAGGATTTAAAGCTGAACACCTTTTTAGCCCATCTGAAAACAAAATAGGTTCTTGGGTTTCGATGACATTCGATGACAAAGGTCGAATGATTTGCTCAGACCAATACGGAAAACTTTTTCGTTTGAAAATGCCCGCAGTTGATGGCAAAATCTCAATATCGGATGTTGAAAAATTGAAGGTTGGACCTGCTACCGACACAATGGGTATGGGCTATGCACATGGCTTACTTTATGCCTTTAATAGTCTTTACGTAATGATTAATAATAGTAAGGGTAATAAGGTTTTTACGAAAAAAAGTGGCCTGTATCGTCTTCAAGATACCGATAACGATGACCAATTTGATAAAGTTACTTTACTAAAAGAACTTGTAGGCGATGGCGAACATGGTCCACACAGCATCGTGCTTTCACCTGACAAAAAATCGCTTTATGTAATAAACGGAAACCACACTGATGTGCCGCCTTTAGATTCATACAGACTGCCATCTAATTGGAAAGAAGACAACTTATTTCCATTGATAAAAGACCCTCGTGGACACGCCAACGACCGCATGGCTCCAGGGGGCTGGATTGCAAACCTTGACCCCGAAGGCAAAAAATGGGAATTGGTAAGTGCAGGTTATAGAAATGCTTTCGATATGGCTTTCGATGCAAACGGCGACTTATTTGTCTATGATGCAGACATGGAATGGGACTTTGGCTTGCCGTGGTATCGCCCAACTCGTATTACGCACGCAACGAGTGCCTCAGAATTTGGTTGGAGAACAGGAAACAGCAAATGGTCGCCAACGTTTCCTGATAATCTTCCTCCTGTTATTAACATCGGACAAGGTTCGCCAACCAATTTATTACATTTGAAAGATGCTAAATTTCCTGCAAAATATAAAAATACTCTCTTGGCTTTCGACTGGACTTTTGGTGTAATGCACGCCATTCATCTCAAGCCTGCGGGTTCGAGTTTTTCGGGCGAAAGAGAAGAGTTTTTATCGGGTATTCCGCTTCCTTTAACTGACGGAGCAATTGGTCCAGATGGTGCTTTATATTTCCTAACAGGCGGTCGTCGCTTAGATTGTGATTTATACCGTGTTTCTTATGTGGGTAACGAAAGCACTGCTCCAATCGCTGCCGCACCAATCAATTCAGCCAATGCTCTGCGTAGAAGTTTGGAGAAATTCCATACTGGCGGACCAAATCCTGCGGCGGTAGCTACGGCTTGGCCACAATTAAAAAGTCCAGATAGATTCATTCGTTATGCCGCACGTTTGGCATTAGAACACCAACCAGTTGCACAATGGCAAGATTTAGCTTTGAAAGAAAAAGACCCAGTTGCTCTTACGCAATCATTGATTTCGTTGATTCGTATGGGTGACGGTTCTAAGAAAAATGAAATTGTAAACGCACTTTTGGGCGTAAACTTCAAGGCTTTACAGCAATCTCAACAATTAGATTTATTGAGAGCCTTTGAATTGGCGTTCTTGCGAATGGGTCAGCCTGACGCAACTCAAAAACCTAAAGTGATAGCTTATCTAAACCCACTTTATCCAGCCAATACGGCTCACTTAAATCGCTCTTTGAGTAAATTGTTGATTTATTTAGATGCCCCAGAAGCAGTTTCAAAAACAATGGCTTTGATGGATGTTAAAACTGAGCCAGGAAGCGATGCACTCAACATTGAAACAGCTACTGCTTCAAGTGATTTGATTTTGAGAAACCCTCAATACGGAAAGGATATTGCCGCAATGTTGGCCAATTTACCACCAGCACAGCACACGTATTATGCAGTAATGCTCAGTTTGGCAAAAGAAGGTTGGACACCCGAACTTCAAGACAAATATTTTAAATGGTATTACAAAGCCTTTGAATATAAAGGTGGAAACAGTTATATCGGCTTCTTGGATAGATCGCTGAAACTGGCCTTAAAAAATGTTCCCGATAGCAAAAGAGCCTATTTTGAAAAATTGGCTGGTGCAGAAAGATTAAGTAAAAATGGCAATGATTTTATTTCATTAACCGCACCAAAAGGCCCAGGCAGAAACTGGAGAATGGAAAACGCTCTTCCAATCATCGAAAAAGGATTAGTAGATAGAGATTTTGATAATGGTAAAGCCATGTATGCAGCCACAACCTGTAAAATGTGTCATTCGATGAAAGGTGATGGTGGAGCAATTGGGCCAGATTTAAGCCAATTATACACTCGTTTTTCTTCAAAAGATATGTTGGAGTCAATCATTATGCCTGATAAAACGGTTTCTGACCAATATGCGGCTACTTATTATAGTTTGAAAAATGGTAGCTCAATTGTAGGGCGTTTGGTCAATGAAGACAAAACTGCTTATTATATTTCTCAAAATCCTTACGCTCCAAATGAGTTGGAGAAAGTTTTGAAAAAGAATGTGATTTCTTCAAAACCATCGGCTGCATCAATTATGTTTGGTGGTTTGATAAATAGTTTGAATGAAGAAGAATTGAAAGATTTAATGGCATATTTGATGTCGGGAGGAAGTGAAAGTAATGCCATGTTTAAACCAAAAAAGTAATTAGAAAGTAGATTTGATTAAGTTTAATATGCTTGTTTGAAGGAGTTACAACGAATTTGGACAGGCATATTTAAAAACCTTCAACTAAGTATTCAAAACAGCCTATTCTATTTTTATCCTGACTACCAATGACAAGAAAATTTAATATAAAATATTGGAATATTGCAGTTCTAATTGCTATCTTGGCAATCGGTTGCAAAGTGTCTAATTCAGCCAAAAGTGAAAAAGGATTTAAATCAATTTTCGATGGGAAAACGCTTAATGGTTGGGAAGGTGATACCAAATATTGGCGAGTAGAAAACGGAAATTTGATCGGAGAAATCACTCCCGAAACTTTACTCAAAACCAATTCATTCATTACTTGGAAAGGTGGTGAACCCGCAGATTTTGAACTAAAAGGCGAGTTTAATATTACCGAAAAGGGTAATTCAGGCATAAACTATCGCAGCGAAAAATTACCCGATATACCTTATGCTCTGCGAGGTTATCAAGCCGATATTGACGGGGCTAATCGTTATACAGGGCAAAACTACGAAGAGCGTGGACGCACAACCTTAGCTTATCGTGGTCAAATTACGAGCGTAAACGCTCAACCAAGCCCAATGACTTTGGAAGAAGTTCGTAAGAAAGTTCAAAAGAATGCTTGGACAGACCTAAAAGTAACAGGAAGTTTAGGCGAAAATGAGGCTTTGAAAACAAAAATTAAAGGCGAAGATTGGAACACTTTTCACTTGGTAATCAAAGGCAATCGTTTACAGCATTACATCAATGATATTCTGATGAGCGATGTAACCGATAATGATTTAGTGAACGGAAAATCGAAAGGTATTTTGGGCGTGCAAGTCCACGTAGGCCCACCCATGAAAGTGCAGTATCGTAATTTAAGAATTAAAGAATTGAAATAAGACAAGAGATGTCAGACAAGAGACAAAAGATTTTCTTTACGAAATAGCTCTTTCTCTTGTCTTTTGTCTAATATCTCACATCTAAAATATGAATAAAATAGGATTCAACGTGTTGGCATGGTCGGCCAATGTTTCAGAGGAGTTATTTCCGATTATTGAAAGATTAAAAACCATTGGCTATGATGGCGTAGAGTATTTTGTGGGTGCAACCGACGAAAATGCGTATAAAGTAGTAGGCAAACATTCTAAAGATATTGGTTTGGAAATAACAACGGTTACGGTCGTTAGTCCAGATGCCAATCCAATCAATGAGTCGGCAAGTGTGCGTCAGAAAGGTTTAGACCGAATAAAATGGGCAATCGACCGCTCTTATGATTTAGGTTCGACGGTTCTCTGTGGGCCTTTTCATTCGGCTCATGCACATTTCGAGGCTCATCCTGCTCTTGACGAAGAATATAAAAGAGCCGCTGAAATCTTGTACCAAGCAGGCGAACACGCCAAGCAAGCTAATATCATTTTAGCTCCCGAAGCCCTCAATCGTTTTGAATGCTATTTGTGCAACACGATGGAGCAGTTGGCAAAATTGATAACAATGGTCAATCATCCGAATGTACGAGCCATGTTCGATACGCACCACGCCAATATCGAAGAGAAAAAATACGCTACGGCAATCAATACCATTGCTCCGTACTTGAGCCACGTACATATCAGCGAAAACGACCGAGGCACTCCAGGTGACGGACACGTGCCATTTGATGATGCTTTTGCGGCATTATCTGCCGCAAACTATAAAGGCTGGCTAACGATTGAAGCTTTTTCAAGAAATGACCCTGATTTTGCCAATGCCATCAACGTTTGGCGTGAATACAATGACCCGTGGCACATTGCCGAAGGTGGTTTGAAATTTATTAAAGAAATGTGTCAGAAACACGGATTATAAGTTTTACTGGAAATGGGTTAATTATTCAAATAAAACCATTTATCAGTAGATTTAATACCTAAAGTAATACAAATAATGGGTTGGAATTGCCCCGTTAGGGGCTAAATATCGGTAGATACAAATAGCATTTATGGCAAGCGTGCCGTAGGTACGCAACAATTATTTGCGTGACATCTTAACCCATTATTACTAACAAATAAAACTATTCACCCAATACAAAAATGAAAGAAAAATTGCCTTTTCGATTTGGTTCGGAAGTTTATACATGGTTTATGAGTGGCAACGGACAAACGCACCAAGGGCGATTGGGTCACATGATAGAAGTGATTGCCAAAGCGGGTTTCACGGGTATTCAACCAATTTTTACTTGGATGGGCGATTTAGTTAATGCCGACCTTTTGGAAGTAAAACTAAAAGAACAAGGCATTGAACTGGCCGCTCTCGCATTGGCTTTGGAATGGAATGGCACGGAGGAATCAGAAAACGAAAAACAAATTGCCGATAATGCCATTGCATTGCTGGAGCGTTTCCCTGAGGCTGTTTTAAACACAGTTCAAATTCCAACGGGTCGTCATGATTTAGAAAATCGCCAGCGGAATTTAGTAAATATCGTCAATACAGTTTCCAAAAGAGCTGCCGATAAAGGTATTCCTTGTAGTTTTCACCCGAATTCGCCACATAGTTCAATTATCCGAACAGCGTCAGATTATAAAGTGGTTTTGGAATCATTGGATAGCTCAGTAACTGGCTGGACACCCGATGTTGGTCATATCATCAATGGCGATATGAATCCGCTCGAAAAAATGAAAGAATATGCCTCGCTCATCAACCATGTTCATTACAAAGACTGGAATGGTGAACCCGAATTTACATTGATGGGCAAAGGAAAAGTTGACTTGCTGTCAATTACGCAATGGCTCAAAGATATTAATTATAAAGGTTGGATTATTTGTGAAGACGAAGGAGAGGAAGCTTTGGAAGACCCTGATTTCGTAACGCTTCATGATGGAAATTGGATATTAAACGACCTAATTCCTAACCTAAAATAATTGAGTTGTATGCCATTCGTACAAACAAACGGAATCAATTTTTACTATGAAGAGCGTGGTTTAAATGCTGCTCCACCGCTTTTGATGATAATGGGAATCACGGCCGCTGGGAGCGTTTGGGAGCCTCATGCTGCGTATTTCGAGAAACACTTTAGATGTATCATCGGAGATAATCGAGGGGTAGGGCAGACCGATAAACCCGAAGGAGATTACTCAACGGCAATGATGGCCGATGATTATGCGGGTTTGCTTGACCAACTTAATGTCGAAAATGCTCACGTAATTGGCTGCTCGATGGGGAGTACAATTGCTCAGCAATTAGCAATCAGACACCCCAAGAAAGTAAAATCTTTGGTATTGATGTGTCCGTGGGCTCGTTGTGACAATGCCGCCAAAGGTATTTTTCAGCACATCGTCAATTGTAAAGCAAAGTTTAGTCCCGAAGAATTCAGTCTCTATATTCAATTATTGATTTACTCAAAAGCTTCGTGGGACAATGAAAAGTTTGCAGCCGAACTGGAAGAAGGTCGAAAAAATGCTCATTTAGACCCTAATCCACAACCACTTCACGGACTAAAAGGTCAAGCGGCGGCGTGTATTAATCATTCGGTGCTGGCAGAGTTAGGCTCAGTTTTGCAACCGACTCTCGTAATTGGTGGTAAAGAAGATATTTTTACACCCGAATGGATGGCCAACGAAATTGTGGCAACAATGCCCAATACCGAGCTTTTCCTTTACGAAAAAGCGGGTCACGCCTTCCATTTTGAGAATGTGGAAGACTTTAATAGTCGGGTTACCGACTGGTTTTTGAGTCATTAAATCTTAAAATTAAAAACTTTGTCAACTAATTTTCAATGAGCGGAATTCAGAATTGTAAAGATAAAATCTCTAATCATGCCCAAATGGGAGGCATCGAAACTTCCGTTCTTGATAATGGTTTAGGTCGTGGAAATCGTATCGCTTGGATAAATACAGGAACTGGACTGAGATATAAAGTGGTGATTGATAGAGGGATGGATATAGCAGAGGCTTTTTACAATCAACATAGTTTGGCTTGGCTCAGTCATGGAGGATTTAATGCTCCACAACCTAACTCGGACCGAGGAATTGACTGGCTGAAAACCTTCGGTGGTGGACTCTTAACGACTTGTGGACTTTCGCACGTAGGAGGCCCCGAAAAAGATGAATATGGCGAAAGAGGCATTCATGGAAATATCTCTAATCTTCCTGCCGAAATTGTTTCCATCATTCAGCCTGACCCTGTTGCTGGAAAAATGGAAATGAGTATTACAGGAATTATCAAAGAAACCAAAGTTTTTGGACCAAGTTTAGAGTTGAAAAGAACCATTTCGGGAGTTCTTGGAGAACCGATGCTTCAAATTCATGATGAAGTAATCAATCGAGGAAACTCTCCCGCACCACTCATGCTGATGTATCATTTCAATTTTGGTTATCCGATGGTTGATGAAGGTACAAAAATACTTTGGGAAGGAAAATGGAAACCACGTTTTGGCGATGAAAATGCCAAGATTTTCAGAGAAGGAAATGACTTTAAAACCTGTCCAGCTCCCATCGACGCCCACCTCGGCACTGGTGAAGAAGTGGTATTTATCGACCCAGACGTCGATAAGCAAGGAATGTGTGTCGCAGGACTTCACAATGAAAAACTTGGTCTGAAAGTAGAAATTAATTTCAAAAAAGACCAATTACCACACTTAGTAAACTGGCAACATTGGGGTAAAAATGAATACGTAACGGGCATCGAGCCCGCCACCAATCCACCAATCGGACAAGCCCAAGCAAGAGCCAATAAAGAATTGATTTTTCTTGAACCTTACGAAACAAGAAGTTTTGATTTAAAAATCAGAGCGATAGAAATATAATAATTTTCCGAATAAAAATTTCCCCTCCTTTTTTCAAGGAGGGGTGCCTGACGAAGTCGGCGGGGTGGTAAAATCAGCGAATAATGATTTTTACAATCGTAATAACATGGAGCAAATCCACAATCGTAAGGAATTAAAAACTTTTAGAAAAAAGCTTCGGAATCACTCAACATCAGCCGAAGCAACGCTGTGGAATTATTTAAAGAATAGTCAACTTGGAAATAGAAAATTTAGAAGACAACATAGTATAGGAAACTACATTTTAGATTTTTATTGTCCTTCTGAAAAAATTGGTGTCGAGTTGGATGGACAAGACCATTTTGAAGGTTATGGAATCGAAAGTGATGAAAAAAGGACAAACTATTTGAATTCACTCAATATAAAAATTTTACGCTTTGAGAATAAAGATATTTTTGAAAATCTGGAGTTTGTTTTAGGCGAAATTAAAAGGTATTTTCACAGTGATTGACCGCCCCGTCCGACTTCGTCAGGACACCCCTCCTTGAAAATAAGGAGGGGAAACTTACACACACTACTCAATAAAATATAAGAACAGAATTCAACTCTAATTATAACCATTACATTATGTCAAATTTAAGTATAGCACAAAAAGCTTTAGAACAAGGAAAAGGAATTTTACGATTAGCACCGACTTGGGTTCCACGTTCGTTTTGTGTGCCAGGCCGCAGAATAAAACTTCACCCCGATGATTATTATGTACTCGGTGGTGTTCGTGGCGGAATCGACGAACGTTGGCTTTCATCAACAACTCCTGCAAAAAATGGCCCATTAACTGGCGAAAATGAAGGTTTAAGCTTCGTTATTGTGGGTGGTGAAAAGGTGCTTTTGAAAGATGCTATCGACGAACTTGGTGCAGAAATCATCGGTGACCGCCTTTGGAATGAATACAAAAGTTGGCCGATGTACTCTAAGTTTTTTGATAATATGGGGCCTTTGCCACATCATATTCACCATAACGACGAAGAAGCGGCTAAAATTGGTCAACTCGGTAAGCCCGAAGCCTATTATTATCCGCCACAATTAAATAACCACGGTGGAGATTTTCCTTATACATTTTTCGGTATTGCCCCAGGCACAACCAAAGAGCAAATCAAAGAATGTTTGATGAATTTCACAAAGGGTGATAATAAAATCACGATGTATTCGCAGGCGTTTCCATTAATTCCAGGAACTGGCTGGGATGTTCCTCCAGGAATGCTTCACGCTCCAGGGAGTTTGTGTACGTATGAGCCACAAAAAGCATCGGATGTTTTTGCGATGTATCAATCTTTGGTAAATGAGGCGGTTATTCCAGAAGAATTACTGTGGAATGGCACACCTCCTGACCAAATTGGTGATTATGACCAACTAATGGGCGTAATTGATTGGGAATTAAACACTAATCCAAATTTGCTCGAAACTCGTTTCATGCAGCCAAAACCAGTAAAAGATGTGGCAGAAATGGAAGCAGAAGGCTATATCGAAAAATGGGTTTGTTATCGTTCAGAAGCATTTTCTGCAAAAGAATTGACTGTTTTTCCTGGGCAAACCGTAACAATTAAAGACAGTGCAGCTTATGGAATAATCATGATGCAAGGACACGGCAAAATGGGCGTTTGGAATATCGAAACCCCTGCCTTGATTCGCTACGGACAACTCACTAACGATGAGTTTTTTATCACCGAAAAAGCAGCTATCGAAGGCGTAACAATAACCAATCATTCAGCCAATGACCCAATCGTAATGCTCAAACATTTCGGACCTAATAACCCTGATTTGGTTTTGTAAATTTGTTAACGCTGGCAGGGTTCAAAACCCTGCCAGCGTTAAATAATGAAAAATATCAACCTAAAAGTCTATTAAATAAATGGAAAATAATTATCCTAAACTCCATAATGCTACATGGCCAGGCATTGTAGGAAAAGGACCAGACTCTGAGCCACCAATTTCGTTGGATACCATGCTCGAAATGACCGCCGCTGCCGAAGTAGATGGCGTAAAATTCGATGGTGTTGATTTAGGGCTTTTCGACCCGCATTATGACCTTGATACTTCTGACGATGCCATCAAAAGATTGGCCGATAAAGTGTCAAAACATGGTCTTGAAATTGGTAGTTTAGTTGCTCCGATTTGGGGTGGACCAGCAATGGGAAGCAAAGAAGAACGAGCAAATTTTGTAGAAATGGTTCGTAAATCTTGTCACATTGGGCAAAAATTGCGTGAAATGGGCATTCGCCCCAACGGAATCGTTAGAATTGACTCAGCGAGTACACCTCATGCTTGGGCAGCCGACCCAGTGGGTAATACAAAATTGATTGCACAGACATTCAGAGAAGCCTGCGATGTAGCTGCCGATTATGGTGAAAGGCTCGCCGCAGAAGGAGAAATCTGTTGGGGAGGAATGCACTCATGGAAAGCCATGATTGATACGCTGGAAGCAGTTGACCGCCCTAATATTGGTTTCCAAGCTGATATGTCGCACACTACACTTTATTTGCTCGGTTATAATGCTCCCGAGGCTCGCATCCTTCCCGAAGATTTTCAGTGGGGCGATAGAGAAACCTTTCTTTCAGGATTAAGAAAATTAACCGACGCTCTTCGTCCTTGGACAATAGACTTCCACGTTGCACAAAACGATGGAACTGTTCACGGGACAGGCTCACACGATAAAACTGGTCGCCACTGTCAAGCTACCGACCCAAATGGTAAATTGGATATTGCCCACGATGCAGGTCTTTGGCTTCGCAATAATTCGGGCGAATTGACCAAAGCTTTCCGCCATATTTGTTGGGACGGCTGTATGTTTGATAATGCAGTAATGACCAAACAACAAACATGGAACGATATTCTGGCAGCCATGATAAATGTTAGAAAACAACATGGGTGGGTTGAGTAGTTGATGCGAAAATTTCCCCTCCTTTTTTTAAGGAGGGGTGCCTGACGATAGTCGGCGGGGTGGTTTTGTGGCGTAGAATTAGTTTTTACGTACATCAATACCATTTTTACCGAACTATAGTCGCTATCTTCTCCATCTTAAATTTAAATAAAACTATGTCAACGAAGAAACCTCTTAGAATCGGATTAATAGGAACGGGCCTTATGGGAAGAGCTCATTCTAATGGATATAATCGCATTACAAATTTTTTTCCTGAATTGGAATATACACCTGTATTGAAGGCTGTTTGCTCAAGAAATGCAGCAAAAGTACAAGCATTTGCCGACCAATGGGGTTTTGAATCTATCGAAACCGACTGGAAAGCACTCGTTGCTCGGGACGATATTGATGCCATTGATATTTGTACACCCAATGATTCTCATGCAGAAATTGCTTTGGCAGCGGCAGCAGCAGGTAAAATGATTTTATGTGAAAAACCATTAGCTCGTACCTTAGAAGAAGGGCAAATAATGGTTGATGCCATCGACAAAGCCGGAACAGATGGCAAACCATTGAAAACTACTGTGTGGTATAACTACCGTAGAATGCCAGCTGTTACTTTGGCAAAACAAATCATTGAATCTGGAAAACTGGGTAAAATATATCATTACAGAGCTAATTTCTTACAGGATTGGACTATCAATGCAGACCTCCCGCAAGGTGGTGAAGGCTTGTGGAGAATGGATGTAGGTGCAGCTGGTTCGGGTGTAACGGGCGACCTCTTAGCTCACTGTATTGATACGGCCATGTGGCTCAATGGGGCAATTACCGATGTTTCTGCCGTTACCGAAACTTTTGTAAAAGAACGTATGCACCAGTTAACTGGCAAAGTTGAACCTGTTGGAATTGATGATGCTTGTATTTTCCACTGTCATTTTGCGAATGGCTCCCTCGGACTTTTTGAATCTACTCGCTATGCTCGTGGACATAAAGCTCTTTATACATTTGAAATCAATGGTGCTGATGCTTCTATCCGTTGGGATTTACATGACCTCAATCGCCTCGAATATTTCGACCACCGTGATGATTCAATTGTTCGTGGATGGCGTTCGATTCACGTAACCGATGGAGACCAGCCTTACATGAATAAATGGTGGATTCCAGGTTGTGGTATTGGCTATGAGCATAGTTTCATTCATCAAGTAGCCGATTTCTTGAAGAGTTTAGAAACTGGCGAAGATTGTTCGCCAACTTTCAAAGAAGCACTTCAAACCCAAAAAGTTTGTGCGGCAGTCATTGATTCGGCTAATTCAAGAAGTTGGAAAGATACACATGTAGAAGGTGATTTTGTGTGAGAATAAATTCATGATTTTTAACTTCCCCTCCTTATTTTCAAGGAGGGGTGTCCTGACGACAGTCGGACGGGGTGGTTTGTTCCAAATTAGGCATTTTTTAACCATACCCATGTTTAACCACCTCCCCCTAAAAAATACAAGAAAAATGTATTTTTTAGGGTACTCCTCCTTGAAAAAAGGAGGAGAAAAAAAGATAAAATAGTTGAAGTATTATGCCCTCAAACCCTCAAAATATTCTCCAAGTACAAAACCTCTCTAAATCATTTTTAGGGGTAAAGGCGTTGGATAATATTCAATTTAACCTCCAAAAAGGCGAAGTTCATGCCTTAATGGGTGAAAATGGAGCAGGGAAATCGACATTTATGAAGATTTTGATGGGCTTGCTTAAACCAGATTCGGGCGAAATTATCTTTGAGGGAGAGACTCTAAAAAGCAATAACGTTCACGGAAATTTACGGAAAGGAATTTCTATGATTCATCAAGAAATCCTTGTAGTTCCCGAATTAACCGTTGCTCAAAATATTTTTTTAGGTCGAGAAACAAATTATCGAAGCTGGTTGAATGATAAGGTTATCAACCAAAAAGCACAAGAAATCCTTAATGCGATAGGGGTAAAAATCAACGCACAGACCAAAATCAAAAACTTGAGTATTGCCGAAATGCAAATGATAGAAATTGCCAAAGCAATTTCAAACAACGCAAAGGTCATAATTATGGACGAACCCACATCGGCACTTACCGATAACGAGGTGACGATGCTTTTCAAAATTATCAAAGATTTGAAAGCCAAAGGTGTGGCAATTATCTATATTTCGCACAAAATGGACGAAATATATGAGATTACCGACAGAATCACGGTCTTGCGTGATGGAAAATATATAGCTACTAAAAACACAAACGAATTAGATAAAAATGCCTTGATTGCGTTGATGGTTGGGCGAGAACTAAATGACCTTCGGGCGGCGTTCCGCTTTCTTGAAAATAATTCAATAAAAGGAGAATCTATTCTTTCGGTTCAAAATCTAAACAAGAAAGGCAAGTTTAAAGACATTAATTTTGAAGTTCATGCAGGCGAAGTGCTTGGCATTGCGGGTTTGATGGGAGCGGGGCGAACCGAAATTGCCAGAGCAATTTTTGGGCTGGATATGTATGATAGTGGAGAAATCATGCTAAAAGGCAATAGAGTTGAAATAAAATCGCCCGAAGATGCTATCAAAAATGGCATCGGATATGTGAGCGAAGACCGTAAAGCGTTAGGTTTTATTCCTGCATTATCTATCAAAGAAAATATCAGTTTGTCGAGTTTAGGCAACTTCTCAAAGACTTGGTTTGTTAATTCAAGCAACGAATATGAGGCGACGAAACAACTGGTAAACGATTTAAAAATAAAGTCCACGAGCATCAATCAAAAAGTGATGACGCTCAGTGGTGGAAATCAACAAAAAGTAGTCATTGGCAAAGTTTTATTGACCTCGCCAAGTTTGGTTATTTTAGATGAACCCACCCGTGGCATTGACATTGGAGCAAAATTTGAGATTTATAAATTGATTAATCAGTTGACTGAAAAAGGAATCGCAGTCATTATGATTTCGTCAGAATTGCCCGAAATTCTTGGTATAAGCGATAGAATTATGGTTCTCTCGAAAGGAAAACAAACCGCTTTATTATCAAAACAAGAGGCAACCCAAGAAAAAATTATGCAATATGCAGTACATTAAAACCCTAAGACAGTACGGAATTTTCGTGGTATTTATCATAATATGCCTCATTCTTTCCTTTATTTCACCCCAATTCTTGACGGTCTCAAACTGGACGATTATCATTACACAGGCATCTATCAATGCCTTATTGGCTTTTGGTGTAACTTTTGTAATAATTACGGGTGGAATAGACCTTTCGCTGGGTTCGATGGTAGCCGTAACAGGTGTAACTGCCGCAATGCTGGCACATCCCGATACTTTTCCTGTGGCATTGCCTATTTTTGCAGGTTTACTGGCGGGGCTTTTGATGGGAGTTTTCAATGGTTTTATTATTACAAAAAGTAAAATTGCACCATTTATAGTTACCCTCGGAACAATGACAATCGGGCGAGGTTTGGCTCTGATTTTGAGTAAAGGTCGGCCCATTTCAAACCTTTCTGATTCATTCAATTTTATTGGTGGAGGCGAAGTTTTGGGTATTCCTTTTCCGATTATTGTTTTGGTTTTAATCTTTGCTATTTGCTCAATTACACTTAAAAAAACACTGCTCGGAAGGTATATTTATGCAGTAGGTGGCAATGAGCAGGCAGCAAGAGCGTCGGGAATTAATGTGAATCAAGTGAAAATGGCAGTTTATTCGATTTCGGGTTTATTGGCAGGATTAGCAGGTGTTTTACTGACATCAAGAATCACCACTGGCCAACCCAATGCAGGAGCAGGTTTTGAATTAGATGCCATTGCCGCGGCTGTCATCGGTGGCACAAGTACATCGGGCGGAACGGGTACTATGATGGGTACTTTGGTTGGCGTTTTGTTGATTGGAGTAATCAATAATGGCCTTGATTTACTCAATGTAACATCTTATTACCAACAAGTTGTGATGGGTATAATCATTATCGGGGCAGTAGTTTTAGATAGTTGGAATCAGAAAAGTAATGTTTAAATCGGGGCTTCGGCTGTCCGATTCGCTCAGACACCAATTTTAACAAGCATAAATAAAACATAAAAAACATGTGGTTTCACGGTGTCTGAGCAGAGTCGAAGACACAAATATTCAAAAAAATGAAACATCTTTATTCAACTCTAATCATTACAGTTTTTTTATTTATCAGTTGTAGCCAGTCAAAAAATGCAGAAAATAGTGGCGATAAAAAAATCAAAGTAGGGGTTACATTACTCAGTATGCAAAATGAGTTCATTGTCAATATCAGTGACGAAATGAATAAAAAAGCCGAAGAATTGGGCGTTGAATTGATAAGTGTTGATGCCGAACATCAGCCATTGAAGCAAATCGAACAGGTAGAAAGCTTTATTGCTCAAAAAGTAGATGTTATCATTATGAATCCTTGTGAGGTTGAGGCAAGTTCGCCCGCAGTTACGAAAGCTTTGGCTGCAAAGATTCCAATCATTAATGTAAATTCGGCCACAAGTACTAAACCAACGGCTTTTGTTGGTTCAAATGATGTAGAATCGGCCAGAATTGCCATGAAATTTATTGCCGATAAATTGGGTGGAAAAGGAAACGTAGTGATGATTCACGGATTTATGGGGCAAGCAGCTCAGATTCAGCGTGAACAAGGTGCAAAAGAAATTCTGAAACAATATCCTGACCTAAAACTAATAGCTCATCAAACTGGCGAGTGGGACAGAGCGAAAAGTATGGATTTGATGCAAAACTGGATTCAATCGTACGGAACAAAAATTAATGCGGTTTTTGCTCAAAACGATGAAATGGGACTCGGAGCATTGAAAGCTTTACAAGATGCTGGCCTAAAAGATAAAGTGATTGTTGTGAGCATTGATGCTATAGCCGATGCTTTGCAAGCCGTGAAGAAAGGCTCACTCGATGCAACAGTTTTTCAGAATGCGAAACAACAAGGAGCAGGGGCAATAGAAACGGCTGTGAAAATTGCCAAAGGTCAGCCTTACGAAAAAGAACTGATGATACCGTTTCAGTTGGTTACTAATGAGAATGTTGGGCAGTTTTTGAAGTGATTTTTAAGAGAAAAAGAAGATTTTAAGCTATAATTAAGAAAAAAATGAAAAATTCTAAGACTTTCAACCATGTAAGCTACCTATGGGATGATGCAAAAGCCGCTGAATTGGCAGGTGATGAAGTAGCTTTGTTTATATATCGTTCAAATATTCTCGGAGCAGATTTAAGATTGACAAATTATGGCGGTGGAAATACTTCTGTAAAAATCATAGATAAAGACCCCCTCACGGGAGCCGATACCGAAGTAATGTGGATTAAAGGTTCGGGTGGTGATATTGGCACACTCACAAAGTCGGGTTGTGCGGCACTTTACATGGAAAGACTGCTGAACCTAAATAAAGTTTATCGTGGAATTGAGTTTGAAGATGAAATGGTTGAGCTTTTCAATCACTGTATTTTCGATTTGGCCTCAAAAGCACCTTCGATTGACACACCACTTCACGGATTTCTACCATTCAAACACATCGACCACCTTCACCCCGATGCAGCTATTGCGATTGCCGCCGCCAAAGATGGGAAGAAAATCACCGAAGAATTATTCAATGGTGAAGTGGGTTGGGTTGGTTGGCAACGTCCAGGTTTTGATTTAGGTTTGCAATTACGCACGTGCTTAGAAGAAGCCGCCGCTCGTGGAATCAAACTGCGTGGAATTATGCTCGGTTCGCACGGACTTTTCACTTGGGGTGATACCGCATACGAAAGCTATATCAACACACTCGAAGTGATCGAAAAATGTGCAGAATATCTGGAAAGTAATTATAAAAATGTTTTTGGGGGACAGAAAATCGAAAGCCTTCCAACTGATGCACGTCAGTTGCAAGCGGCTAAAATTGCTCCAATTTTAAGAGGTTTTTGTTCATCCGAACGCAAAATGATTGGACATTTTACCGACGATGCACGAGTTTTAGAATTCATTAATTCAAATGATTTAGAGAAACTCGCACCACTTGGAACATCTTGTCCTGACCACTTTTTACGTACAAAAATCTCTCCTTTGGTATTAGAATTAGCTCCAAACGAAGATTTGAGCGATGTTTCGGCTATAAAAGCTAAATTGACACCCGCATTTGAAGCATACCGTGAAATGTACACCGAATATTACAATACGTGCAAGCATCACAATTCTCCTGCCATGCGTGACCCAAATCCTGTTGTAATTTTATACCCAGGTATTGGAATGTTTACGTTTTCGAAAGATAAAACAACGGCTCGTTTGGCATCAGAATATTATATAAATGCTGTAAACGTAATGAAAGGAGCGGAAGCCGTTTCGGAGTATACTTCTTTACCACGCCAAGAGGCTTTTAACATTGAATATTGGTTGTTGGAAGAAGCCAAATTACAACGTATGCCAAAACCAAAAGCATTGTCGGGACGCATTGCATTGATTACAGGCTCGGCTGGTGGAATTGGTAAAGCAATCGCTAAGAAATTTGCCGAAGAAGGAGCGTGCGTAATCATCAATGACATTAATGAGGAGCGTTTGGAAGGTGCAAAAGCCGAATTTATCAAAACTTTTGGACGAGATGCAGTAGCAACTACTTTGCTAAACGTAACCGATGCCGAAAGCACCGAAAAAGCACTTGATGCTGCTTGTTTGGCCTTTGGCGGAGTTGATATTGTGGTAAATAATGCTGGAATTAGTATCTCAAAATCTATCGCTGAGCATAGCCTCGAAGAATGGGATAGATTATATGATATTTTGGTAAAAGGACAATTCATCGTATCGAAAGCGGGTATCGAAGTGATGAGAAAACAAGGTTTCGGCGGTGATATTGTGAATATTGTTTCGAAAAATGCTGTAGTTTCTGGGCCAAACAATTCAGGTTATGGTTCGGCAAAAGCTGCTCAAGCTCATTTAACTCGCCTAATGGCTGCCGAAGTTGGAGGAGATAAAATTAGAGTAAATACTGTCAATCCTGATGCCGTAATTTCTGACTCTAATATTTGGGCAGGAGGCTGGGCTGAAGGCCGTGCAAAAGCTTACGGTATTACAGTTGAAGAATTACCAGCTTATTATGCCAAACGTACTTTGCTTAATGAAATCATTCTTCCAGTTGACATTGCGAACGCCTGTTTTGCTCTCGTTGGTGGACTTTTAAGCAAATCAACAGGAAATGCCATCAATGTTGATGGTGGTGTTGCGATGGGCTTTTATAGATAAGACTTTCAAAGAAATTGATAAAATTATGGCCGAGTTGTATATATACAACTCGGCCTCAATTTTTTAATAGTATTGTGTCAGCATGAATTCTACCTACCAAACCACTACTAAGGGTAATAATTATTCGGTCAGAAGGAATACCAAAACTTACCAAAGAGTCAATCACTTAACTTTTAATGGCTTTTGCTACTTCTTTGTAAGCATTGAGGTTTTAAGACCCATATTGATTTGGCGTTCTTTAAATTTTCGCTAACCAAAACTCTAATTTCTTAGTTTTTGGATTAAGTTTTGTCCTCAAAATACCCAATTCTGTAGCTCCAACATCTATTACAGCATAGTCTTCCCTTCTTTATTATCAGCACTTGACATCAATTTCTGAACAGCTTTTACACTGGCAACGTAGTTGGTTTTTGGGTAAATATCCAGTGTTCAGTTTGGTCTTCATGGTCACGATAGAACAAACCTAAATTTTCGTAAGCGGCTCTTCCAAGTATTTTTGCTTTGGGAATTTTGTAGTGATTATTCGCCTTCATCAGATAAAAAGAATTCCTGAACTTTCTGATGTTGTTTTTGCTCAAAACCTTCAAAAATAATTTTGATAATCCGCTACAATTTCCCGAACTTCCCACGTTAATACCCTCGAAACCTATTCAAATCTTCAAATCGCCCATGAACCCTCTTTCTTATCGCCTAAAAGCCAATAGCTTTGTGCGTGTACTCTTTTTTTCATATCTCATAACTCAAATTTCATATCTATTTTCAGGCTGTTCCAAACTCAACGAAGTGAGCGTAGCGGCCCGAAACTTTGAGGATGAGATTCAACTTGCCCAAAACTTAGTTTTTACTTTCAACAAAGATTTGGTTTCTGATGCCGACTTAGAAACTTGGCAAGCCGTTGAATACGTAAGAATTGAACCAAAAGTTGAGGGGGTTTTCAAGTGGTCGGCCAAAAATGAATTGGTGTTTTCTCCATCAAATGGTTTCAAAGGAGCAACCAATTATAAAGCCGTACTGACTAAAAACCTTTTGAGCAAATCAGTAACAAAAAATTATGGTTTAGATAATGAATCTTTCGAGTTTCATACGCCTCATTTGAAGGCTCAGAAAATAGAAACGTATTGGATGAAAGGAGCTGATAATAAGCCAGTTGCTAAAGTAAAAGTTGATTTCAATTACCCAGTTCAAGAAACTGATGTCATTAATTTACTAAAAGTTCAACTCGAAGATGCCGATACAAAATTTAATCTAAATAGCACGCCCAACGACCAAAAGTTGGTACTGGCCCTTGATAATGCACCTTCACTAAAAGATGAAAGTTCGCTCAAAACAATCATCGAAAAAGGCGTAAAAATTGCAGGAAGTGCAGGTTCTACCCAAGAAAAAATTGAATTGGAAGGCGTTTTGCCTTCACCATATAATGTAAAAGTGGTTGATATTGAAACTGGTTTCGAGAAAAACCAAGGTTTTGTGAAAGTTATCACGACCCAACAAATTTCGGGCGATAACCTAAAAGATGCGTTCAAAATCGAACCAGCTGTTGAAACTCAAACCGAATTAACCGAAAACGGTTTTATCATCAAAGGCTTTTTTAGTGCCTCAGAGGCTTATACTTTGACCATAAAAGATAATCTACGAGGCACGCTCGGAGCAAAACTTGATGGAGAAATAACCAAAGATTTGTTTTTCGGAGAAATGCCTGCAAGTATTGAATTTACGAGCAAAAAAGGTTTGTATTTATCCTCAAAAGGCAGCCGAAATGTAGGAATCCGTATTACGAATATTCCAAAAGTAAAACTCAAGATTGTGAAGATTTACGAGAATAACTTGCTCTCGTATGTGCGAAATAATCGCTACGAAAACTACGATTACGATGGTGAAGAAAGCCGAGTAAATGGCTTTAACTACGGCACTGACGACCAAGGAATTTATAGCGATGTAATCGTTGACCGCACCATCGAAACAGGCAATTTATCGAAAGTTCACGGCGTTTCGGTCCTGAATATGCCAATGCCAGAGCAAGACAAATTGCGTGGTGTCTATTTGGTAAATCTTAATTCAAACGACGAATATTATCAGAACGCCACCAAACTTGTTTCGGTGTCTGATTTAGGAATTATTGCCAAGAAATCGGCCGATGGTGACCAGCTGATGGTGTTTGTCAATTCAATCATAGATGCCGAACCAATGGGCGATGTCGAGATAAAACTTGTTTCGACCAACAACCAAATTATGGAAACGCAAAAAACTGATAGTAAGGGTGTTATTGTATTTGAAAAACTCAAAGAAAAAGCCCCGAACTTCAAGTTGGCCATGATTACTGCTCGCACCGAAGATGATTTTAATTATATGTTGCTCGAAGATACGCAAGTAGAAACTTCACGCTTTGAGGTGGAAGGCAAGCGAGCCAATTCAACGGGTTTTGATGCTTTTGTTTATGG
Organism: Emticicia sp. W12TSBA100-4; assembly: GCF_040253585.1. Lineage (NCBI taxonomy): Bacteria > Pseudomonadati > Bacteroidota > Cytophagia > Cytophagales > Leadbetterellaceae > Emticicia > Emticicia sp. W12TSBA100-4. Next base: position 134,795 of record NZ_JBELAU010000007.1, read on the forward strand.
CGACCGTGACATTTATCGCCCAGGTGAAACCATTCATTTTAATACCGTTGTGCGTGATGCCAAATGGGCTTCTGCGGCAGATATTCCTTTGAAAATCAGACTTATTTTGCCCAATGGCCGTGAGTTTAAATCTTTCTTGAAAAACACCAATGCACAAGGTGCAATCGAAACCTCTATTCCGCTCGACCGTGCCGCTGTAACGGGAACTTACGCCATCGAAATTCTGAACGGAAATGATGTTTTGCTTACTTCAAAATCTATCAGCATCGAAGAATTTATGCCTGATAGAATCAAAGTTGATGTTTCGGCAAAAGACAGCTACAAAACTGGAGAAACCGTAAATTTGGTGGCAACTGCAACCAATTTATTTGGCCCACCAGCATCGAACCGAAATTATGAAATGGATTTTTCGCTGAAAAGAAAAGCCTTTTTTGCGAAAGGTTTTGAAGCCTATTCGTTTGATATTCAGAATGATACAAAGTTTGAACATGACCTCAGACAAGGCTCAACTGATGAAAATGGACAAGCCAAACAAGCCTTTCAACTCGCTACCACATACCAGGATATGGGCGTGCTTGAAGGAAAAGTTTTTGTGACGGTTTTTGATGAAACTGGTCGTCCACTCAATCGTGTAAAAAGTTTTGATGTTTTCACGCAAGATACTTTTTACGGCATCGGTTTGGCCGATTATTATGTTGGAACGCACGTGCCGATGACGATTCCTCTCGCAGCCGTTTCGACCGATGGAAAAGCCAAATCTGCCAAAGCAGAAGTTTTGATCTATCGTATTGAATATCAGACGGTTGTCGAAAAAACTGATGGCGTGATTCGCTATAATTCTAAACGACAAGAAAAACTGGTGCAGACCAAAGAAGTGAGTTTTTCGGCAGGAAAATCTTCAATAAAATTTATTCCGCAAGTATCGGGCGAGTACGAAATTCGTATTGCCCAAGCGGGTGCAAAAAGTTATGCTTCACAAGGTTTTTATGCGTATGGCTATGGAAATACATCGAGCAGCTCATTTGAAGTAAGTAACGAAGGACAAGTTTTGATGGAATTTGATAAAGAAAAATATGAAGTGGGCGATAAAGCAAAAGTTTTGATGAAAACGCCTTTTGCGGGAAAAATGCTCGTAACCGTTGAAAAAGGAACTGTTTTAGAACATTTTTATGTAGAAACTGATAAGAAATCAGCCGAAATCGACATCAAAATTACCGAAGAAATGTTGCCAAACGTCTATGTAACGGCAACGCTCATTCGTCCAATGAAAGGAACTGATATGCCACTTACAGTTGCTCACGGTTTTGCCCCGATGAAAGTCGAAAAACCAGCCAATCAATTGCCAGTAGAAATTGTAGCGGTGAAAGAATCTCGCTCGAAACGCAAGCAAAAAGTTACGATAAAAACCAAAGCCAATACCGAACTCACAATTTCGGTGGTTGATGAAGGTATTTTGCAAATCAAAAACTTCAAAACGCCCGATATTTACAATTATTTCTACCAAAAACAGGCTTTGGAAGTAAGTAGCCACGATTTGTATCAATTCCTTTTCCCTGAATTATCGTTGGCAAGCAGTAGCACTGGTGGTGATGGGTATAATCTCGAAAAACGAGTAAATCCATTAAGCAATGGACGCACGAAGTTAGTGGCAGTTTGGTCAGGAATCTTGAAAACTGGTATGGGTGGCGAAGCCGAATTTGAATTTGAAATTCCACAGTTTTCGGGCGATTTGCGTATTATGGTAGTTGCTTATAAAGATGAAGCTTTTGGTTCGGCCAATGCCAACATGAAAGTAAAAGACCCAATTGTAATCAGCACGGGAGCTCCAAAGTTTTTGAGTCCAAACGATGAAGTGATGATTCCTGTCACGGTCACAAATACTACCAAAACTGCTACAACTGCAAGCATTTCGGTAAACTTAACTGGTGGACTGGCTTTGCAAGGGGTTAATAATCAGTCTATTACAGTTCCTGCGGGCAAAGAAGTTCGCACGATGTTTAGTATCAAAGCACCTGCGGCTATCGGCACTGGAAGTATTGCGGTAGTGGTAAATGGTTTCAAAGAAAAGTTTTCTGAGAAAATAGATTTAACAATCAGACCTTCAACTTCATTGCTCAAAACCTCATTATCAGGTGTAGTTTTGGCAGGAAAAACCGAATCCGTAAATCTCGGAAATGATTATATGGCAGGCACTGCACAAGCAAGTTTATTGATGAGTCGCTCGCCGATGGTGCAGTTTGCCAAGCAATTAGATTACTTATTGGGTTATCCGCACGGTTGCATTGAGCAGACTGTTTCAAAGGCATTCCCGCAATTATATTTTGCCGATTTCACGAAAAGGATTGCTAAAAACTCTCGCTCGCTCAGAGTTTCTGGCGAAAATGACTGGAATCCACAGTTTAATGTGCAAGCAGCCATTCGTAAGGTAGAAAGTATGCAATTGGCCAACGGTGCAGTAAGCTACTGGCAAGGTGGAGATAGCGAAAGTTGGTGGGGAACGGCCTTTGCGGCTCATTTCTTGTTAGAAGCTAAAAAGGCAGATTTTGAAGTAAGTGACGAAAATCTAAATCGAATGTTGGATTATTTGACGACCAAAACTTCGATGCAAGATTTAACCGAAACCGACTATATTTATAACGAAACTGGCACTTGGACGACCCGCACGATTGCACGTCACGAAATGATTTATTCACTTTATACACTTGCAATGGCAGGAAAGGCCAATCAGCCAGTGATGAATTATTACAAGGCCAATCAAATTTTATTGACAACTGATGAGCGATATATGCTCGGTGCAAGTTTTGCTCAAATTGGCGATGAAGGTAGCTTCAAGCAGCTTTTACCGAAAGATTATGTGATAGAAAATACCCAAAAACAAACAGGTGGAAGTTTTGCTTCGCCAATCAGGAATTTGGCTATTTCGTTGAACAGTTTGGTAGAATCTGACCCCGAAAACTTACAAGTACCGAAACTGGCACGCATACTTTCGCAAGCTATCAAATCAACGCCTTATCTTTCTACGCAAGAATCGGTGTTTAGTTTCTTGGCTTTAGGGAAAATTGCCAAACGTACAGGCGAATCGACTGTAACGGCTTCGTTATCAGTTGATAATAAGATTTTAGCGAATTTCGCAGGAACAGATTTGAATATCGAAAAAGGTATTGCAGGAAAATTGGTCAACATTTCGGCCAAAGGAAAAGGCGGCTTGTATTATTTTTCGCAACAAGAAGGGCTAAGTGCCACAGGAAGCTACACCGAAGAAGATAATTTCTTGAAAGTTCGCCGACAATTCTTAACTCGAAATGGAGAGCCGATTTCTGGAAGCCTTAAACAAAACCAATTGGTTGTAGTGAAAGTAAGCGTAAGCAGCACGCTCGGCACTCCAGTGGAAAACGTGGTCGTAACTGATATGCTTCCAGCTGCATTTGAGATTGAAAACCCTCGCTTAAACGAAGACCGCAACATGACTTGGATTAAAAATGCCTCAACACCTCAGCATTTCGATATTCGTGATGATAGAATCAATTTCTACACCACAGCCGATGCCAACGAAAAGACTTTCTATTATTTAGTAAGAGTTGTTTCTCGTGGTAAATTTATTCTCGGCCCAGTTTCAGCCGATGCCATGTATAACGGTGATTACCGCAGTTATAGCGGTGGTGGGAATGTGGTTGTTGATTAATTACAGCAAAAAGGCCTAAAATTATTGATTTTAGGCCTTTTTTATAGATATAAGTATTTATTTTCTTGGTCTAAATTCGACCCTCGTAGAACCGTGACACGGACGAGAGTCTGGAAATATACCTGGTTGGGCTTGAACGTGAGCAGGGAAACTTGTAATTCTTCCAGTGAAAGTTGTTGCTGTTTTTGAAATCGTTTCTACATTTTCATTGTACCAAAATAATTCTTGATTTGGTAAAAGTGAACCTGTCCATGAGGCAGTGAAAATTTCACCTGAATTATAATATTCTTTATCAAGAATTACATCACGGTCATTTTCTGGGCAGTCAATCGGAGCATTATCGTGCTCACAGGTACTTGTATAACTCTGATATTCAAAGTCATGATAACCCTCTTTTGAGACCTTCACCACGAAATAGGCATTCCCATTATTTGGTAGATTATTCTTAGTTATCAGCGTATTTCCATTGAAACTAAATTCAATTTTAGGGTCGAGGTTTTGCACTGATATTTTATACTGTCCCAAATCTGTACTCGGTGTAAAAGGCATAAATTCAAATTTCATCCCACCTTCTCGGCATTCATTATTTATCTTTATTTGAATAGGATTAGGACTAACACCATCAACAGCATTACAACCAGCTGAGTTGAAATCGAGAGTAGTACCAAATTCGCTATCAAAACCAGCAACAATATCAATGTTCTTATTGGCACCGTAATGGATTGACGAATTTTTCGATACTTTATCTGATGTTATAATACTTTCGGAGGCTACTACTTCTGAATTGACAGCCACCAAATCAGCGGAAGTAACAATTTCAGTTTCACATCGGTAATTTATCTTTACAAACCAAATGTCTCTATTGTTTTGAGAACTGAAATGGTTTCCTGAAACATCGCCATCTAATGATTGGGTAGTTCCGATACCAATAAATGCTCCTTCATTGGTTTCTACAATACCATTTCCTTCGTCTTCTGATGAGCCACCGAGTGTTTTTGACCAAATAAAATCAAGATTATTACCTATTTTCATGAGCAATAAATCATATTGTCCATTATTATTAGAAGGAATTCGATTACGGTCATTGATGTTGCCATTATTTGATCTTGTTGAACCTGCAATCGCAAAATTACCGTCTCTGGTTGCAATTAAATCGTTAAGAATATCACGACCAGCACCACCAAACATTTTTTTATTTTGCAGTTCACCATTGGAGTTGAGTTTTAGCAACCAGATGTTTTCTTCAAAATTATTTGGGAAAACATCGTTTGGTGTAAACTGAAAATCATCACTCGAAGAGTTAGAAATCAAACCAACAATAATTTCTCCATTGGGTTGTATTAATACTCTCTTAGCTTCATCTTTTTGGTTTCCGCCATAAGTTTTTTTCCAAACCACATTGATTGATTCATCAATTTTTACGGCTAAAATATCTTTTCCGCCCTTATTTGGCCCTATTTCATTATCATTTGAATTGGTACAACCAACAATTACGAATCCACCATCGGTTTTTTTCATATCAAAACCCATTTCGTCTCCGCTGCCACCGATACATTTTTTTGATAATAGTGAGCCGTTTTGGTCTAATTTGGCAAGCCATAAGTCTTGATTAAAGCTTGATGTATTTTTATTAGAATTAGCAATGTCTCCATTCGAAGAGCCAGTATGAGAGAGTAGCATCAGATTTCCATCATTGGTAGATAAAACTTTTATTGGAATATCCTCACCATCACCTCCGTAAGTTTTATTCCAAACCATTTTGCCTTCGCCATCGAGTTTAGTGATAAGAATATCAACATTACCTTTACTGGCTATTGCAGAAATATTGAGAGCATTTGTATTATTAAAGCGTAGGTTTGAATAATTATTGACTCTTGCTACTAAAATATAGCTACCGTCAGGATTTTGAATAATATCTTGGGCTTTAAAGCCTGTGTAAGCATTATTATCTGACACCGTTGTTTCCCAGAGCATATTACCCAATGTGCCAATTTTTGCAACCCATATAAGTTCTAAACCATTTAAACTCTTTTTACCAATGGCAATATAATTTCCATCTTGTGTAGGAATAATCTTAGTGCCTTCATCTCCGTGATAATCGTTCCAACCATAGCATTTTTGCCATTCAAGGTTCGTCGGAAAACCTTGTCCAACTACCACTTGCATACTAACTATCCATAGAAGGATAGATATTATAAACTTTGGGTTTCCTTTTTTCCTAAACATAATAAATCAAATGATTGAACGATTGTAAAACAACCATTTATAAATAGCGAATTTTCTGTGCAAAAATGATGCACAAATTCAGTGCCAAAACTAATAGCCGATGTTGGCTTACGGATTCTTTGTGAACAAAAGATGAAGAATGTACGCATAAAAAAAGAGCTTAAAACTGTTTGTACAATTTTAAGCTCTTTGAAAATATAGAATGTGATTACTGAGCAATCAATTCTTTAATATCTCGAATTATTTTATCGGCGAGATTTGAGGCGGTTGTTTCAAACTCCGACTCAGCGTAAATTCTGATGATAGGCTCAGTATTCGATTTACGCAAATGAACCCATTCTTTTTCAAAATTTATCTTCACACCATCTTCGGTATTTATCGGATAGCGTTCGTATTTGTCCTTAATTTCATCTAAAATTCCATCGACATCCAAATCTGCGGTAAGTTCTACTTTCTTTTTGGCGATATGGTAGTTAGGATAAGTATTACGTAAGAAACCAATCGGTTTGCTGAATTTTGCCAGATGTGTTAAAAATAAAGCAATTCCAACCAGTGCGTCACGTCCGTAGTGGAATTCTGGATAGATGATTCCTCCATTTCCTTCTCCACCGATAATTGCACCAACTTCTTTCATTTTGGTTACAACGTTTACTTCACCAACGGCTGCCGAGTGATAAGTTCCACCAGCTTTAACAGTTACATCTTTCAATGCCAAAGTCGAAGAAAGGTTTGAGACCGTTGTCAAGTTTTCTTTATTTTCGGTATTTTTTAAGATATAGTCAGCAACTGCCACGAGTGTATATTCTTCGCCAAATGGCTCGCCATCTTCATTTATAAATGCTAATCTATCTACATCTGGGTCAACAACGATTCCTAAGTCATAATTTCCTTTGCGTAATTCACCCGAAATTTCTCTTAAATTTTCAGGTAATGGTTCTGGATTATGAGCAAAAACACCCGTTGGCTCGCAGTTTATTTTCTTGATTTCACTGACGCCCAACGCTTCTAAAAGCATCGGAACTGCAATTCCACCTGAAGAATTTACGGCATCAACACAAATTTTGAAGTTAGCTTTTGCAATGGCTTCTTTATCTACCAATGGCAATTCTAAAATCATTTCGATGTGTTTTTGTAAATAAGTATCATTCGTTTCTACTTTCCCCAAACTTTTTACATCGGCATATTCAGCACTATCGTTTTCGGCAATGGCCAGTAATGCTTCGCCGTCGGCACCAGAAATAAACTCGCCTTTTTCGTTGAGTAATTTTAGAGCGTTCCACTGTATTGGATTATGGCTTGCCGTCAGAATAATACCACCTAAGGCATTTTCAAGTGGAACAGCAATTTCAACAGTAGGAGTAGTAGATAGGCCTAAATCAATTACATTAAAACCCATCCCGACAAGAGTAGCAGATACCAAATCGGAAACCATTTTGCCTGATAAACGGGCATCTCTTCCAATTACTACACGAAGTGGTTTTTCTGAATTTTTGTTTTTAAGCCAAGAACCGTAAGCAGCAGTAAATTTTACAACATCTAAAGGGGTCAAGGAATCGCCACTTTTTCCGCCAATAGTCCCTCTGATACCCGAAATTGATTTGATAAGCGTCACTGTAAATAGAGTTTTTGGTTACTTTTAACTTTACAAAGATACAGAAAACATCTTAAAATTTAGTTTTAAATTATATTATAATGCAGATGAGAATTTTAAAAGGTAATTTTTTAATGTAGCTTTTATAATAAATAAGCATACTTTATTTCTAAAGTAGTGTAATTTTACAAGAAAGACTACTTTATATATAAACCAAAATAGGGAAAATGCTGAAAAGATATATACAGATAATAATACTATTCATTACAGTAATATTATCAATTTTTTTGTGGGAAAAATTTAAAAACTTTAACCCTTTCACTATTAGAGATATTCAGACGACCCACAATATAGTGTTGAAAGAAATGACTGTTTTAGGCAAGTTAGAATTATCGAATTTTGCTTTCAGAGATGTTGTTGAGCAAGAACTCGTAAGAGATTATATGCCTAATCCGAAAGCAATTTTGATTGTACAAGGCGAGGCGATCGGTTGTATAGATTTAACAAAGATTAAAGCTGAAGATATTATTACCAAAGATGATACATTAATTGTTCATTTACCTGACCCTGAGCTGTGTAGTTATAAAATTGATCATAGTAAATCGAAAATTTACGATACTGAGTATGCTTTCATGAACGAACAATCGCTGATGAACGAAGCTTACACCCGTGCTGAAGCTAAAATCAAGGAGTCGGCTCTTGAGATGGGAATTCTGGAGCAAACCAAGAAAAATGCAGAATTGGTGTTAAAACCTTTACTCGAAAATGTATCTGGTAAAAAAGTAGTGCTTCAGTATCGTATGAAAGCCACACTTGAGCGATTAAAATAGTGGTTAATTGTTATTGGTAAACTGGTGACTCGAAAAACAAATCTACTAATTCTCCAATAATATACCAGTAACCAATTTACCATTAACTAATCACTAAATCTTCCCTCCAAAGGCTAAATCGCCAGCATCGCCTAAGCCTGGTACGATATACGATTTTGAATTCATTTCGGTATCAATATCTCCAACCCATAAACGGCATTGAGGTAGGCGTGCTTGAATAAAGCGTACACCCCGCTGGCTCGCAATAGCCGATACAATATGTGTCTTGGCAGGAACTCCGTAGCGTAACATGGCGTGGTATGCCTTTTCGATTGATTTACCAGTAGCCAGCATGGGGTCGCTGATTATCAATACTTTATCGTGTATATCTGGACTTGTAATGTAGTCCATTTCTATCTCAAATGCTTCTTTTTCGTCGTGTTTACCTCTATATGCTCCTATAAAAGCATTTTCTGCTTTATCGAAATAGTTTAGCAAGCCTTGATGCAAAGGCAAACCTGCCCGAAGAATCGTTACCAAAACTACATCTTGTGAAAGATGATAAGTTTTCTTGATACCGAGCTGAGTGCTTACGTCGTGTTTCTGAAAACTCAAAGTTTTGGAGATTTCATAAGCAAAAACCTCACCTAAACGCTCTAAGTTTCGGCGAAATCTCATCGAGTCTTTTTGCGTTTGTTCATCTCTCAGTTCAGAAAGAAAGTGGTTGGCTAAAGAGTTATTTTCGGTAAGGACAAACATGATTGATGGAGAATGTATAATTGACAATGAATAATGGTAAATTTTAAAAAAAATCACAAACAGTATTTAGAAAATTAAAATAAAAACTGCCTTTGACTCGTATTCCAGCGGAGGCCCACCGAAAAAATCATGTTCTTTTTATCATCAGCATCGCCTGATAGATTAATGTTACGGTTTTGAACCTTTAAATCAGCAAACAGGTTATGTGCGATCATGTATGATGCTCCAAACTGATAGAATTTTGTATTAATTGTGCGACCTTGACCAATTTCATTTCCGTAGTCAAATGGGCGGGCAAAATTGTAATTTCGCAAAATATCTCCACCCCAGTTGATAATATTTGAATCTTTGCCTTGTTGGGTGAGCATTGTCGTGAAATTCAGGAACAAACGCTTCGTTGGTTGATAACGTCCAATTAGCAGAAGTTCGGTGAAATTTGCTCCCAAAGGATGAGCCAAAGGAAGGTTATAATTGACATAATTACTGTAAGTCGAATTATGACTATACATATATGGTCTTACTAAGTTGTATTCTGTCTGAAAATCAAGGTTTTTTATTCCGAAAACATCAATATAGCGTCCACCAATTTGAGCAGCGTATTTTTTAGCCCACCAACCATCTTGCTTGAAATATTTTACATTAAATTCATCTAAAACAAATTGTCCGTAGAGAGAAAAGTGACGTTTGAAATTATATTTAAAATTTAATCCAGCAATCGAATTATCGACACTTCCGAGATGTCCTTCGGCAAAACGTAGAAATATCACAGGATTTAGGTAATTAATATCGAACCCAACTTGGCGTTTGCCAAAAATAATACTTTCAAAAATTCCAATATTTAGGTTTCGACCAATATTTACACTCAAATGATGCAACGAAAAATACTTTGGTGGGAGTTGTTCCGTTCCGTCGGCAGCTAAGGGAATTTGCTTGTTTATCATCTGAGCAAACAAATTCATGTACTGAAAACGCCCAACATTAGTTGTAACTTTAAGGTGCAAATAAGGTGCAGAGAAATCAGATAGAATCATTGAGCGAATGCCCGACCCAATGAAGTTTTTATCGTGTCCAAACTGAATTTGTACACTTTTGATGGCCTGAAAAGTAATATATCCTCGTGCCGAAAAGAAATCTGCTAAGTATTTACTCGAATCGGCATTCGGAATCTTAGTGAATCCTTCGTATGGATTTGCATTGTATGCTCGTCCGTATTCTCTAATATATTCAGGATATACAATCTGATTTTCGGTAAGCATTGAATAAAAACCCAGTTTTTTATTCAATGTTCCTCGTACTTCAATGCCACGTGTATTGGTATATGGTGTTTCCTTAGCAAGATTATCCTGAGCAAAAGTAAACTGAAAAATAGGGCTTACATGAAAGTCTATGTCTTTGTTTTGGGTGCTATAAAAGTCAGATTTCTTTCTAAATAAGTGTGTCCATAATGGCTTTTTGCTATCACTCTGTGGGAGTTTTTCATTTTCAAGCCATTCCCAGCTATCATTTTGTAGATATGCTAAATTGAATAGGTCAGTTTTTGATAAGTTAGCTTTTTCGTCCGATTCCAGTTCAGTCGTTAATTTTACCAGATCTTTTCTTCTTACTGGCTTGATATTAGTATGAAGGCTCGATAAACTACCACTTTTTATCTCGTAGCGTTCAATTAAATTTGAATAATCTTCGTTAAGAGGAGTAAAATTACTTTGAGCTTTAAGACCAGATTTGCTTATAAGAAACAGAAAAAATAATATACTCAATTTCCCAAATAGGAGTGTAGTAATAGAAAGTTTAAGATATTTTATAAAACACAATCTCATTAAAATATGTTATTTTTAGTAGAAATAACCTTTGCTTACTTATTTTTAAGTGTCTGAATTAAATTTGTTTGTGTTAGTTGTCGTTGGAAAGCAAACTACCTAACGACAAATTAACCAATAACAAACTTTCAATAACTACTAATAAGTATATAAGTTGTGCGAAAATACAGATTATTCCTCATTATATGTAAATCATCTGTTAGATTTGTAAATAAATTAGTAATTGGCTTAGGTCAGTGACTTTTAGCTTCAAAAAATATGAAATCATTTGTCATTCCTGAAATTTATAAGAGTAATATCATTGGTAAAATCAAAGAGGCTCGCCGAACAAAAGATAAACTGAAGAAAGATTTTACTCCAACTGTGCTCGATTTTGGTTCGGTTAAGTTTCTGATTGCCCGACACTTTGGCTTTTGCTATGGTGTAGAAAATGCCGTTGAGATTGCCTACAAAACTATTGCCGAAAACCCAGATAAGCGGATCTTCTTCTTGAGTGAAATGATTCATAACCCCGATGTAAATGCGGATTTACTCTCGCAAGGAGTAAAGTTTTTGATGGATACAAAGGGAAATCAATTAATTGATTGGCAAGAACTTAAACCCGAAGATGCGGTCGTTGTACCAGCGTTTGGAACAACTATTGAGATTCAGCAGCAACTTTCTTCGCTCGGTATCGACCCTTATAAATACGATACAACTTGTCCGTTTGTTGAGAAAGTTTGGAACCGTGCGGGGCAAATCGGCGAGCGTGGATACAGCATTGTCGTACACGGAAAACCCAACCACGAAGAAACCCGTGCGACGTTTTCGCACAGCAAACAAAATGCTCCGACCGTAGTCGTAAATGATATAAAAGAAGCTGAACTTTTGGCCAAATACATTATTCGGGAACTTCCAAAAGAGCAGTTTTATACAGATTTTGCGGGACAATATTCGGAAGGTTTCGACCCCGAACGTGACTTAGAGCGGATCGGAGTAGTAAACCAAACTACAATGTTGGCATCGGATACACAAGGCATTGCCGACTACTTGAAAAAGATAATTATTGGGTATCACAAAGCTCAACCAGCCGAAGTTGAACGCTATTTTGCTAATACTCGTGACACACTTTGTTATGCAACCAATGATAACCAAGAAGCAACCTATGCTCTACTTGAAAATGAAGCTGATTTGGCAGTAGTTGTGGGTGGATACAATAGCTCGAATACTACACATTTAGTTGAACTTTGCGAGCAGAAACTCTCAACATTTTTTATACAATCGCACGAAAGTATTTTGGATAAAAATCTAATTAAACGCTACGATTTACACAAAAAACAAGAGTTTATAGGCGATTTCTTGGTCGAAAAAGAAAAAACTACTATTATGCTCACTTGTGGGGCATCATGCCCTGATGCCGTAATGGAAGCTGTTTTGTTGAAAATTTTATCATTTTTTAACACTACAAAAGAAATAGATGAACTCCTTTTGGCGTTATAAATACACAGCCAAAAAGGTAATTTAGGAGAAATAAATTGCTAATAAATATCTTGTATATTCTTTGTATAATACAAAAATTTATTTTTAAATTTACATTAATTTTCTCCGTTACCCATCAGTTCATTATAAAAAGTAGATGTTTATGAAGATGATTGAGTATGTAAAACTGATCTTAGAGAAAGTCAGTTTTGAGAGAGAACTGTTTGAAAAAGAATTAAAAAAAGGCCTTAAACTATTATCCTTCAAGGAAATTCGAGAACTAAGGAAATGGTGCTACGAGCGTTTCGGAAGTATCTACCGAGGAATTCTTAATCGAACATTTCGTAAAACCCAAGTAACAGTTAGTGTTTAAATAATGAAGCCCTTCGACCTAAATCGAAGGGCTTCTGTTTTTAGCGATTGTTTAGAAACAAAATAAAGCAGAGTGAAAATCTCCCTGCTAATTCTTTGATTACTAACCTAAACAAAACTATATGATATTCTTTAAGATGATAGGTAAATTGTTTTAAGAATTGTTTAAAATCAATCGTGTCTATCTTTAAATCTTATAAATCGTGCTAAAAAATTAAGCGGCAATTGAGAAATTCTCGATAGAATTATCGAAAACTTCATCAAAATCATCGCCTTCAAAGGCATCACCGTACAAATCTTCGTCGGTGTCTTCATACAAACGCTCTTCGCTGAGTCCGTTTGTGATTCTCACGGTATATTTCCAGTGAGTTTGGTTTAATCTAAATGTACTCTTAATCATTACTGTGTGTTTTAAATTTTACTGACACAAAGGTCGCATTATACTATAAACTAAAAATTGTGCCAATGTTAAGAAATCGTAAATAAAGGTTTGGCTTCGGTGTTTTATAAACTTTACTTTTTCTTAATATTCCGATAAACTCTTCCTAACATCTGCAACTTTATTTTGTAATAAAAACAACGGTAATGCAAACAACGTTTCCTTCTCGTCAAAATCATTTTCAAAATTTGCTTACTCTCGCAATCTTTATGCTGATTATCTGCTATTATGCCTTCAATGGTATTCCGAAAAGTGAGCCTTTTTTGTTAGAAAACTCGCCCGAGCAAAACAAAAATGTGGTTTTAGAAACCAGCATCAGTAAGCTACGTGCTGCAGTGCTGATGGATGCTGATATTGTTGAAATAAATGGAAGTTTATATGCCACTGAAAATGCTTTGGAAGGTATAATTGGGGCAAAAAAAACCAAAGTAGCCATTCGGAAGATTCACGAAAAGCTACTTTCAGGCGATAAGCAAAGTGCAGTCAGACTAATAAACGCTTTGCCGACACTGATTTTGAAGTAAAATCTATTTAATTTCGGTAAAACCTGGCGGTGGAAAAACGTCAGATTGTCCAGTAGAATTTTTTTTATAAAACTCTTTCAATTTTTTACGTTGCTCAAGAGAGAGATCAGATGACCATCCATTGTCGTGTTTCTTCATAAATTCGTCCATACTCTCATAGGTTTGGTATTCTTGATTGGCTTTCTGAAAACTCTGATTAGCTTTATCGAAATCTCCTTTCGATACCCACTGCAACCCTTGACTTTCAAATTCTTTGGCCGATAAGACTTTTTGTACTTTTCGGTTTTTAGTCCGAACGGCCGGGTCGTTGCCAAGTTCAGTTGCTGCTTCAACAGTTGCTCGGCGAATGGAGGCTTTAACACTATCTGACTTGGTAGCTTCTTTCAAGCCACTTTCAATTGTGAGAAAAAAAGTAGGGTCAAGTCCTTTCATGATTTGGATTGTGGCAATCTGCGTTTCGGCATTTTTTCCAACGTAATTATCCATGAATAACTTTGTGATCTCAAACCTACGTTTTTCTTCATCAGCGATTCGGTTCTGTTGTTGAGTTGTTCGGTTTTCGTAGTAACCTACGCCAAGTTGGGCGAGTGGAATGGCTACCGAGGCAATAATTGCAGCCAAACCAACGAGATTATCGAGAATAGATTTCTTTTTTGGTTGCTCTTCCATGAGTTTATAGTTTTAAGGTTCAATCCTCAAAAATAAAAAATAAACACATAAAATGCTGACGATAAGTGTTTTAGTCGCTAAAACTTATTAAATGGTTTGTAGAAAAGCATCAATAATACTCAAATAATGCTTTGTTTTACGATTTTAGAAGTAACCAAAAGTTGCCCTAAATGTCTTGTTGTGTGTTCGGCCGCATGAAAGAGTAAGCCAATTACGGTTGAAGGAATTTGAGCTCGCCCAACGCCTCTGACTTCGGTTAAAGTTGCCTCATTGGTATTTTTTAGCTGAAAAATAGCTTTTTCTATTTGTTTATTGAAATCTTCAATGAGTTGCTGAACTGTAATTTCAGTATTTTCTACTCCTTCTGCTTTTAGATTATACATCTGAATTTCGCTGAGAGATTCGCCACGAGCGTAAGTAAATATGCGGTCAAGTACGCCCGTAAGGTGCTGTAAATGAAAAGCCACCGAAGCAACATCTGCTGGACGTTGCCAAAGTAGATTCTTGGGGAAATCGCTTAGATATTCGTGCAATTCTTCTTGTGCTTGAAACAAAGCATGAGCTATTGGTTGCAGGAGAGGAGGAACATCGGGCAATGGACCACGCAACCAAACTTCGAGGTTATTTTTAGGCATTGTTTTGAAATTATTTCCTAATAATGAAAAGAAGAACGTCCAATTTGGACGTTCCTACGAGTGAGAATTAATTATTAAGCGACTGAATCATTACTTAACTTTTATGCCAAAATTAAAATTAATACCTAAGATATTTTTAGTGTCGGGGTAATTTTTATTTACGTCGGGTTGCCAAATATAGTATAAGCTCACACTTTTATTCTTTAGATATTCATAGCTGATTCCTGCACGGTTTCTCCAAAAATCTGTCTCGAAAACACCATCGTTTTTGTGCATAAAAGGCTCGGTCGAAACACTCAGGTCTAATTTTTTTGTAACAGCGTATTTTACACCGAGTCTTGAGCGGAGATAGTTTTCGGCTGTACCTTCATCATCGCCAACAAATGTTTGTTTTTGTGATTGATAGGTTTCACGAAGCGAAAAAGTAAACTTATTGATTTTGTATTTTCCTTCAATGTTTCCAGAAAAACGATTAAACTTTTCGCCATTGACCATTCCAAGCCGATATCCAACGCCCGCTGAGATATATTTGTTTAATTTTTTTTCACCTCCAAGATAGAGGTATGAACCTCGGTAATTAGTAGAGTTTTCGTTGAATCGGGTGCGAAACTCGCCTTGTACTTCCCAACCTTTGGGTAAATCTAAGCTTAGACCAATCCCTTGACGGGTTTGAAAATCTACTTCTGATTTTTGGGCAAAAGTGACTGACGAAATAAGTAATAGCGTGATTATTTTAAGGTATTTTTTCATAAGAGAGAGACAGTTTTTAGCATTTACTTTACTATTGGAAATATTATCTTATCTGTGCCATGCACAGCGTGACACAGGTAAATTATTCATAAAAATAAATTGTCATACGAGTGGCATCTTTCAAGAAATCAATTTCTTGGATTTCTACTCGATGAACATTGAAACCTGTGCGTTTTTTCAAATCTGACAGTAATTCTGTGCGTTTTTCGGGCGTAATCAGATTGATATTATCGTAAACGATGTTTTTAGTAAATTCTTTCTTGATGAGCCAATTGCTTTCGAGTAAGAATGTGGCGGTAAGAATAATGCCATTCAAAAGAGCCAGTTCGTCCCAGCCGCCCTTGCTGATGGCCGAAAGTAAACCTATGGCGATAACCAAGAAAAGATAGGTCATATCTTTGGTCGAAATGCTTTCGGTGCGGTAGCGTAGCATCGAAAAAACAGCAAACAAACCAAAGGCCGCACCCATTGACATTTCGACTTTGTTGAGCAAATAAGTTATCAAGAAAATAACCAAGTTGAACGCAAAAAACGTCAGATATTGGTCAGCTTTTTTGTAGTTTTTGTAGAAAATCAGGCGAATTAATACAAAAACAGAGGTTAAATCAATGAATAAACGGATGAAAAATTTGCTTGAAAGTTTGTCGAATAACTCGAAAGAAGCTGCTTGGACGGTTTGTAGGGTGTCAGGCGATAGCGTTTGCTGTAAAAGATTCATATTGGTGTAAGGTTTTTGAAATTCTTTTAAGGTGTTTTTTGAAATTATTTTGTTTGACGCCCTCAAAAAGGCTGATGATTCCGAAGCAATATTTGCTTATCGAACCAGACTTTAGTTGGTATTTTTTCAGAATATCCAGTATCGGCGATGCTCCCACTTTTTCTTGCTTGATTTCGGCAATGGCTATTTGAGCATATTGTACTTCTTTTGAATCATTCTTGAAAGTAAGCTCCAAATCAATCGTGAGGCGTTCGGGGCTTTGCTTGCTCACGAGCGTGAGTCGGCTGTAATTGACCCACATAACACCCTGCAAATTTTCGGGTTCGAGTGGACTGATTTTGCTTAAAAAAGCAGAACTTTCATCGTGCAAATAAGGCTCATTGATTCCCTGAGTTTTGATGCGTTTTTTGATGGTTCGACCGTGGTTATTCTTGAATTTTACCTCAAAAAACTGCAAGTTAGAGCCAACGTAATTGCGTGAACGCACTTTATACCGATTTTGCTTACCTACTTGGTGTTGATGATAAAGTCGTAAATCTTCGGTATCATAATAGAGCGTTTGATAGGGACAAATTCGCTCATTATTTATTTCCAAGAGTTTATAATGCTGCTTGGCATCGGACAGAATTTCGGGTAGTAAATTGATTGGAATTAGGTATTTTACATCCATTCTATCCATCAATTTTACGCCTTCCATTTCGGCCAACGTAATTGGCTCAAATAACTTTATTTCTTCTTGTATTCTATCGAAAAAAATATTCGGTGTCATAGTAAATTCTCCCTTTGAGGGGGCGGGGGCTTTTAAAACTCATAAATATACTTTTTGGTCTGAATCAACTTGCCTTTGGCATCGTAGGTTTTTCTTTCGGTTTTTAGACCTTTTCCATTGATTGTGTAAACCGAACGGCTAATGAGGAGATTCTTTGCGTCGTATTTGATTTCCTCCGATTTTTCGCCGTCGGCGTTGCATTTATACACAAAACGATTGATTTGTTTACCTGCGGCATCGAAAGTGGTTTCTTCGATTTTATCGCCATCTTTATTGAATTTTGTAGCAGTTTTGTCTTTTAATGCTCCGTTTTTATCGTAGTTGACTTCCAGAATTACCTCACCTTCTTTATCAAACTTTTTCGATACATCGTTGTGGCTCACTTCTTTGCCATTTTCATACTCTACGATTACTTCGGTCATTCCCTTGACACCGTTCTTACGAATATCTTTTTTTGATTGTGCCAGAAGGCAAAAAGGCATTAAAAGCAAAATTAAAATTCTCATGTTTTTAGTTTATCGTTTTCACTTACTCTTTCTTAGCGTATTATTTAGCTTAGCAATATCGTTACAAAATTTAATACTTGAAATTTTTAACTGTTATAAAACATCTTTATTTTATCCAACTTAATCGAAAGTCGAAGCGGTCAGATACTAATAGTGAGAATGTAGATTAAATTAAGATTGATACTATCTATTTCAAAAATGTAGCAACTGCCTGATTGCGTGTCACTACGTGGGCTTTTAGTTGCGTAATGGCACTCGTGAAAGCCGCCGTATTTAATAAATAGGAGTATGGTGCAACTTCCTGCATCACCGACGATGAAATCAAGTTGTAGTTTTTATCAAAAATGGCATTCATTTTGGCACTTGTGAAATAATTATCATTGAAATCTTTTACATAAGACTTATATTTTGCGTAATACGTTGCGTCATCGGCCAAATATCTGATTAATGGCCAACTGGCGGCTACCTCAGTCATTTCGAGCGAAACCCCTCTGCCCATGCCTGCACCGCCTTGTTGTTGGGTGTTTCCGCCAGCAGCTGCCGTTGTGGAAGTCATCGAAAGATTAAAATCCCACGGAATCCACGTTACTTTTTTGGTAGCAGTTGGCGTGTATAGATAATAATTATGAGCCATAGCTCCGTAAGAATCCCAGTTGACGATGGTGTTATTGATGGCCAAAACTTTCAAGAAATGGTCAACGTTGAATGATTTTTCGAGGTTTGCACGCCAAGCGGCGGCATTTGATGTGCGGTTAGTGGCATTTAGAGCTGTGATTACTGATTGCACATCGCTCCAATCGGCGGCTGTTTCATTGTTTTTCTTTTCAAAATTGGCTTGTACGAAACTTTGAAAAGTTGATTCGGGCTTGAAGATATTTCCTTTGTCTTCACCAAATTGATTTTCTACCATCGTATCGTCAATGACCTCGACCATTGTATAGACACCGCAGTATTTTAGACCATCGCCAAAGTTGATGTATATTTTGTAGAAAGAAGTACGAGCCGCTGGAATTCCTGCCGAACGAAATAAATCTGAAACAACTTTATCTCGCATCAGTGAGGCATCTCCCTGACCAGGAGACATCGAAAATTCTTTGAATCCATAAAAGCGTTGGTCGGTTATTTCTGGATTTGTATCTTCAAATTCATCAAATTGTAATTTGAAAGGTAATTTATAAATACCTGCACTCCAAGCCTGCGATAAACTCGAATTTCCTTTCAGACGAAACCCAACTTTATACCATTCTTTTCCATTGAATTTTACCGAAGATTGTACATATATTGGGTCGCCAGGAATAATATCCAATGCCCCTCCGCCCGCTGCCCCTCCGCCATTTGGAAGATTTCCGCCCATAGCTGCACTTAGACTATCAATATTTACACCCGTTGGCGGAACTCCACCGCCCATTTGTCCGCCCGTTGGAGGCGTACCACCACCCGTTGGTGGAGTTACACCGCCACCCATTTGGCCTCCACCTTGCGTGCCACCTACGCCAAAATCATTGCCCGCTTTTGTTTTCATATCGGCCTTGATGGCTGCCCAGTTTTCGGCAGTGAGCGTAATTTCGAGCGTATTGATTTTATCTTGCGGAAAAACCACATCATAGTTAGGGTCGGTTTTACCGTGTGTTGCTTCTGTCCAGTCGGTTAAACCTGCATGAATTGGGTCAACGGTTTCGGAGTTGTTTAGCTTATTGCACGATATACTGATGCTTACGAGTGAAATAGCAGTAAAAAATAGAATCTTTGATTTCATAATCGGTGTTTGTAGGTTTGCCTTTTGATTAGTTAAAAATTTAATAAAAACTTAATATTTGCTTCATATTCAAAGAGACGAAGGCTTAGTCGTGTTGGTGTCAAGGTGTCGAAAAACGTATGATTTGTGTATATTCAGATGCACAAATGCATATTTTTTTGTACTTTAGCTTGATGATTTCACCATGAAAATTGACTTTTACTATGCAGAAAATATCTCCACTTTATCAAAAACGCTTATTCAAAAGCTTGATTCTGCCCTTTTTTGCAGTATTTGTCGGGGGATGTGATTGCCTTCAGAAGGTGGAGGGTAAAGTTTACGATTCTCTAAGCATGAAAGAATTATCAGATGTTGTGATATATAAGCAAAGTGAATCTTACCACAATATAAAGACTGATTCGAAAGGAGAATTTAAGTATAGTGATGTTGATGGCGGTCGAAATTGCTCTGAAGTAGCCTTAGTTTTCGAGAAAACAGGTTATAAATCTGATACAATTGTTTTTTCGGCTAATACTGTTGCGGCAGTTGTGAAGTTGGAGAAATGAAAGCAATATGATTATTTGTAATTTTGGTACTAAAGCGACATAAAACGCTATATCGCTTTAGCTTAAAAAGTTTTTATTTAGGAATTTACTTGTCGTTAATAGGTTCCCATAATTCTATTTTATTGCCCTCATTATCCATAATATGCACAAATTTGCCGTAATCATAAGTTGCAATATCGTCGAGAATGGTTACGCCATTTTCTTTGAACTGATTTACAAGCCCTTCGATATTTTGTACCCTATAATTTATCATAAACTCCTTTTTTGAGGGGGCAAAATATTCGCTTCCTTGTTTAAAAGGATTCCATTGAAGACTATTGATTTCTTCGGGTTTGTCAACACTTCTGGAATCAAAACTTGCTCCACCCCATTCATTCATTTCAAACCCTAAATTTTTAGCATACCAATTTTGCAGTTCTTTTGGATTATCAGCCAAAAAGAAAATTCCACCAATACCCGTTACTTTTGGGGTTATATCGTTGTTTGGCTTTTCCATATGAATTTATTAAGACTCCTTTATATTGTTTATGTTTAATCAATTACAATTTTCGTAGAGTAGTGTTGAAAACACTAATAGTCAAATTTAGTATATCTGAACCAATTTTACAAAACTCAAAATTTATTCCTTTGGTATCAATTTATAGAAACCTTAGCCTGTCTATCAAACCCAACGGTATTACGATAAACCTGTGGAGAAATTTCGGTATTAGTTTTAAAAAACCTACTAAAATAATATTCGTCTTGGTATCCTAATTCGTATGCAATTTGTTTAATTGGTTTATTAGTAAGATACAATTCTCGTTTTGCTTCAATAATGATACGTTCGGAGATTAAAGTTGTCAGGTTTTTGTTTAAATGTGTTTTAGTAATTTTTGCCAATGATTTTGGTGTAATATTAAGCATTTCAGCGTACTCATTAACGGCATGTTTTTCTCTGTAGTGAGCCTCAATTGCATCTTTTAGAGACTGTAAAATAAATGGCTCTTTAGTATTGGTCGTATCTTCTTTTGCTTGTTTGTGCTGTTCTGTTTTTAATCTTGAGGCCGTAATCAAGAATATTTTTAGATAAGAAACCAATAGTTCTGTTTGTGCCAGTGCAGGATTTTGCATTTCAGAACAAATCTGCTCAATTATCAATTGAAGCGTATTCGTTGATTTAGTGTCGAGCAACACAAACGGTGGCTGATAAATGTTATTAAACAATACTCCATTGCAGGCTACTTCTGTTTGATGTTTGTGTATGCAGAAAAAATCTGGATGAAATTGCAATGCTACACCACTAATCGAACCATTTGGTAATAGCATAAATGGCTGATATGGCGAAAAAGATAAAAGGTGGTTTTTAGAAAATTTGTATTCAGAAAAATCAGACTTAAGAATTCCACTACCTTCTTTAATCCATATTAAAGAGTAATAATTATTTCTTTGAATGTGGTCGAAGAAGGCATTGCTTTCAAAAAATAGTATTTTGAAAGCAAGATTTCCATTAGTAGGGTTTACAAGAGTTAATGTATTTTGATTGTTCATTTTAGCTTTCTTTCCGCTTCAGTAATGGATAAGTCATTGATACTTGCAAATCGTTTTCTCATTAAGCCGTTTTCGTCAAATTCCCATAATTCATTTCCATAACTTCTAAACCAGTTTTCATTATGGTCATGCCATTCATATTCGAATCTAACCGCCATTCTGTTTTCTCTGAAACCCCAAAGTTCTTTTTTTAGTTTATAATCTAACTCATTTTCCCATTTTTGAGTCAAGAACTTTTTTACTTCTTCTCGTCCATTTATAAATTGAGTTCTATTTCTCCATTCAGTGTCAATGGTGTAAGCTAAGCATACTTTTTCTGGGTCTTTGGTATTCCAAGCATCTTCGGCCATTTGTACTTTTTGTAAAGCTGTTTCAAGCGTAAACGGGGGCAAAGGGTATTTTTTATTTTCCATTTTTGTTTATTTTAGAAATGAGAGCAAAACTGATGTTTTACACCCATTCAAATTCATTAGATACTTTTTGCAACAGGAAAATCAATATCAACCTTTGTAATTGCGTGTAGATAGTTCATCGCTGATTTTTCGGCCACTAACATTACTAACTCTACAATATGTCCTTTAGTGTAACCTGCATCAATAAAGTTATTGATTGTAACTTCCGACACAAAGCCTCTTTTTTCTGTAATTTCCTTTGCTAAAACCACTAATGCGTTGAGTTTAGCATCAAAAGAAGCATTTCCTTTTCTAATTTCAATGGTTTGTTCTTCGGTAAGCCCATTCATTGTTCCAAGTAGCGTGTGGGCTGACTGACAGTATAAACATTCGTTTACTTGGCTTACTATCAAATTCACGGCTTGTTTTTCTTTATTTGAGAAATTAGTTTTTGCATTCTGGAAAGCCAAATAATTAGCCAAAGCATTATCAGAATGAGCCATAACCGCATAAAGATTAGGAACCATACCGAGTCCTTTTTTTAGGTTATCGAAAATCTCTTGATTGTTTGCAGATACATCTGCTCTGTTAGGAACATTAAAATTTGTCATTGTTTATTGCTTTAAAAATTCTGTCGTTTTTGACTTTGCAAAGTTGCAATGACTGTGGCTCTTACAAAATGGACAAAGGGCGTGAGTAGATGGACATTTTTCCCATCTATGATATTTAGGGACTAACAAGCTCTAAAATATTATAACTTGAAGCTTATCGTCATACATTAATAAGACTTAGGTTGGTCTTATGAAAAGAACAGGTTGAACGCATTAAAATTTTAAAATGGAGCATCACCCCAAAATAATTGTAGCAAAAAAAAGTAAAACTGACTATTTGAGGTGCATCACACCGAGCGTCGGTCGCCGTAATATCTCGGTGCGATACACCTCGTAATGAAGATGATTTTGCTAATTTTTACAAATATTACGCCGTTATACGGCTAAAAATTTTAATGAGTTTAACCTGTGAAAAGAATTCTAATCCCGAACTCAAGTTATTAAAAGTTAAACCCAAAATGAAAGCCAGGTTCTCCGAAGATAAATTTAGACCATTTATCATCTAATTGTTTAAATCCATCAGGCAATTTTGTGTGATAGGCACGGTGAGTAATGGCAATGGACGGTTGAATAAAAAATCTGTCTTTAAAAAGTTTGATATGATAACCAACTCGATAAGTATTGAAAATCTGAAATCCATTGTCGATTTTTTTGCCGTCGTTATTCACAAATTTTTGCCAAGTAGGCATTACATTCAGCTCAGCATATAAGCCTTTCAACAAAAATCGTTGGTAAGATACTGAAACGCCAACTTCACGCACATACCCCGGGAATTGTTCTTCAGGTTTTTTGTACGAATCACTAAAAAATGGGTGAATACCATTTGGCCAAGCGTATTTCCAAGTTTTGGGTTCTAATGTGACTACATCCTTTCCTGTAATACGATAACCAATATTGAGTTGAGCAAAGTTGGGTGGGTTTTTAGTATCTAAATTACCCAATAAAACAAATAAAGAACTACCAACAAACCACCGTTTGTAAGTACTGTCTTGCTTAGAATATTGTGCATTTACCTGTAAACTACTTGCCAGCACTAAGGCAAGCCCAAACCATAAAATTTTCTTTTTCATAAATTTGTAATTGATGTTAAACGATACTGCAAAGGTAGATTTATAATAGTCTTAAAATCGTTCACTTAAGTTAAGAAAGGATGTATAGCATTTATCAGGAAAAGAAAAACTATCGTTTAAAACTTAAACCCAAAATCAAACCCTGGTTGAATGAAGTAGTTGTTCCATCGTTGTTCTACTGCTTTAAAAGATGCTGGCACATTCGTTCTTACAGGCCAATAACTAATTCCGATAGCTGGTTCAAAAAAGAAACGATTTTTAAAAAACTTAAAATGATAACCTAAATAAAAGTCCAGATATAGGGTGTAGCCATTCCCAATCTTTTTATTATTCTCATCCATATATTTTTCAAAAGCATTCAAGGCTTGTACGGAGGTGTAGGCACCTTTCCACCAAAAACGTTGGTAGCCCAGTGTTGGTGCAAGTATGCGGGCATGACCAGGATAATTCAGACCTGGTTTATCGAAGGATGGCCCAAAAGGGATACCAATTGGCCAAGCATAAATAGAGCGTTTAAATCGAAGAGAAATGACATCTTTTGGGGTTATCCTATAGCCAACGTTTAGTTGTATGTATTCTGGGTTGTTTGTTTTATCTAAATTTCCAAACAAATAGAGTGTACTCCCAACAAACCATTTTTTGTAGGTGCTGTCTTGTTGGGTTTCTTGGGCATTTACTTGTAACTTGCTTGCTATCAGCAAGGTCAAAGCGAGCAATAAAATTTTCTTTTGCATAATCGGTTTTAATTGATGTTAAACGATATGCAAAAGTAGATTGAGGAATTACCCAATCTCGTTCACTTAAGTTAAGAAATGCTCTTTAGCTCTTTTTCTCAACAATTCTTGCTCGAAGCCTGCTTAATGATTGAGG
Source organism: Emticicia sp. W12TSBA100-4 (assembly GCF_040253585.1). Lineage (NCBI taxonomy): Bacteria > Pseudomonadati > Bacteroidota > Cytophagia > Cytophagales > Leadbetterellaceae > Emticicia > Emticicia sp. W12TSBA100-4. The sequence goes on from NZ_JBELAU010000007.1 coordinate 159,290, forward strand.
TTTGATACCCAAATAACTCGCCAGTTGGTGTTGTGGCACACGCTGAATGAGGTCTGGTCGTTTTTGTATTAGGTTGAGGTAGCGTTGTTCGGGAGAAGAAGTCTTAAACTCGTCGAAGTCTATTCGTTCTTTGGCCAATAATTCTTCTGTCAACATTCTACACATTGTGTCAAACTTTGGAAATTTACTGTTTACTTCTACCTCCATATCAGAATTGGAAATTAAAAGAATACTGTCTTCTATACAACTTACATAGTATTCGGATGGAGTTTTGCTAATTACACAAGGGGGAGTCAGTGCTTCCATTTCTGTGTAGAATGCGGTTGTTTTTTCATCGCCATCTAAAATATAATATGTTCTGATACAGCCTTTAAGAACAAAGTAGCTTTCTTTCGATTTTTGTCCTTCTTTGAGTAAAGTCGTTCCTTTCTTTATTGAGCGAAATATGTCTAACGAAAGTAGTACGTTTTTCTCTTCTTCTGTCAGAGAAATGTATTTTGATATAAAGTCAAAGAGTATGTTTTTCATAATTTTGTTGTCACTATCGTGTGTTATACTTGCCATCAACGTCGAAGTATTTGCGATGGTGGGATTAGAGTTCCTGCGGCCCGTAACCAAAGCCCGATAAAATTACAAAAGATGATGATAATAAGCTAATGCCCAATAAAAATCCTTCTGATTAAACCGAAGCTGATTAGATTTACAAATGTTGAGGTCTATTCCGTCCGCCAACTATTGTAAATACCATGTTGGTAGCTGTTATTTTTTTGATTAGATGAATCTCTTTATATTGCTTTAACAGAATTGGTCTTCTATTGATTTGGTAATTACTGAGCTTATTTTTCCTGTATGTTCAGTGGTTTTAGATTCAATAAGCATAATCAGACACTCTTTTTTTGAGGAAACTCGGTGATTTTTTCCTTTTTTCACAACGAACAAGTCGCCTTTTTTTAATATCAGGTCTGGCTGATTTTCAATTTCCATTAGAAGTGTCCCTTTTACAACATAGAACAATTCATCTTCGTTTTCGTGATTATGCCAAGGCACTTCTTGCCCCTTTATTTTTACGACTTTAATATATTGGTCATTTACTTCACCTATAATCCTTGGTGAAAAATAATTGCCAAGACTTGAAAACGCATCTTTCAAATTCATCTTTTAAATAGTTTGCTTTTTACAATTTTACCCTCTCTTTTTGCCAGATAATAAAATATGATTCCAATAAGCAATAAAAAAGTTACTGTAAAAATGGAATCTTCAATTCCAACTGCACCACCTGTTAATAGTTCGGGGCCATTAAATTTTGATTGAATGATACTGCCCATATTATTTAGCCCCGAAAGATTTGAGCCATAAAATGGCTGTGAAAAATTCCAGCCTAAATGGAAGAAAAAAGGGAGCCATATTCTTTTAGTATAGATAAACATCATTGCCATAGTAAACCCCCAAATCAAAGTAAGAAAATGACTAAATAGGTTGAAATTTGGATTGAAAAAGTGTTGTTGAAGCTCAACTAACATTGCAATGACAATGGTTAGATGAGTTCCTAACCAATTTTCACAGATACGAACTATTAACCCTCTATGAAACAGGTCTTCAACTATGGCTGCAAACATTAAAAACGTGAAAAATTTGATGGGGTAGTGAGCTGTTGTAATACCAAAAGCTTGATAATACCCTAATAGGTATAAAATGAAAATAACCAATGAAATTGCAAAAAAACCAAAGAAAAACCCTCCAAACATTTCTTTAAAAAAGAATTTCATGGATAGTTCTGTTATTTCTCTTTTATCATAAAAACGAAATAAATAGTAATAGGTAGCTAATAAAACTATAAAACAAATAAAGTGAATAATCGGATTAGCAGTATTTTTATCTTGAATAATGCTATAAAAAAATGGTTTCAAAACAAAGTTTTGAATTACTACGAATAGAGAAAAAGGGACTACAATGCCTATGATAATTTTTGTTATTGGAAAATGCAGGACTTTTTTAATTGATGCATTCATTGTTTCTTTTGATTTATTGTAAGTAAAATTTTAGACAAAGAAAACTCCTTATTATCTTTACAGCAAGTACATACAATAAGGTACTCTACATACCAAAAAGGTAGTATTGCTGATTATCAGCAACTTAAATTTGAAAATATATGAAGAATAAAATTAAAAAGGCACATTGTGCAGTTGATTATGCTTTCCAACGAATAGGTGGAAAGTATAAGGGGCGAATTTTATGGGTATTGAGAGATGGGTTTTTGAGATATGGGGAATTAAAAAGAGCAGTGGTGGGTATAACACCAAAAATGCTAACTCAAACGCTAAAAGAATTGGAAGCCGATGAACTAATTGTCAGAAAAGTTTACTTCGAAGTTCCACCGAAGGTTGAATATTCATTGACCGATACAGGAAAAGAGTTGATTCCGTTTATTGCTCAGATGAGAAGTTGGGGTGAAAAGCAAATGTCTATAAATTGAAACTTATAATTCTCAGGGTGTTGTGATATACTTGCCACTAATGGGCAGGACTTTGCGTTTGGGCGAGTCTCGAAACACAAAGTTTCAATTTATTACTAAAGTTCATTAAAAGCACAAAGCTCCAAGTTTGTTCGTCAGCCCGCCTGACGCAAAACCCGTGTTAGTGGTTCGTTTTGTTCTACTGTTCATCAAAAAAGTCTTCGTCAATTTGTTTAATCTCGTAAGTTGTCCTTACTTGAATACCAACATTAAATTCATGCATTAATGTTACTAATTTCTGTCCATCTATGCATATAATTTTGTGATGAGCAGAACGTGCTTTTTCTAGGGCCTTTTCATCAAATTCAGATGTTGTTACAAATACACCCTTGTTTGTGTCGCCACTCATAGCACCAATAAAATTGCGAATATCTTTTTCCCTTACTTTTCCTTCATTGAAGCGTTTTGCTTGAATATAAATTTTATCAAGACCGAGTTTGTCTTCATTTATGATCCCGTCAATTCCACCATCATTAGATTTAGAAGTCTCAATGAATTCACCATATCCCATTTTCTTTAATAGTCGCAAAACTACTTTCTCAAAAAAGTATGGGTCAATGGATTTTAGTTTTTGAAGTAGGTCTGCTTTGACTTCGCCTTCAATTCTATTAAAGCCTTCGTCTATTAAGTCTTGTGGAGAGGAAATTTCAGGTTGTTTGTTACTGTCAACTGCAACAGAGCTTTTTTCTTGTTTATAAAAGTCAAACAATGAACTTTCATTTTCTAGGTCTCTTACGGTTATAGTCGCTGAGTGGTTTTTGCCTTTCTCTGTAATTTGAACAAAGCCACGCTGTGGAAATGTTATATAACCTCCTTTTTTTAGATAAGATTTTCCCCATGCTATTCTGTTGTCAATAAGCAAATCACCTGACTTTGTTTCTTGCTTTAGTTGTTCTTCAGATAGGTCAGAATAAAACTTAGTTTTTACTTCCTCAATAAGTTCTCTAGACCTTAAAACTTTACCGTCCTTAAGAACTTCAAGAATTGGAATGAATGTTTCATCAAATTTTGGTATTTTCATTTATGTCTTTTTGTCGTTTATAAAATTACCGTCAACTCTCAAATATACGAAAGTTTTGTAGTACTTTTTGAATTGTTGGATTTCTAACAAGATACAAATTGACAGAGTTTTATCCATAAAAAAGCCATTAAGTTATGAAATTTGTATATCAAATTCGGTAACTTAATGGCTCTCAAAAATCAACTTTTCTTACTTCAAAAATGCACTAACCGCTTGATTTCTACTCACAACATGCTGTTTTAATATCGGCAAAGCGGCCGTAAAATTGGCCGTATTCGTGAGGTTTGAATACGGAGCTACTTCCTTTTCAGTTCCGTTTACATACGGTGTAATCAGGTTAGTGGCTTTATCAAAAATCTCATTCATCTTGCTGGTAGTAAACACATTATCATTGAAGTCTTTTACATACAACTTGTATTTGGCATAATAAACGGGGTCATTAGCCACATAATTAATCAAAGGCCAATTATTGGCCACACCCGCCAACGAAAGCTGTACACGTACCTGCGAGGTCAGAGCTTCGTTATTATCCCACGGAATCCATGTCAGTTTTTTGGTAGGGTCATTGTATAAATAATGGTTGTGAGCCATGCCTCCGTAAGTATCCCAATTGACAAGTGTAGAATTTACTGCTAACCACTTGATAAAATGGTCGGTATTGAAAACCGCATCTAAATTGCTTCGCCATTGTGCTGGATTTGATGTACGAATGGGGTCGTTCAGAGCCTTGATACTTGCCTGTACATCGCTCCAATCGGCAGCATCTTCATTGTTTTTTTTCTCAAAATTAACTTGATTAAACGTCTGAAAAGTTGATTCGGGCTTGTAAATATTGCCCGTTTTACTCCCAAACTGGCTTTTTATCATCGAATCATCAATAATTTCAATCATCGTGTAAACCCCACAATATTTTTTTCCTTCGCCAAAATCAATGTAAACTTTATAAAAAGCCGTTTGAGCGGCAGGAATCCCAGCCATTCTAAAAATATCGGCTGTTACTTTATCTCTAATCAGTGAGTTGTCTTTTACACCCGCACCCATTGATAGTTCTTTGAAACCATAAAAACGTTGGTCGCTGATTTCGGGGTATTTATCCTCAAACTCATCCATTTTCAGTCGAAACGGGAACTTATAAATACCTGCTCGCCAAGTGGCATTTAAAGTCGAATTACCTTTTGGTCTAAATCCAACTTTACGCCATTCCTTGCCATTAAATTTCATCGTGACAGGGATGTAGTCAGCATCTTCTCCAAACGAAGGGGCGGCTCCTCCACCAACATTTCCTCCGCCACCTGCACCACCACCACCAACTTGTCCGCCCCCGCCTTGTGTAGTGCCTCCTGAGCCAAAAGTGCCTTTCCCTTTGGCAGCCATGTCAGCTTTGAGAGCCGTCCAGTCGGCCGTAGTCATGCTTATCTCGAGCGTATTGACTTTATCTTGAGGAAAAATCACTGTGTAATTCGGGTCGGCGTCATTGCTGTGGCTCTCGGTTGACCAGTCGGGGTTTGAGTTGGAAGGTGTGATGGTTTCGGCATTCTTCACGCAAGCAGCCATCAGCCATAAACTTGTGGCGGTAAATAGTATTTTGAGAGGTTTCATAAAGGGTGTTTAGTTTTAGACGATAGACGTAAGTTCGTAAGAAATGGTTGTTTTGATGCGTTTTTGACTAAAAACTTGCGGAAAATCTCGAAATGCCTGTAATCTAATTTGTTCTCCGTAATTTTGTCACGCAAATTTTATTTCGCCAAGCCCGAAAATCATTGCACGAAAACGGAAATCTTACTACTCAAATTGCCATGAATATTCTTTTGGTCGAACACGATGAGAATCATGCAAAGCTACTGACGCAAGTTTTAGCTGAGTATTTTCCTATGAGTAGCATTGAGTTTTGTCAAACAAACGAAGAACTAAGAATAGCACTCAATACAGGAATTTTGTATGATTTAGCTCTGTGCGAAGTAGAATTAAGGGACGGATTGATTTTTGAAATATTTCAAGAATCATTGCCGAGTTTTCCGGTTGTATTTATGTCGGCTTATGACAAATATTGGTCGCAGGCAATGGCTTATAACGCCATTGATTACCTCAGAAAACCAATAGGAAAGGAAGAAGTAAATCGGGTTTTGGAGAAGTATGAAGCATTGAAATTGCATTTTTTGAAGCGTTTTTCGGCCGAAAATAATTCAAGAATAACAAAGTCTGCTTTTCAGAAAGACCGCCTGATTGCCAAGAAAGGCACAAACTATTATGTGGTTTCAACCAAAGATATTGCGTTTATTTATACCGAATCAAGAATTGTATTTTTAATAGACCGAACGGGCGAACGCTACACCGTAGAACGTAGCCTGAGCGAACTCGAAATTGAGTTGCCGAGTCGAGATTTTTTTCGGGTAAATCGCAAATTTATTGTACATATTGATGCCATTCTGAGTTTTAAACCTTCATTCAAAGGCAAAATTGCCCTCGAACTCCTGCACCTCGCCAAAGCCGAAGTAAGTATCAGCCAAGAAAACGCCGCCCAGTTTAAGAAATGGATTGAGGAGTAAATTAGACAATCAGTGAAGTGAAATTTCCCCCGTGCGACGGTCGCTCCTTTTTTCAAGGAGGGGCGACCGTCGCTACGGTGGCAAAATTCTGACAAAGTCGAATTTTGACGGGGACGCCCAGTCGGGGTGGTTTGTCTCAAACGTACCTATCTTAAAGTATTCATAGACCCAAAACCACCCCGTCCGACTTCGTCAGGACACCCCTCCTTGAAAAAGGAGGGGAAATTTTAGAACCAATTAATTTTCTTCAGAATAGAAAAGGAATGTAAGTTAACCAAACGAAAATGAAAAAAACATTTACAATTTTTACCAGTATTTTAGTCACATTGCTATCATTTCGAGCATCGGCTCAGCTTGATAGCGTTCAGAATCTCAACGAAGTTGTGGTTTCGGCTTCTCGTATCGAAGAAAGTATTTTTAAAGCCCCAGTTTCAGTTACGAAGGTTTCGGCCTTGCAATTACAAAATTCTCCAAGCGTAGAATTAATATCTTCTTTGGCTCGCTACAAAGGCATTGACGTAAGTCAGTCGAGTTTGTTTGTAACAAGTCTAAGTACGAGGGGTTTCAATAGCGGAAAAGCTGAAAGATTATTACAACTGGCTGATAATGTGGAATTTATGTCGCCAACTTCATCGCTTTATGGTGGAAACTGGATGGGAACGCCCGAACTCGACATTGATAATATCGAAGTAATCTACGGAGCAAATTCAGCTCTGTATGGTTCGGGAGCATTGAATGGTGTAATTTTAATGAACTCAAAAGACCCATTCAAGCATCAAGGTATTACGGTTTCGGTGCGTGGAGGTTCACGTCTTTTATTCGATACCCAATTGCGTTATGCACAAGTTTTTGCCAAGCGTTTTGCGTTTAAACTCAATGCCAATTTTATTTCGGCTGATGAATTTCTGGGCGAGTCTGATGCCGCTATCAAAGCCATGACCGAAGGCGGTTTAGCGGGTTCGGATGCTGCCAATAATGCCTACGGCTCGCCTTTCGGTTGGAACAAAATCAACTATTTTGGCGATATTGGCTCTACCATTACGAACCCAGATTTTACAAAATATAATGATGGAAAACCTTACCGAATTTATATGCCAGGGTTCAAAGAAAGTGAAATTTTGACCGTAAATGATGGCCGTCAGTTTGGTTTTGGTGGAGATTTTAAAGCAGGAAATTTACGTTTGAATCCATCACTTCATTTCAAAATCAACGAACGCACGAGGGCTTCTTACGAATACCGTAAATCAATCGGAAATGGTATTTTTCAAAGTACAAGCCGCTTTGCTTGGCGAGAAATGCAATATGATTTGCACAAATTCGAGATTAAAAACGACCGTTGGTTTGTGCGTGCTTACTCAATGTTTGATTATGGCGGAAAAGCCTACGAAATTGGTGGCGTGGCCAATGCCCTCCAAAATATGAGATTAGCAGACCCTGCTCTGGGAGCCTACCCAACGGTTGCCGCCAACTATTTTAGTGCTTGGAATCAGATTTTTGCGGCCGCTCGTGGCAATGGTTTTGCGGGCGGAAATTTGGCAGGGGTTTATGTGCCAGAGTTGGTTAATTCAGTTGCTCCAGCGGTCTTTACTTTACCAGCAATTCAAGGTGGACAAAGCATTGAAAATGCTGCAAAATTGGCTTTTGATTTGACACAAAACCTGCAAATAAAGCAAGTGCAAGGTGCATCTGTACCGACAGTTTTTGAGCGTGTAACGCAACAAGTGGCCAATGGCGTAGGCGATTTAAAAGTAAACGGCTCGACTATCAAAGGAGCGGCATTTACAAATACTGCTCGTAATATAGATTTTTCGGCACAACGTGAGTTTCGTTTTAAAACTACCAATGTGGTTGTGGGTGGGGCATACCGCAAATACATTCTAAAGTCCGCAGGAACATTGCTTTCGGATGGCATTTATTCGCCATTAAATACCGAACAACGAAACGAAATAATCAACTGGGAATCAGGTATTTATGGACAAATTCAACAAAGACTTTTCGATGAAAAACTGACGCTGGCAGCAGCTACTCGACTCGATGCTTTTAAAAATTTTGATACAAAATTATCGCCAAGAATTTCGGCAGTTTATGCTTCTGGCCGACATAATTTTAGAGCTAATTATTCGACTGCATTCAGAGCCCCAGCCCAACTCGACCAATATATTTATTTAGATTACGGCAGTATTTTGCTCATCGGAAATACCGAAAATGGTTTTAAAGGTTTAAACTCAGCAGGGACTGCACCGTATGAAGTAAAAAAGCTCGCTCCCGAAAAAATGAATTCGTGGGAAGTGGGATACAAAGCCCTGCTCACCAAAGATTTACAAATTGATTTGAGTTATTATAGAAGTTTGTATAATGGTTTTATTGGAATCGTGCGTTTTCAAGGGCGTGAAGATGGACAAATGCCCGAAGGTGATTTTGTAAAGAAGACAGGCGACTGGGCTAAACCCGTAGGCGACCGCACACGTGGCAGATTTATTCAGACTTGGGCAAATTTTGATAAACCCGTAACCACACAAGGTGCGTTTGTGAGTTTAGATTATCGTTTGAACAAAAATGTGAGCCTTTACGGAAACTATACATGGTCAAAAATATCAGATATTAAAGGCTTAATTGCAGGCTTCAATACACCTAAACATAAGTTTAATTTAGGAGTTAATGGCTTGATAAAGAAAGATTTAACGTACTCAGTAAATTATCGTTGGACGGATACTTATACCTACTTCATGCCATTTGATGAAGGCGAAATAAAAGCCTTCGGAACGCTTGATGCACAAGTAAATTACCACGTAAAAACTCTCAAAACAACCTTCAAATTGGGTGGAACTAACCTTACGAATGCTAATGCCATCACGGTTTACGGCTCAGCACCAATCACCCGAATGGTTTATGTGGGAGCGGTGCTTGATTTGAAGTATTGATAGAGTCATAAAAATTTGTGTTATATCTTTTCGATGTGGCACAAATTTTTATTGATATTTTGTTATTTTTGTAAAAAACATGCCGAAATATGAGTGCAATTATTTTAGAAAGCCAATCAGCAGAGGATTTGAAATTGCTTGTTACATTGGCGAATAAGTTGGGTGTAAAAAGCCAAAAAATATCTACTCAGCAATGGGAAGACCACCTTTTGGCAGCAAGAATTGACGTTGGAATGAAAACTGAGACAGTAAATAGAGAAGATATTTTGAAAGCTTTGGGTAAACTATGAAAGTTGGATTTAAGAACTCTTTCTTGAAAGCTTTGCAGAAACTCAAAGATGAAGATGTGAAAAATGCCATCTATGATGCCATTTTAGATGCAGAACAGTCTGAAAGTTTAACCAAAATTCGTAACATAAAGAAACTGAAAGGATATACTTCATATTTTCGTATTCGAGTAGGAAATCACAGAATAGGTATTAAATGGGAAGAAGATGAAAAGATGCTTTATTTTGTAACATTTGACCATCGAAAAGATATTTATAAAAAATTTCCGTAGTTAAAAAACTCAAAACTTCAACCCCATAATAGCATTCTCAAACGCAACCTCTTTACTAATTTTAGTATAAATTTTTTCGATAATAAAGCCTTTATTCAAGAAAAAAGGTCTTGCCGTAATGCTGGCGTCTGTCCAGATTTTAGTGAGGTTTAAGCGATTGGCTTCGGTTAAAATGTTTCCCAGTAAAGCACTGGCAATACCTTGCTTTTGGTGGTTTTTGTGAACGTACATAAAATCCAAATAGCCGTCGACTGTTAAAGAAGCAAATCCCAATAAGTATTCATCGTTTTCAGCAATGATAAAATACTGTTTTTCAATTTGTTCTTGCCAAAAACCTTTATTTTCCGCACTTGATGCCCAAGTTACAATCTGTTGGGCATCATAATCTCTCACATTAACGCTTGTTATGGTTTCATAAAATAGTTGAGTAATTGCTTGATTATCAGCAACAGTAGCTTTTCTAATAGTCATTTATGTATTTTACTTTTCTATAGTTCCTTTGTAAAGCAATTTCTTAGTGGCATCCTCTATGCTATAAGTATCTTTTGCTTTGGTCAATACATATTTATCATTTTTCCACTTATCATCAGATTCTTTTTTTACGATAATCGTTTGTTCATCGTAAGGTACAAAAAGCTCTATTTCTTGGTCGCTGCTGTCAGTTTTAATGACCACAAAAGCCGATAATGATTGTTCGAGGTCTTTTGCTACGGGGTCTAATCGTACACCCGCTTCAAAAATTCGGATGCACTCATTCCGTAAAACCGACCACTGATACCCAGCCGATGCCTTGCAGCCGTGTTCGTCGGCATCATTTCCTACCATTGGTGAACTAACTTTTTCAACGGTTAATGTGTCTTGCTTTTGATTGTTTGAAGGTGCACAGGCCATTAATAAATAGGTTAGAGTTAAAATCGAAAAGCGTTTTTTCATTCTTTAAAGTTTTTAGAATAGATTTTTTGTAATGTTAAGAAGAATAAACTTTTAAAGATAATTTTAGGTCTTAAACTTCGATAAGCTACCTGATTTTTTCAAAATATTCCATCACTTTCATTTCGGTTGATAGTTGTAATTTAATAGAATCAGCGTAAAGTTCGGCCCGCAAACTCCGATAAAGCTCAACGGCATTGGCTAAACTTTCCAAGAGTGATTCACGATTATATACAGGAATCGTATTTCGGAGTGCCTCAAAATCTTCGGCCAATAATTGCGTTTCCACTTTACGAACACCTCTTGGCAGATTTCCATTTTTGATGTGCAATAACGGCCCCAAAACAACCATTCGTACAAAACCCATAAAGTCAAAAGCTTCGGTGTATTCTCCTCGCCCAATTTTTAGGAGAGCATAATGTACCCAAATCCAAAAACGGTCTTCGAGCCATTGATAGTCGGGATAAGGAAATTGGTAAGTTGTCTGCTCAATGATTTTCTGTAATTGTCCGTCGGTATCGAGTAAAACAACTGGGTTTTCGATGCGATGGGCAAACTCTTCGATGGTCAAAAACTTAATATCGACGTGGAGTAAAGGATTATCGTAAAGACAAATCAATACTCGTGGTTCGCCTACGTGTTCGCCTGTAAAACCCGATAGAAAATTACCCAATTTCTGAGCATAAGTAATCATCAACGATTTATCGTGTGAGATTTTTTGCTTCGTTACCAGTACCAAATCAAGGTCTGAAAACTCATCCATTTCATTCGTAAGCCACGAACCCGCTACGGCTAAGCCAATTACTGATTCGTCTTTTTGGAGAATACTCACGCATTTTTGGGTAAATTCCTGCTGTATGGTCATATTATTTGTTAGATTTCATCACCAAAATTAAAGAAAATATCTCGTCGAAATCAATTTTAAACCTCAATTAATCGCTTTATCGACCGTATTAATCTCAAAATTTTGTCCACCCCAATTATTACGTATATCTTTAGCCTTCAACAAACTAAACACATCTATATTGTATGAAAAAACTCCTACCTATTGTTGCTCTCAGTATGTTTTCGTTGGGCGTTTCCAATGCTCAAGAAGAAAAAGTTGATTTAGAAACAACCAAGAAAATTCGTCAAGAAGGGCTTCAAAATTCAAAAGTAATGGATATTGCCTTTCATCTGACCGATGTAAACGGCCCACGTTTGCAAGGTTCACCAGGCTATATGAAAGCTGCCAATTATGCTAAAGGAAAACTATCAGAATGGGGCTTAGAAGATGCCAAGCTCGAAGCATGGGGCGATTTTGGTAAAGGTTGGGAACTTACAAAAAGCTATGTAGCCATGACCGCTCCGTATTACCGCCCTTTGATTGCCTACCCAAAAACTTGGACGGCCGGCACGAAAGGAAAATTAAAATCTGCCGAGATTTTATTAATTGATGAAACCGATACGCTCGGCCTTGAAAATTATCGTGGAAAACTAAAAGACAAAGTGATTTTGCTTTATAAAAACGATAAAATTCAGCCTTCTTTCAAGCCAGATGCGAGCCGTTATACCGACGAAGAATTGGAGAAAATGGCTGCCGCAACACCAACAACTACTACTGCACCCGATACGGCTTTTCGCTCAATGATGCAGGCCATGCGTAGAACCAATATGCTTTCTACAAAAACTAAAGATATGGCTAAAAAAGAAGGTGCTTTGGCTCTTTTGAGCATGAGTGCCAGAGGAAAAGATGGTACTTTGTTCGTTTCGAGTGGAGGTTCATACAAAGCCACTGACCCCGAAGGTTTGCTTGATATTATGCTTGCTGCCGAAGATTACTTATCGCTTTGCCGATTGACAAAAGCGGGTATTCCAGTAAAATTAGAGTTAGATGTAAAAACAAAATTCTATACCGAAGATTTGAAAGGCTATAATGTTTTGGCCGAAATTAAAGGCACTGACCCAAAACTGAAAGAAGAAGTTGTAATGTTGGGTGCTCACCTCGATTCGTGGCAGAGTTCGACTGGTGCAACTGATAATGCTGCGGGTTCAGCGGTGATGTTGGAGGCCGTTAGAATTTTGAAAACTTTGGGTGTTCAGCCACGTCGCACCATCAGAATTGCTCTTTGGAGTGGTGAAGAACAAGGGCTTTTTGGTTCAAGAAATTATGTAAAAAATCATTTAGCAGACCCGAAAGATGCCAAGAAAAGCAATGCTGAAGGCGAGAAAGTAGCTGCTTATTTTAATGTTGATAACGGAACTGGTAAAATCAGAGGAATTTATTTGCAAGGAAACGAAGCGTGTCGCCCGATTTTTACAAAATGGTTTGAGCCTTTCAATGATTTAGGAGCAAAAACAGTTACGATTAGAAATACTGGCGGAACTGACCACCTTTCATTTGTTGGTGTTGGTATCCCAGGTTTTCAGTTCATTCAAGATGAAATCGAGTATAACACTCGTACGCACCACACAAACATGGATTCGTATGACCATCTTCAACCAGAAGATTTAAAACAAGCAGCAACTATCGTGGCTTCGTTTGTCTATAACGCCGCCATGCGTGACGAAAAATTACCGAGAAAGAAATAGAGCTTTACTTCTCTCAAACAAACTGCGAGAAGTTGTTGAATACAAAAGCAGCCTTATATTTGAAGATAAGGCTGCTTTTTTTAATATAACCTACACAAATAAATAATGTCATAAAGTTCGTTTTTTATTCTAACGTTTAAGTGGATTTTCAAGACTGAATTTACAATCATATAAAGAAAAATGTTGTAATATATAACATTTTTAACCTCGAAAGTTATATCAGTGGTTCATATGTTGGTCATGGGAATCCATTGTATTTATTACTTTTTCAAGCTCCAGAAGCAATTTTGGGCTTGTTTGTTTAATCTTTTTTAATTTTAGATTATATTGCAATTCTTCACAAAACGCTCAGTATCACAAAACAAAGCTTACTGACCCTAATGTTGTTATAAATAAAGACTCAAAATCGCCTTAGTTATGTTAAAAAAAACGCTTACATTATTATTGGTATTAAGCTTTGCATTGGGAAATGCTCAGAATAAAGCATCTTGTATTTCAGAAATAAACACCATTATTCAGACTTATATTGAGCAATCAAAAATTCCTGGGGCAGTCATTCAAATCAAGAAAGGGAATGAAATTATTCTCAAAAAAGCATATGGTTACGCCCAAATCAAAGATTTTGATGGTAAGCAATTGGCGTTTCCCGAAAAAACTTCAATCAATCATTTATACGATATCGCATCTTTAACAAAGGTTGTTGGCACAACTACGTCAATAATGCTTTTGGTTGATGCTGGCAAAATCAATGTTGAGGATAAAGTGGGAAAGTATATTCAAGGCTTCAATCAGCCCGATAAAAAAGACATTACAATTAGGCACTTATTAACTCATACATCGGGGCTCTACGACTGGTATCCATTGTATTATCGCTGTAAAACCAAACAAGAAACTTTTAAATTTATCGAAGAATTACCACTTAAATTTCCGATTGGAGAAGGTCGCCATTATAGTGATTTAGGATTTACTATTTTAGGTGAAATCATCGAAAAAATTTCAGGCAAACCATTGAATGTTTTTATGGAAGAAAATATTTTTCGACCATTATCAATGAAAAATACTACTTATAAACCCAATGAAACGGGTAAGAAACTGAAAATTGCGGCTACATCACACGGTAATCCTTATGAAAAAAGAATGGTTGAAGATGCAAGTTTAGGTTTCAAAATAAAAGAAATTGACCCAAATTCATGGAATGGATGGCGTCAATATACACTAAAAGGCGAAGTGAATGATGGAAACACATGGTATGCGAATGAAGGTGTTTCGGGAGCTGCGGGTATTTTTTCGACGATTGATGATATTCAGAAGTTAGTAGATGTATTAAGGAATAAGGGTAAAATTGGTTCAAAACAGTTTATTTCGGAGAAAACACTTGGGCTTTTTCTGACAAAAGATGGCTTTAAGAATGGACTTGGTTGGATGATGGATAATCAAAATGCTTTTATGAAAAATGCCAGCGAAGGTTCTTTTGGTCATACAGGTTTTACGGGTACAAGCATTTGTGTAGTACCTGACGACAATATTTCAATAGTTTTGCTCATTAATCGCCAAAATATTGGATTATCTCCAACAAAAGATTATTTCAATGTAAATCCTATAAGAGAGCAAGTTTTTAAGACTGTGATGAAGTATTATTCAACAACCAAATAAGTATAAGGGTTGAAAAGCGTTTAGAAAAGCTATCTAAGCTTCAACTCTCTTTTTACCTCTTTTTTTACTTTTTTGCCTTTTCGTTTGGCGGGAAGCCATTTTGGCCCTTTTTTTATGGCTTCAACCACTTTTTGAGTATTTTCTTTGTCGAGTTCATTGTCAATTTGCACGTTTGATGGTGTACCATCTGGCTCGACAGTGAGACGTAGGCGGATTGGGTCTTCAAATTGTAGAGTCGATACCGAACCTGTACTTTTGAGTGAGTTTCGCAGATAAGTATCGTAGTTGCTCCAGCCACCTATTGGAATAGGGTCTTGCGTTGGCGGTTCGTTGATTAGAATGGTTTTTTGTTCAGCTTTTTTTGCCTTTGATTGATTATCCGCTACAATCACTTCGGCCAATGCACTGCTATTTTCTGAAAGATTAATTTTTCCTAAATCTTGATTTTTTACCACAACTTCTTGCGAATTATAACCAATGGCATTGATTTCTAAGGTTTCACCAATATTTACATCATTGATTCTGAAAACTCCGTTTATATCAGCTTGTACACCTTTATTGCTATGTTTGAGGCTAATAATTGCCCCAGCAATCGGCTGATTTTCAGTGTCGAGAATCTGTCCTGAAAAAGTTGAAGTTCTTTCTCTACTTGCCAAAACTACTGGTGTTTTTGCTGCTTTTGGTTCGGCAACTTCTTTTTCTGTATTTATTGGTGCAGCAGGTTTCAAGACCTCATCGGCTTTGCTTTCTACATTGCTTTGCCCTACTAATTCTTGCGATTCTTGATCAGGAATTGGACCAAATTTTTCTTGCTCATTACTATTTTCTGGGCTTGCCGAAAAGGTTTCTTTAGCTTTGGTAGCCCTTGACTGATTGATGGCAATTACTTCTTTTTGTTCTTCTTGTTGTGGTGTTTTGGCTGTTGTTTTTGAAAGCGTTTCTTGTGGTTTGTTTATAGCAAGTGTTTGATTATCAGTTTTGTAGAAAATATAATATAGTCCAACTCCAAGCACCAAAGCGATTGAAGCCGCCACTGAGGCACGCTGCCAAAGTGGAATAATGTTGGTCTGCTTTTGCTTCGTTTTTACTCTTGAATCAAGGCGTTTTTTCAAGTCGTTCATCGCAGCTGAAGTATCAATTTTTTCAGCCGATAATTTTTCTAAACCTTCGGCAGCATCGGCCGCAAACGCATCATTGAGTAGCTGTTTTTCTACTTGTTGCATTTGTTTGGCCGAAGCTTCGCCCGAGAGATATTTTTTTATCTCTTCTGCCGTTAGTTTAGTATTTTTTTTGCCTTTATTCATGCTTTTTTTCAATACAAATTTTCAGATTCCGCTTGCCATTTTGTATATAACTTTTCACTTTATTCAAATCATAACCCGTAAGGTCGGTAATTTCTTTGTAACATTTCTCTTCTAAATAAAACAATCGGATACTCGTTTTTTGTTCGTCCGAGAGCGTTTCGAGACAATCGGTCATTTTTGATAAATTCTGTTCCAGTTCAAAAGGGTCATCTGATTGATGCTCAAAAGGCTCATTTTCCACAGAACCATCTTCAAAAAAATCAACACCCTCGGTTTGCAGGCGATTACTGCGGAGGTGCATCAGACAATAATTCCGTGCCACACTGTGCAGCCAACTCCTAAAATTCTCGACCGAATGGCTGCGTAATTTTATGACCAACTCCTCAAAAATCTGCATTACTGCATCTTTGCTTTCATCTTCATCTCGCAAATATTTAAAGCAAACTGCAAACACTATTTCCATGTAGCGTTCATACAATTCTCCGAGCAATTCAAGGTTTCCCGTAGCCTGATACGCTGCCAAATATTCGGCATCGGTAGTGGGCTTAGGTTTACTGAATCGCTTGAAAAACATTATTCGTGGTGTATGAGCGTTTTATGGAATGAGAGTTAAGTGTTTGTTTATCAGTGTTTTATGCTTGTTGATTTAAAAATGCCTTCCCTAAAATTAGTCTTAAATCAGCACATCGCAATTTTTTTCTAAAAAAACTCAAAAAAATTATGGAAAAAATCAGAGTCGTGCATCAATAGTATAAAATCAAAACTTATACAATTATGAAAACGAAAATTTGGGTACTTATTGCGTTGGTATTTGGCATTTTTGCATTTACTACGCAGCGAACAATCAAAGGAAAGGTGCTTTCTGCCAGCGATGGCTCAGCCTTGCCAGGAGTAATGGTGAATGTAAAAGGTACGAGTATCGGTACACAAACCGATGTCAATGGCGATTTTCAGCTTACGATGCCAACAGGTAGTGAAAAACTGATTTTTACTTATATTGGCTATAAAACACAAGAGATTAAAGTTGGACAAGATAGTGTAATAACGGTGAAACTCGAAAACGATGCACAAATGTTAAGTGAAGTTGTAGTGGTGGGATACGGTGTTCAAAAACGTCGAGAAGTTACTGGGGCAGTTGTAGAGATGAAAAGTAATTTTATACCATCAGCCAGCCAAATGCTACAAGGGCGAGTTGCAGGTTTGCAAGTTCAACAAAGTGGCACGTATCGTGAGCGAAAAAAACGTTATTCGGCTGATAAACCCAAAGAAGATTTCAATACCGAAGAGTATAATTCATTAGTAGAAAATATCTTTCAAGAAGCAAAAAGCAGTCCACTCACCACTTTTTCGATTGATGTGGATAGAGCAGGGTATAGCAATGTGCGTCGGATGCTGAATGCAGGCACGATGCCACCAAAAGATGCCATCCGAATCGAAGAAATGGTAAATTATTTCGATTATGATTATCCGCAACCTGTTAAAAATGAACCTGTTACGATAAACACCGAACTTTCTGATTCGCCGTGGAACAAAGGTTTGAAATTATTGCAAATTGGCATTCAAGCCCAAAAGATTTCGACCGAAAGTTTGCCTGCATCTAATCTCGTTTTCTTGATTGATGTATCTGGCTCGATGGGTTCGCCCGAAAAACTCCCTTTGGTCAAGCAAGCACTTTATTTATTGACCGACCAACTTCGTCCGCAAGATAAAGTTTCAATCGTGGTCTATGCGGGTGCAGCGGGTTTGGTGCTTTCGCCGACTTTTGACAAAGGTAAAATCAAAGATGCACTCGAAAATCTGCAAGCGGGAGGTTCAACTGCAGGTGGTGAAGGTATTAAACTGGCCTATAAAATTGCCACTGAAAATTTGATAAAAGGTGGAAATAATCGAGTGATTTTGGCAAGTGATGGCGATTTCAATGTGGGTGTTTCGAGCGAAGCAGAATTGAAAGCTCTGATTGAAGAAAAACGAAATAGCGGCGTATTTTTGAGTGTTTTGGGCTTCGGAATGGGAAATTATAAGGATAATAAAATGGAAACTTTGGCCGATAAAGGCAACGGAAATTACGCATACATTGATAATCTGCAAGAAGCCCAAAAGGTTTTTGTGCATGAATTTGGCGGAACGATGTTTACGGTGGCTAAAGATGTGAAACTGCAATTGGAGTTTAACCCAAAATTTGTAAAAGCCTATCGTTTAATTGGTTACGAAAACCGAATGCTTCGTAATGAAGACTTCAATGATGACAAAAAAGATGCGGGCGAAATGGGTTCGGGGCATACGGTCACGGCTTTGTACGAAATCGTGCCAGTTGGCGTAGAAAGTGCGTACTTGAAAAATATTGACGAACTAAAATACCAAACCGAAAACGGCCTTTCTGCCGCTGCTAAATCCAACGAAGTGCTTACTGTCAAATTACGTTATAAATCGCCCGATGAAAACAAAAGTAAATTGATGGAAAAAGTAATTACCGACCAGCAAACATCATTCGATAAGACCTCCGAAAACTTTAGATTTGCCGTTGCTGTGGCCGAGTTTGGACTAATTTTACGCCAATCAGAGTTTAAAGGAATGGCCAATTATGAGCAAGTGATTGATTTGGCCAAAAACGCCAAAGGTTCTGACGAAGAAGGCTACCGTGCTGAGTTTATAAAGTTAGTAAAAACCACCAAAATGCTTGACAAAACTGTGGTGGCAAGTAATAAGGATTAACTAAAAGCCTCCCGAAAATTTAATTTTTCGGGAGGACATCTAAATCTCCCCCAAGGCCTCGGACTCTTCTTCACTAAAAAGCCTTGATTTTATTACAAAACGCACACCGAGCGGAATTTCGAGCGAAAAACTTGCTCCTCTGCCTTTGACAACATCAAGCGTGAGGTGCGTGTGTTTCCAATATTCAAATTGGTCTCTCGACATATAAAAATCACAATCGTGAATCGTACCGAGTTTCACATCGTTTTCATTAAGCATCAATTCACCGACTTGAAAGCACATCGGTGATGAGCCATCGCAGCATCCACCGCTTTGATGAAAGAATAATGGGCCGTTTCGGTCTCTCAGTTTATCAATAATTTCGGTAGCTTCGGGCGTTACAGCCACTCGTTCGATAGTCATATTTTTCTAAATTTAGATTTGAATATAAAAAGTATGAGAGAGCCAAAACTGACTCTCTCTACTATTATTTTTGCCTTAGACCTATGTATTATCAGAAAAATCCGAGTTTATTTTTGTCGTAAGAAATCAACATATTTTTCGTCTGACGGTAGTGACCCAACATCATTTTGTGGTTTTCACGACCAATACCCGATTTTTTGTAGCCACCAAACGGAGCGTGTGCTGGATAATCATGGTAGCAATTTACCCAAACTCTACCTGCTTGCACGGCTCTTGCTACCGTATATGCTTGGTGCATATCACGTGTCCATACGCCTGCACCTAAGCCATAAAGTGTATCGTTGGCAATCGCAATGGCCTCTGCTTCATCTTTGAAAGTTGTCACACAAACCACTGGTCCGAAGATTTCTTCTTGGAAAATTCTCATCTTGTTATTTCCCTTGAAAATAGTTGGTTTGATATAATATCCGCCCTCTAAACCTTCGTTATAGGCTGCGGCACCACCTGTCAACACCTCAGCACCTTCTTCCTTTCCGATTTCTATATAATTCAAGATTTTCTCGTATTGGTCGTTTGATGCTTGAGCTCCCATCATTGTTTCGGGGTCGAGTGGGTGGCCGAGTTTGATGGCATTTACACGCTCCACAACACGCTCAATGAAGGCATCGTAGATTGATTCTTCTACCAAAATTCTTGACGGACACGTACAAACTTCTCCCTGATTCAGAGCAAACATTGTAGCACCTTCAAGGGCTTTGTCGAAAAATTCATCATCAGCTTCCATGATGCTTTTAAAGAAAATATTTGGTGATTTTCCACCTAACTCCAACGTTACTGGAATGATATTTTTAGAAGCATATTGCATAATTAGCTGACCAGTAGTGGTTTCGCCCGTAAAAGCAATTTTATTAATACGTGGACTCGATGCCAAAGGCTTACCCGCTTCAATACCAAATCCATTCACGATATTCAGCACACCCGCAGGCAATAAATCTTGAATCAATTCGGCCAAAACCATGATACCAACGGGTGTTTGTTCGGCTGGTTTCAATACGATACAGTTACCTGCCGCTAACGCTGGAGCAATTTTCCAAGCAGCCATCAAAATTGGGAAATTCCAAGGAATGATTTGTCCAACTACGCCCAGTGGTTCGTGAATAATCAACGAAAGTGTGTTGGCGTTTAGCTCAGAAGCAGAGCCTTCTTCGGCACGAATCACGCCCGCAAAATAACGGAAATGGTCAATCGCCAAAGGTAAATCGGCCGCCATTGTTTCACGGATTGCCTTGCCGTTATCCCAAGTTTCAACACGAGCCAAAAGGCTGAGGTTTTGCTCAAGGCGATCAGCAACTTTCAATAAAACATTGCTACGAGTAGTAGCCGATGATGAACCCCAACTTGGAGCGGCTGCCCAAGCGGCATCCAGTGCCAAATTAATATCTTCTTCAGTCGAGCGGGCTACTTGCGTAAATACTTTTCCATCGACTGGCGATGTTACCTCAAAGTATTCACTTTTTACGGGAGCAACCCATTTACCACCAATAAAATTATCATAATGAGTCTTAAAGCTTGGTTTTTCTACCAAATTACTTTTTTGTGTTGTTACTGCTGACATTGTTTATAGTATTAAAGGTGAAAATTATAGTGCAAATAAATCTTACAATAGTGATATTTAATGTCATTTTTCTGCCGTCATATACCACTTTTCAGTCAACTGATAGCACTATTCTATATTCAGTTGTACAATCCTATCATTTTATGGTCGATTAGTTAATTTATATAGTTATATTTTTTGTGGAAATAATAATATTAGTTAGGTTTGTTTAGCGTAAATACTATCAGAGAAAAGCATCCCGTAGGGATTTAATATTGGTAGAAAGTAAAACACCATAATTATTGAATACATGTATCACCAGTAAAAAACGGATAACATGATTAATCTAAATACATCTCATTACGAAAGCCGTAAGCTGGTAAGTTTGGTCGAAAATCGAACTATTCATACGCTCAATAATGCCGAACTGAATATTTTCGAGACGCACCAACAGGCATCGCAGGTTTTACTTCGATTCAGCGAACCTGTTTTGGCAAGTATGATAAAAGGTAAGAAAGTGATGCACTTAGAAAATACCCATTCGTTTGGGTTTTTGCCAGGCGAATCAGTAATTTTACCTTCAAACGAACTGATGTGCATTGATTTTCCTGAAGCTACAGAACACAATCCGACGCAATGCTTGGCTTTGGCTTTTTCGGAAGGGAAGTTGCGTGAAACAGTAGAGTTATTGAATAATCGAGGTACTAAACAAAACGGCAAAGAATGGAGCATGACCGACTACAACTATCATTTCACGAATGAGGTAGCCATTAATCAGATTCTCCAACGCCTTATCTTTATTTTTACCGAAAAACACCCTTCAAAAGATATTTTTGCCGATTTACTGATTCAAGAATTGATTATCAGAATCCTGCAAACCGAGTCGAAAAGTATTTATCTGAAAAAAGCCCAACACTACTCAAATAATGATCGTATTTCGTTCATTATCAAGTATATACAAGATAATATCACCGAAGATTTATCGGTAGAACTCTTGAGTGAGAAGGCTTATATGAGTGAGTCGAATTTTTATAGAACTTTCAAGCACGAACTTGGTTCATCGCCCAATGATTTTATCATTGAAGAACGCCTAAAAGTAGCCGAAAGTATGCTCCGAAACCCCAAAGTGAGCGTAAAAGAAGCCTATATGGCAAGCGGTTTCAATAGTTTTTCGTATTTCTGCCGAATCTTCAAGAAAAAGAAAAACCTTTCACCGACCGAGTTTAAGGAAAAAGCGAGCGTGATGAAAGTTAAATAAAAAAGGGGAGATGTCTCCCCCCAGGCATTTAGTCGTGGATGTGTAGTAATGAATATTTTTAGAGATGCTTATCGGCAAACTCAAGCATGATATCAAGCGTTTCGGGAAGTTTGCCCCATTCGTGATACAATTCTGGATAAAAATAATATTTGTGTTTATCGCCTAATTCTTCTAATTTTTTCTGCATTTTTTCGCCTTGCTCAGGTGGCACAATTGTATCACTTCCACCATAAAATAAAATTGTAGCTGGTGAGGTCTTTTTCATCTGAAATAATGGACTTGCCGAGCGATATTCACCAATTGTTTCATTGCTAAATGGTTTTCCGACGAGCTTTATAATATCACTATTCATTCTTCCTTGTCTGATTTGTTCAGAAGTCAAGTCAGCAGGGCTGGCTATTCCACCTACTACTTCTACCAAATTCTTATCATCAGAAGTATAAGAATATAGCATCGCCAAGTGTCCGCCTGCACTAATGCCCAAAAGGAAAAATTTAGGTGCAATATTCAGTGATTTAGCGTCTTTTTGTAACTTTTTGAGCAAGGAATCAATATCGGCTAATTGTTCACGGTAGGTAATTCCTTGTTGAAATGTAAGTCTATAGTTGGTATTGACAATGGCACATTTAGTGCGTTTTTGGCGGAGTGTTTCTACAATTGGATTGATAAATCCTTTATCACCCTCGCTCCAGCCACCGCCGTGAAGCAGTACAACTACTGGTACTTTATCGGGCTGATTTTTTGGTAAATAAATATCGTAATTTTGGAGTTCGTTATCACCGTATTTTTCATTTTTTCTGACCTCATATTCAATATCAATTTCTTCTTCACCTTGAATTGAATAGTTTTTATTGAAAAGTGGTACAACATCAACCCTATCGCAAGAACTGAGCAATAGCATTAAACCGATTATAAAATAGTTTTTCATGGTTAATAAAATTTAAGAATCATTTAATAAATATAAATTTATGGATGATCAACGGTTGAAAACCTGGAGGCTTACTTAATGGCGATACGAGCCGTTACGGCTACGTCATCGAGCCAAACTCCTTGATAGCCAATAAGATTAATGGCGGGTTTCCAGTCCAAACTTAAATTGAGCGGAATCTCTCGGAAAGTATATTCAAGTCCTAAAATTCCATCTGCACCAATAACCGTGTGATTATCGTTATTATCAAACCACGGATTGCCGTATCGACCACCATTTCGCCAGAACCCTACGTGTCCACCAACGCCATAGTACCAACGCCAATTCGGTGTTTGAAACGCCGCTTTGTGGATTTCATAAAGTCCTGTTAGATTTACGCCCTGCCATCTCGAATACAAAATTCCCTCTACAGCTTCCTTGTTATTCATTTTATACTTTACACTAAGGCCGTAACCATAGTTAAGCCTTGCTCCGATACCCAATTTATATTGAGCTTGGGCAGTTGTTAGCGAAATAATAATTAGAAAAGTACTTACTATTATTTTTTTCATTTTGGGTAATTGATTTAGTGATACGATTTCGCACAAAAACAATATGCCATTTAATTGGATTAATTAGATGGGTAAAAATTTCCGTAGAAAATGTGGAATTTATTTCCCACTATACTGATTTTTTGAGGAAAACAAGAGTGGAATATTTTTTTTGCAAATTATTTCAGTAATCCAAAAAGTAGATTTTAAATTTAAAAAGCCATGAAAACTCTAAAATTAGCCATTGTAATGGTTAGTGCTTTTTTGATGCAAGTAGCTTGCGAAAAACAAAATGAGTCTGTAACGCCAGTGTCCCAACAAGACCCCAATGCTCCGAAAGGAGATGTGCGATTAAGCATAACAGATGCCCCAATTGATGATAGTAATGTAAGTGCTGCCTTTGTGACCATTACTGAAGTTAGGTTTGATGGAAAAGTCTATGATGCCTTCAAAGGGCCAAAGACCGTAAATTTATTACAACTTCAAAATGGTAACTCTTTAAGCCTTGGTGATGGGAAATTTCAGGTAGGCTCATTTAGTAAATTGACTTTAGTGCTTGATTATGCCAAAGACGCCAGTGGAAATGCCCCAGGTTGTTATGTTCAGAAAACCGATGGTTCGAAGGAAGCCTTGGCAGTTTCGGGAAATGCTCGCCAAGAAATAGAAATTACTGCTAAGAAATTTGATATTACACAAAATGGCGTAACTGATTTAATGATTGACTTTGATTTGCGTAAAGCCATCAAAGAAATGAACGCTAATAGTAAAAAAAGCTACGCTTTTGTAACCTATGGTGAATTACAATCTTCTATCCGACTTGTCAATAAAAACACTACGGGAGAAATTGTGGGTAAAATAGATAATTATAATGCCTCTACAAACGGGCAAGTTGTGGTATATGTTTATAAAAAAGGCACTTTTAATCAAAGCACTGAAGTAAAAGGACAAGGCGAAAGTGGAGTAACTTTTAAGAATGCCGTAACGAGTGCTAAAGTTGATGGTTCTGGTAATTTTAAGGCAGCATTTTTGGAAGAAGGTGACTATGAGCTACATTTTGCTTCTAACAAAAGTACCGCAGGGACAATCATTGATTTCAGTACATTCTTGAATCTGAATAGCAATATTGCCCTTAATAGCATTGCAGTAAAATCTAATACGCAAGTGAGTTTATCACTTTCGATAAAAGGATTAATAGGTTTATAAATAGTGTTTAGGTTAGTAAATGGTAAATAGCTGCAACGATTGAGTGCAGCTTTTTCTTTTTTAGCTATTTTACACGAACCAATAATGAAAAAGAAATAGAAAATTTGTATATTTTCAACGTTTTCTGATTCTGCATTTTTATCCTAAATCTATAATTCAATGGCAAATAAGGCTCAATGGTCAGTTGCTCATAAGCTGATTTTCTATTTTTGCTTTTTATTCTTTGGTCTAAATACCTTCCCTTTTCCTTTAGATTTTATCGGAGAGCCAGTCTATAATCTAATTGAAAAGTTTTGGACGCCAATCATCAACCTTTTAGGTAATATATTTTTAGACTTAGATGAAATAACTGTTCGCCCGAATGGCAGTGGCGATACCACTTGGAATTGGCTCCAAGAGCTTGCTATTCTCATTATTGCATCGCTCGGGAGTATCGTTTGGCTGATAGCCGCTCGCAGCCGTGTCAATCACGAAAAATTGGCTTATTGGCTCAGAATCTACCTGCGTTATTATTTGGCAGCAACCATGCTTTCGTATGGTTTGGTAAAAGTATTTCCACTACAATTTGGTACGATTACCACTTATCGCCTCTACGAACGCCTCGGCGAAATGAGTCCGATGGGGCTTTTATGGACATTCATGGCTTATTCGAAGGGGTATCAGTTATTTGGCGGACTTATGGAAGTTGTTTCAGGTTTGTTACTTCTTTTTCGTCGAACCACCACACTGGGTGCATTGCTGAGTGCGGGTGTGATGCTCAATGTGTTTATGATGAATTTATTTTTTGATGTACCCGTCAAAATATTCTCGTTTTGGTTGATGCTCATAGGTATCTATTTGCTTTCAGCTGATGCCAAACGCCTTTGGCAATTTTTTGTATTGAATGAACCAACACAAGCTACCCAAGAAATAAAAGTCTTTGCAGATAAAAAATGGTTTCGCATAGGCAGAATCGTACTAAAAGTATTATTTATTGGAATTACTTTCGTTGCTCAATTTTATAGTAATTGGCAAGATTCCGCACCTATTTCTGCACCGAAATCGGCTATTTATGGGCCTTATAAAGTAGAAAAATTTGAACGAAATAACATAGTTTCAGAAACTGATACTTTGCGTTTGCAAGAAGTATTTATTGACCGCCGAGGAGCCACAGATATGATTTATGTAACTAATGAAGATGGACTGCGTAAACGAGTCAATTTTGAGCTTGACTCAACCAAACATATAATCAGAATGGGAGATTATGCTGCACCCATAACTGATACTGCTCGATATACATTTAGTTATGTACAGACCAGTGCCGAAACATTTTTTTTGAAAGGAAAAATCAAAAACGATTCTATACGAGTAGCAATGAAGAAAATGAAGCCCAGAAACTTTTTGCTTACTACACGTGGTTTTCATTGGGTGAATGAAGTGCCTTTTAATAAATAAGGAAATCCTACCAAATTAGATTTTGGTAGGATTTCCTTATTTACTCGATCGCATAGCTTTATAGACTTTTATAGATTCTTCGTTCATAAACTGTTCATATTCAGGGCTTTCACAGCCATAAATGGCAATTTTGCCTTCTTCGTTGTGGTGTACGCCCCAACCATAACGCTTCGTAAGTGGCGATGCTCGAAGGCAGGCTTGTCCCTTAGAAAAATAAGCGGCACGGGCTTCGGCTAACTCAGCTTCGGTCAAATCGTTTTTTTCGGCAAAAACCTGAAATAGCACATCGTCTGAAGTGTATTTATAGGGGTTTTTCTTCAAAATCTCAAATTGTATATTTGCTATTGATTTCTTATCACCTTTTATTGGGGGCACTTCGCCCATACTGACTGGGCAGTCGTCTGCTATGGCAATGAAGGCAGTTTCGTAGTTGGTCGTATGTACTTTCATGAGATAATTGATTTTCTACAAAGAAAAACAAACTCACTGACAACTCTATGTCAGTAACAAATATTTTTACTTCAAAAAAGTCCTCACTCCCTCCGAAAACTCTTCGGTATTGTAAGTGCCATTATGATTTCCTTTTACAATTTTCAATGTAGCATTCTTAAAATAGGTCTGCAAAACTTCGGGGTCGCCATTGTCTTTATCTTCGTTTCCGGCAATAATCAGTACTGGTTTCTTGAATTTCATCAGTTCAGCAGGCGTAGTTACAGGCTGGTATTTTTGCAAATAACCCAAAGCCAAAGTATCGGCATTGATAGATTTAGCGTATTTTACCGCACCTTGGGCAATTGGGTGGAGGTGTGCTTTTCCGCTAAAGGCTTCAGCAAACATCAGCCTTCTATCCCAATTAGAGTTCGTAAAATGTTGACCCATTCCGCCCAAAACTACTGACGAAATACGCTTGTCTTTCGTCAGTAATTTAGCCGCCACAATTGCTCCACGAGAATATCCCACAACCGCATAAGTCTTGATTTTTAGGTCAGAAACAATACCTGAAACATCAGCAGTTTCGATGTCGTTTGCATAGAATTTATCTTCATGTGGTTTATCCGAACGCCCGTTCCCTCGTAAGTCAGGCACAATTACCCGATAACCATTTTTTACTAAATCTTTATACAAAGCCGTTTTTCGCCAATTGGCTCCAGTATTGATAAATCCGTGTAGCAAAACGATAGCTTTTCCCGAACCTGTATCAGTGTAAGCAACTCGGATTTTATCGGGTGCTTCGTAGTATTTGAAACTTTGTGCAAATCCACAAGAAGAAGAAAGCAGTACGAGAATCACACCGAAGCTACTAAGTTTTTTTAAGCGTTTCATAATTTTAATTGAGGTTGAAAAGAGCAAGCAAGATAAGGTTTTATTGTAAGACTTCAATCAATCATTCTTTCAAGCCTTCTAATCTTTCTCAAAAATAAAATCAAAAAATATTTGTGCAAGTAAATGCTTGCGTATATATTTGCAATCAAATACTTGCATATTATGGAAGCCAGAAGAGATGTTTTTCAAGCAATAGCCGACCCCACAAGGCGACAAATTATTGATATGTTGGTCGACAAACCACTCAATGTCAATGCTTTAGCCGATAATTTCAGCATGAGCCGACAGGCGGTTTCATTACACGTAAAGATTTTAGAAGAATGTGAATTAATTGTAATCAGAAAGCAAGGCCGAGAAAGAATCTGCGAAGCCAAGTTTGAAAAACTCAGCGAAGTAGCCACTTGGGTGGAGCAATACAGTAAATATTGGGAAGAGAGGTTTGATGCTTTGGAGAAATATTTGGAGAAAATTCAACAAAAAAAGTAGGACAAAAAAATAATTGATGAAATATGGAAACACAGAAAAATGAAAAAGCTACCTTAACGATTATCCGAAAATTCAATGCTCCAAAATCATTGGTTTTTCAGGCATTTGCCACGCCCGAAGCAATGGGCCAATGGTGGGGACCAAGCATCGCCAAAATGACGGTCGTAAGTTTTGACTTTCGCCCGCAAGGAATATTTCATTATAAAATGGAATATTCGGCCGAACAAACACTTTGGGGAAAGTTTGTTTATGGAAATATTGTAGAACCCGATTTGATTGAGTTTACGAATGCCTTTTCTGATGAAAATGGCAATTTAACCAAAGCCGAATTTGCCCCTAACTGGCCTTTGGAGATTTTTAATCGAGTGACTTTGAGCGAGCTAAATGGGCAAACTACGCTTATTTTGAAGGGGTATCCTGTAAATCCGAGCGAGCTGGAAACCAGTACTTTTATCGAAATGCAGCCAAATGTTACCGAAGGTTTCAATGCTACTTTCGACCAACTCGAACGCTACGTAAATGCCGCATTGACAATCAGAAAAGAATTAAAAACTACCAAGAAGGCACGTACAAGCACATACCTGAATTTTGCGGGAAATACTGAAGAAGCCTTTCTGTTTTATAAATCTGTTTTCGGAACTGAATTTAATGGTGGAAAATTCCAACGTTTTGGAGATATTCCAGCGATGGAAGGTCAACCACCGCTTTCGGACGAAGTAAAAAAAATGATTTTGCACATTGAATTACCGATTTTAGGCGGACATATTCTGATGGCAACCGACGCACCCGAAAGCATGGGCTTTTTTCTCAAACGTGGCGATAATATGCACATCAATCTTGAACCAGAATCGAGAGAAGAAACCAAGCGATTATTTGATGCTCTTTCTGAAGGAGGAAACATCACGATGCCACTCGAAGACATGTTTTTTGGAGCTTATTACGGAAGTATTACCGACAAATACGGCATTAATTGGATGTTGCATTTTTCGGAGTGATAAAATACTTGACGAGAAAAACCTACAAGCGATTTTTGCAGGTTTTTCTTTTTTCAAGAAATATCAAGGTAATTGATATTTCTTGAAAAAATCCCAAATTAGATCATTGGCATTGATGGCTGTCGAGATTTCATCTGCATCTGCTCTTGCTTTTTCGCCACTTGGCCACGAATGTCCACCGTCTTTAGTCAAATAGATTTCTACTGAACTATTGGTGCAGTTTGCCCACTTTGTAATGCTGTATTTCTCGAAATTTTGAACTGTTTTGGCCGTAGTATTACAAGAATTATTTTTCAACCAAGCATTAATTCCCTGTTCAACTGGTGGAATTGTGAAGCCAAAAGTGCTTCTACCACCATTATAAGGCACTTTAGTGTCTAAAACAGAATGAATGTGCAAAACTGGAACTGGTCTTGACGAAACACACGATTGTGTAGTGACCATTGAGCCAGCTACTGGAGCAATGGCGGCGATTTTATTCGATAATTCGCAAGCCAAACGATAAGACATCATCGCTCCGTTCGACATGCCTGTTACGTAAACTTTCTTACGATTAAGTTTCGGATAATTCTTCAAAAGTTCATCAATCATTAGACTGATAAATTTTACATCATCAATGTTTTTTTCTACGGCATAATCGCAGCAAGAGCCTGCATTCCAAGTTCTGGCTCTTAGTATCCCGTCACTTTGCACGCCTTCGGCATAAACTATGGCAAAGTTTTCTTTATTAGCCTTTTCGGTCAAAAAATAGTTTTTCTCCATTTGAGTGGCACTGCCAGCTCCGCCATGTAGGCCAATTACCAATGCAAAATCAGTTGCTTCATTATAATTGGGTGGAAGGTTGAGTAGATAAGTGCGGCTCAGCCCATCAACTGTCATTGTACCATTGACTCGAAATTCTTTGATGAGTGCGATTTTATCTCTAAGTCTTTCGCAACTTAAAATCGTACATGAGAAGCAAACAAGTGATAGGAGGATTTTTTTCATAGATTTTCTTTGAGGATTTTTATACAAAAATTAGACCTTTTAGGTTACGAAAGGTTTAATTGTTTGATGCTCAATAAATGATAGGCATAAGTAAGAAAATTTAATCTTCATTTACTTTGTTTCTTTTGTTTCATCATTACATTTGTAGCATATTTCATGCACGGGGTGCTGTAAAAAGCTGAGATGATACCCGAGAACCTGAACTGGTTAGTACCAGCGTAGGAATGTAGGAGCCAAATAAGATATTCGGAAGGAGTGGCCTGTGGGCTTTGCCTTTATCTATATATGTTTTGAAACCTCATTTCGGGCATTCGGTGCAGAAATGAGGTTTATTTTTTTATCAAAACTACTATGGAAGAATTAGAACTAAGCGAAAAAAGTTTGGTAAAGCCGCCACTCCGAAATTGGCAAGGCCGTAAAGAATGGTTTTTTAACCGTGAACACACCGATACCTACGAGCTTTGGTACGAAGGTCGCTACAAACGGGCTGAAGTATGGCAAAAGAAAATTATGGGTAGATTCGTAAAATCTGACCCAAGAATTAAAACACTTCTCGAATTTGGCTGCGGAACGGGCCGTTTTACTCGCTGGTGGAAAGATATTGGCATTGATGCTTCGGGTGGAGATATTTCGCCTTTTATGTTGGGGCAAGCGGTGCATCTTTTTGGCGGAAACTTAGTTTGGGCCGATTCTCATTTTATGCCTTTCAAAGACCATACTTTCGATGCCCTTGCGTTTATCACGACTTTTGAATATTATCGAGACCCCGTGCAGGTAATTCGAGAAGCTGCCCGAGTAGGAAAATACGGCATTGCCTTTGGCATGATGAATCGGAATTCGCCAAAAGTAGTCCGACGAAGAGTGCAAGAAGCCTTTGGCAAAAATCCGTTTTATGTAACCGCTACTTTTTATACGCCCGATATGCTCACTAAGAAAATCCATGAGGCACTCGAAGGGCGAAGCTATACCATTGAGTGGCAAGCAACGGGCTTACCCGAATGGTTTCCTGTGCAAGAGTGGCACGTACCCTACGGCGATTTCTTTGGTTTATTCGTACGCTTCAACGATGTGGACTAATGGAAAAAGTAGGAAAAATCAACGAAGAATATTTCAAAAGAGTGATTCTGCCAAATAGCGGTTTTAGTCGAAAAGAAGTATTGGTTGGCCCCAATTTTGGCGTTGATGTGGCACTCATTGAGCTACCCAACAACATGGCTATGGCTCTTACTTCCGACCCGCTGAGTCTGGTTCCGACTTTAGGTTTGCAGGAGTCGGCGTGGCTCTCGGTGCATCTGATGGCCAACGATATTGCCACTACCAGTTTTGCTCCCATGTATCTACAAACGGTGCTGAATTTACCGACGAGTATCAGCGATGCTCAGTTTAGAGAATATTGGCAACACATTGATAGCTTCTGTAAGCAAATAGGCGTAGCAATCACAGGTGGACACACGGGCAGTATTGAAGGACAAAATTCGACAATTTCGGGCGGGGGAACTATGATAACGGTTGCTCCAAAAAAACAATTACTCACCTCAAATAATGCCGAAGTCGGAGATTCAATCATCATGACCAAGCAATGTGCGATGTCATCGGTGGCTATTTTGGCTATGTCTTTTCCCGAAACTATTCGTCAGAAATTAGGTACAGAAACAGCTCAAAAGACAGCCGAATTATTTTACGAAACCTCTGTTTTGAAAGAAGCCTCGATTGTCAATCAATTAAATACACAAGAAAATGTCGTGAATGCCATGCACGATGTCACGGAAGGAGGTGTTTTGGGTGCTGCCTTCGAAATGGCAGTTGCGAGCGGTTTAGGCCTCGAAATAGAAGTAGATAAACTCAATGTTTCGCCTACGTTAAATGCTGTTTGTGAGTTATTTTCTCTCGACCCTCATTATTGTATTGGGGCTGGTTCGATGATACTTTCGGTTAAAAATCAATACGAAGACTTGGTAATCAATACTTTACAAGAAAACGCTATTGAAGCCCATGTAATTGGTAGCTTCACTGAAACATCGGCTGGGCATCGAATCATCGAAAATGATGAAGTAAAACCAATGCCTTACTACGAAACTGACCCTTATTGGGCGGCATTTTTTGAAGCATTTAAACGTGGTTGGAAATGAAAAAAAATATTTATCTAATAGCCAACCCAGTCATCGAGCAGAGCGTTTTGCTCCACAAAATCGAGATGGCTCTTGAAGGTGGTCTTTTTGCCGTGCAGTTGTGGAATAACTGGCAAAATGTGACAAATAAAATCGAAATCATTTCAAGCGTTCATCAACTTACGCAGTTGGCTGACATACCTTTGATTTTAAACGAAGGCCAAGATTGCCTTGATTTTTCTTGTTTTGAAGGTATTCATCTTGATTTTCCCAATGATAAAATAAAAGAATACCGACAAAAACGCCCCAATTTAATTTGGGGACTTACCTGCTCAAACGAAACCGAAAAACTCGTATGGGCTGAACAAAATTCGCTTGATTATGTTTCTTATTGTTCGGTTTTTCCATCAAAAACCAGTAATAGTTGCGAACTCGTCAGCTTGGAGACTATTCAGCGAACTCGTCAGTTTTTTAGCAAAAAAGTATTTTTAGCGGGAGGGATTAATCAAAATACGATTCCAAACCTTAAAAATTTACCATTCGATGGCATTGCTTTGGTATCGGCTATTATGGATGCCGAGAACCCAACCGAAGCAGTATTGAATTATTCAGCAATTTTAAACGATTAAAGCCATGACTAAAAGTTTTTTTGATAAACTATGTTGTCCTTTTGATAAATCTGAGCTTTCGATTCAGGTTTTCACCGAAAAAGAAAATAATGTCATTCACGAAGGTCTTATTACTTGTCCTACTTGCAAGCGTTTGTATCCAATCATTCACGGAGTGCCGATTATGATACCTGATGCTTACCGAGAAGCACAACTTGAAAAACCATTTTTTATCAAGTGGAATGATAAACTAAGTCTGGAAGCAAAAGCCAGTTTGATGCTGGAAGAATAATGATGAAAATGGGGTTGGGCTATATTTCCAAACTGAATTTATTCAGTTTTATCCTATAAAAATAATCCTTTGTTCTCTTAGCCATTGAATTCATTCAATGAACTAATTAATAAATTCCTAAAAAAGCCGAATGTAGAGCAGTTTTTCGACATTCGGCTTTTATTCTTTCGCTCAAACGAAGCATACAACCGATTTAAGATTATATTTGTGACTGACTATATTCAACCTCCCATTACATGAAAAAACTACACTTTCTCTTTATACTTATGGCTGTGTATCAGCTAAGTTTTGCACAAGAAACAGCCAAAACAACTATCCAAATAGATTTAAATAAAAAAGTTGGCGAGATGTCAACGATGTGGGCGTGGTTTGGGGCTGATGAACCTAACTATGCGTACATGAAAGACGGCAAAAAACTATTGACCGAATTGAGCCAACTAAGCCCAGTACCTGTTTATTTTAGAGCTCATAATATGCTTACTTCGGGACACGATACGCTTTCAATGAAGTGGGGTTCGACCAATGTTTACACCGAAGATGCCAACGGCAATCCGATTTATGACTGGACGCTTGTCGATAAGATTTTTGATACTTACCAGCAAAGAGGTATCAAACCTATGGCACAATTTAGTTTTATGCCCGAAGCTCTTTCTACCAAACCACAACCTTATGAGCATAATTGGAAACCAGGAATGAATTATACCGAAATCTTTAAGGGGTGGACATACCCTCCTAAAGATTATAAAAAATGGGCAGATTTGGTCTATGCGTGGGTAAAACACTCGGTTGAAAGATACGGAAAAACCGAAGTAGAAAGTTGGTACTGGGAACTTTGGAACGAACCAAACATTGGTTATTGGAGCGGAACGGTAGAAGAATATTGCAAACTATACGACTACACCGCCGATGCCGCTAAACGTGCTTTGCCAACAATTAGAATAGGAGGCCCAGAAACCACTGGTCCAAGTTGGAATAAAGCGGCCGATTTCTTGAAAACTTTTCTAACTCACTGCGAATCAGGAACAAACTACGCAACAGGAAAAGTGGGTTCTCCGCTTGATTTTATCACTTTTCACGCAAAAGGTTCGCCTAAAATAGTCGAAGGACACGTACAGATGAATGTTGGTACGCAACTCAGAGATATTTCGGAAGGTTTCAGAATAGTTACATCTTATCCGAAATTCAAGAAACTACCAATCATCATTGGCGAGTCTGACCCCGAAGGTTGTGCGGCTTGTGGCATGAAAACAAATCCATCAAATGCGTATCGAAATGGCACGATGTATTCAAGCTATACCGCCGCCTCGTTTGCCCGAAAATATGCTTTGGCCGATTATTTCAAAGCCAATTTGTTGGGGGCGGTGAGTTGGTCGTTTGAGTTTGAGAACCAACCGTATTTTTATGGTTTCCGAGATTTGGCTACCAATGGTATTGATAAACCCGTGCTAAATGTTTTTAGAATGTACGGCATGATGTCGGGCAGTAGGGTAGAGGTAAAAGGCAATCAGAATTATACTTTTTCGATGGTGCGAGATTCGAGCGTACGCAAAAAAGCCGATATTGATGCACTCGCCAGCAAAGACCAACGCTCGGCGGCTGTAATGGTTTGGCATTATCATGATGATGACGTAAAAGCCGAAGATGCCACTATTGAAGTTGATTTAAAGGGTTTTCCTGCCCAACAAGTCAATTTTAAGCATTACCGAATCGACAACGAAAATAGCAATTCGTATGAAGTTTGGAAGAAAATGGGTTCGCCCGAAAACCCAACTGCCGAACAAATCAGCACCTTAGAAAAAGCAGGACAATTGGCATTGTTGACTTCGCCCACGTACATAAAAACCGATAACGGTAATTTAAAACTGAATTTAAAATTACCTCGTCAGGGAGTTTCGTTGTTGAAGTTTGATTGGTGATTAGTGTATATCGAAATATATGATGTTTATGAGCGAGAAAGTTAAGATTTAGTGCATAAAAATAATTTATCTACAATGATTTTGTAAGGTAAAAAGTCCTTTAGGAGTAAGTGAACAAAGAGTTGTAAAAAGACGTTGTTAAAACTGTTGTAGTAGTCATAGCGGGCTACCACAAAAATTATAAACCATATAAAAAATGAAAGCCGTAGGATTTAAAACCTCGTTACCAATCTCAGAAGAAAATAGTTTCATTGATTTTGAAACTGTCAAACAAGTGCCAGTTGGGCATGAATTATTAGTAAAAATCAGTGCAATTTCAGTCAATCCAGTTGATTTTAAAATCAGACAAAACTCTGCAAAAGATATTGTTTTAGAAAACCCGAAAATCATTGGTTGGGATGCCGTTGGAGTCGTAGAAGCTGTGGGAGAAAACGTTTCGCTCTTCAAAGTAGGTGATGAAGTTTATTATGCAGGCGATATCACAAAACAAGGCTCAAACGCTGAATATCAAGCAATTGATGAAAGAATTGTGGGCAAAAAGCCTAAAACTTTGAGCATTGCCGATGCTGCTGCAATTCCGCTAACAGCCCTAACAGCTTGGGAAATATTCTTTGATAGAATGAGGCTCAGTGCTGAAAAAGATAGAGGCAAAACACTTTTAATCATTGGTGGTGCTGGAGGTGTTGGTTCGATTGCGATTCAATTAGCCAAAAAACTTTTAGGTTTGAAAGTTATCGCAACGGCCTCAAGACCCGAAACCATTGAATGGTGTAAGCAATTGGGTGCAGATTTGGTAGTTAACCACCGAGATTTAGTCAATGAAGTGCGTAATGCGGGTTTTCAATACGTTGATTTTATTGTTGATTTCGTAGATACCAACGCTTATTGGGATAGTATGGCCGACCTTATCAAACCACAAGGTCATATAGCTTCTATCACAGGTAGTGCTGCACCTGTGGTTTTAAATAAATTGAAAACCAAAAGCGTAAGTTTTTCTTGGGAATTTATGTACACCCGCTCAACTTTCCAAACCGAAGATATGATTGAGCAGCACCATATTCTAAA
This sequence comes from Emticicia sp. W12TSBA100-4, assembly GCF_040253585.1. Lineage (NCBI taxonomy): Bacteria > Pseudomonadati > Bacteroidota > Cytophagia > Cytophagales > Leadbetterellaceae > Emticicia > Emticicia sp. W12TSBA100-4. The sequence goes on from NZ_JBELAU010000007.1 coordinate 195,148, forward strand.
CAAAGTAGCTGATATGCTCGATAGCGGAGAGTTGGTTTCCATACTCAAGCAAACACTCATAGGGCTTTCGGCTGATAATCTCAAAAAAGCTCATACACAGTTAGAATCTGGCACCACCATCGGAAAGTTAGTTATTCAGTTCTAAAACATTTTTGGGTATAATTTTTGCCAAAAAATGTTTTTAGCCAAATTATTAGGGTATGAAAAGAATTGTTTTCTACCCTAATAAATTTGTTGCCTATCTGCAAAACAATCATCTCTCTCTCATCGATTTCATTGAAAGCATATACCACTCAGATAATTTTATGGATTGACTCTAAAATCTTGTATTTTTTCTTGGAAATTAGTTTTTAAATTATTTACTTTGAAACACAAAGTACTTTTAATTGATTTAAAAACATAAAATTATGACAGCTCAAAACAACCGATTGACAATTATCTTATCAGCCGCAGGGTTTTTACTTTTGTTGCCGTTAGTGGCAATGCAGTTTACGAAAGAAGTAAATTGGACTTTATCCGATTTTATAGTAGCTGGTGTTTTATTATTTGGTACTGGCGGATTAATTGAATTGGCTATGCGAAAAATTAATAAAGTAGGAACAAGAGTTTGGGTAATTTTAGGAATATTGATAGTATTATTTTTAGTTTGGGCTGAATTGGCCGTCGGAATCTTCGGAACTCCATTTGCTGGAAGTTGATTTTTGGAATTAAATGAAATCATGCAAACCTGCTTCGATTCAACTGAAGTAGGTTTTTTATTTATGTTATGGTCTGAAAATTCTTTTGGCTTTTGAGTGCTTAACCGAATATGTTTCAATAACTTAGCCGAAAACTATTGGTATGCTAAACACCATCAAACAAAGCCTTTGGAATCAAATGGGAGCAAGCATTGATATGCTCGAAGATTCGATTTTACTCTGCCCAGACGGACACTGGGACACCGAACGAAAATTTTGGTATCAGTCTTTTCATGTCTTGTTTTTTCTTGATTATTATCTTTCTACCGAACCTCAAACTTTTTCTCCACCAAAACCTTTTACGGAGTCAGAATTTGAAGACCGAATGCCCGAAAGAGTTTATACAAAACCCGAATTACTCGAATATTTGCAGTTTTGTAGAGAAAAATGTAAAAACTTAATCGAAAATTTGAGCGAACAGCAATTAGAAGCTCGCTGGGTAAATTCCTCAGGTTCAATGAATTATTCCATCCACGAAATATTTTTATACAACTTACGACACCTGCAGCACCATGTAGCACAACTAAATCTGCACCTGAGACAAAGTATTGACGATGCTCCAGAATGGGTTTTTCGTGCGAAGTAAATGATGTAATTTTGCATAAATTTGATATTGATAGATGCTTGTGCTATATTTGAATTTTACAAAAATGTATAAGCATGATTTCAGTAGAAGAATTTTATAAAAGCATCAATGTTCCGATTCCAGAGGGGTTTCGGAAAGAAATCGGGCATTTCAATGTTTTTGAAATAGATGATTTTATTAGAGGGCTACGTGAAAAAAACGTAATGCTTTATAATAGACGAGCTTATTATAAAATTAGTCTGATTATAGGTAAAAATAGAGCCGAATATGCCGATAAAGTGATTGATATTGAACAAAATGCTTTGCTTTTTGCAACGCCTCAGATTCCGTATCATTATGTTCCACAAGACACCAATCAGAAAGGCTTCTTTTGTGTTTTTACGCCCGAATTTCTGATAAAAAGTAAAAGTGGAGTCAATATCGACGAACTGCCAATCTTTCGGCCAGATGGCTATCCTGTTTTTCAACTTTCTGACGAAAATGTAGAAGAACTACTGGCTATTTTTAAGAAAATGCACCGAGAAATAGCTTCTGATTATGCTTATAAATATGATTTGCTCCGAAACTATGTTTTAGAATTGATTCATTACGGGCAGAAACTTCAACCCGCAACGGCCATATATTCAACGCATAATGCTGCTTCGAGGGTTTCTTCATTGTTTTTGGAATTGCTTGAAAGACAATTTCCGATTGAATCTCCGCAACAAAAACTCAACCTCCGAACCGCCAAAGATTATGCCGACCGCCTTTCGGTGCATGTCAATCATTTGAACAAAGTTTTGAAAGAAAATACTGGTAAAACTACAACTGAAATCATCGGCGGGAGAATCACGCAGGAAGCAAAAATATTATTAAAACAAACCGACTGGAATATCTCCGAAATTGCCTATTCGTTGGGTTTTGAAGAAGTGGCTCATTTTTCTAATTTCTTCAAACGTCAGACCTCATTTTCGCCTGCCCAGTTTAGGGTTTGATTTTTCAATGTTTGAATTTTGCAAATAATGATTTCGTTTTTGCAAATACATAACCAACAATTAACCTCAACTTTGCATCATCAAATAAAACAAAGAAACAGATGAACAAAATTGCACTCGTAACAGGTGGTAGCCGTGGACTCGGAAAAGATATGGCTATTTCGCTTGCCAAAAAAAACATTGATGTTATTTTAACTTACAACACTAACCAAGCCGATGCCGAAGAGGTAGTAAAAACGATTGAAGCCAGTGGCCAAAAAGCTATTGCTCTAAAACTCGATGTGGCTGATATTAAATCTTTCGATGCTTTCTTAGGGCAAGTTTCGGAGGTATTACAAAGTAAATGGCAAACTTCAAATTTCGATTTCCTAATCAATAATGCAGGTATTGGTGGCACAGTACCAATTGCCAACATGACCGAAGAAATTTTCGATAATTTTGTAAATATTCACTTCAAAGGTGTTTATTTCTTAACCCAAAAATCATTGTTGATGATGAATGATGGCGGAGGGGTGGTCTTTATTTCATCGGGAACGACACGAGTCACGATTCCTGGTTATTCGATATATTCTTCGTTGAAATCGGCAGTTGAAACATTCACAAAAGTGGTAGCCAAAGAGTACGGAAATCGTGGTATTCGCTCAAATATCGTTGCTCCAGGCCCAATTGAAACTGATTTTAATGATGCAGCCATCAGAAATAATCCACAAATGAAAGGTTTCTTGGCAAGCCAAACAGCATTGGGCAGAGTTGGCAATGCCGATGATATTGGCAGTGTAGTAGCATTCCTTTGCACCGAAGATTCTAAGTGGATAAACGGACAAAAAATTGAAGTTTCAGGTGGATTTTTTCTTTAAAATTCCTTAAAACTTGAAAACCAAACTAAAACAGCTTGGTTTTCAAGTTTTATTCCTCTCGCATAATTTTATCACGGTGTTGTAGCCCCCACAAGTGTAATTCATCCATTACTTTCTCGAGCGACATTCCGTGTTCGGTAATCGAATATTCAACCGTAGGTGGGAAGGTGTCGTGTACTTCTCGTTTGATTAATTGATTAGTTTCTAAGTTTTTCAATTCCTTTGATAAAACCTTATCCGTAATTCCGCTTACTTCTTTTGAAAGTTGCTTAAAACGCTTTGTCCCTGAAGATAAAGCAAATAAAATCAACAATTTCCAGCGTCCTTCGAGAGCTTCGAGGGCATCTTTTATCGATAGAGCCGATTTCGGACAAGTTCCATTCCCAAGCATAGACAGTTATTTTTGTGTTACTTTCCAGTTGGATAGTGCTATCCAATTGGAAAGTGCTATCATTCGGGTAGTAAAGATAAATACTTTTGTGCCATTATAAAAACAAAATAAAGAATGGAAAAAACACAAAAGAACTCAAAAACACTCAATCTTATACTTTGGGGCGTACAGTCTTTGATCGCCATCACTATGCTATGGGCATCGGGAATGAAATTATTTCAACCAGTCGAAAAGTTGGCTCTGATGTGGCCTTGGGTGGCAAATTATGCTGTTTTAGTGAAGTTTACGGGTATTGTCGATTTACTTGGCGGAATAGGCATTATCTTACCAACCATACTCCGCATCAGGCCGAAAGTCACGGTCATAACTGCCTTAGCAATTGTAGTACTAATGCTTTGTGCCACTATTTTTCATATTTTGAGGAGCGAAGCACCACAAATTGGGATAAATATCATTTTTGGATTTATGGCAGGATTTGTGGCTTGGGGAAGAACTCACTAAAAAAAGATAGGACACCACAATTATCGTGAGTGTCCTATTCGTTTTTCACAGCAATTAATTCAATTCAGTTACAAATTCGTTCTTAGGCTTACGCACTTTCTTCAAGTTTGCGTTCCAGTCGTTGGCGGCATCACGGTAGCCTAAAGGTAAAATCACTACACTTTTTAAGCCTTTTTCGCTTAATCCAAGCAATTTATCCAGTTCAGCAGGTACAAAACCTTCCATCGGCGTAGCATCTACTTTTTGCTCTGCTGCGGCAGCAATAGCCATCGAAAACGAAATATAAGCTTGCTTAGCCGCGTGCGTAGCGTGCCATTCTTTTCCGAGTGGCTCATACATTCTCCAAAGCATATTTTTATAATCATCCATTTTAGTTAGTGGCAAGCCTCTTTCTGTCAGGATTGCATGAAAAGTCGCTTCGATACGTTCTAACGAATAACCGTCCCAAGCTGCCCAAACCAACAAATGCGAACCATCGGTAATTTGACTTTGATTAAAGGCAAATGGTTTGATTTTTTCAAGCATTTCTTTATCACTAATCACAAAAACCTCATAAGGCTGCAAACCCGACGACGATGGAGCTAAACGTGCTGCTTCCAGTATATAATCTAATTTTTCTTGTGGCACTACATTGCCATTCATTTTCTTGGTGGCGTATCGCCATTCTAAACTTTCTACTAAGCTCATTTTCTTTGATTTAATATTTGATTGCAAAACTATGAACTATTAGTTACTTTTAGTAACTTTGTATCAGAAAGTAATAGTGAATTTTAAGCAACTCAATTACCTATGGGAAACCAACTTACATCTGAGAAATCGACACAATGCAAAAATTCGGTAAGGGCCATTCACGATGTGATGGATGTTATTGGCGGAAAATGGAAAATCTCGATTATTGCCTGTTTATGCTTCCATAGTATGCGTTTTAGTGAAATTTTAAAGGAAATCGACGGGATTTCGGGCAAAATTCTGAGTAAAGAACTAAAAGACCTCGAAATGAATCAGTTGATTACTCGTACCGTGATGGATACGCAACCCATAACCGTCGAGTATGCCATTACCGAATATGGCAGAACATTGAAAGATGTGACGAGCGTAATTGCTGATTGGGGCATGAAACACCGACGACGAATCATGCACCACGAAGAAGTAGAAACGGCAGAACTATTTCATTAAAAATGGGTGTTAAGCATACAACTCTTTTATCCGAATGACTATCTTAGAAAAATTCCTTGCCAAATCTGACCTAAGTCCTGTTGCTATTGACTTATTGAACAGTACATGGAGTAAGAAAAAAACACTGAAGCCACGTGAAATTCTGATGGATTTCAATCAACTTGACACACATTTATACTTTATCGTTAGCGGTTGTGTACGTCTCTATGTGATATCGCCCGAAGGCGAAGAAGTTTGTTTGGGGTTTGGGTACGGAAGTTCATTAATCACCTGTTTTCAGACTTTTATTCATGAAATTCCTTCTCAGCAGTGTATTGAGTCAGTGCTTGATACCGAACTTTTGGCTATCCGTAAATCAGATTTTATGAATTTAGTAAACGAACATCAGGATATTGCCAAATGGTATCAGCATTCACTCGAAGCAATACTTACAGGGCATATTCAACGCCAAATCGAACTTCTTACACTAAATCCACAACGACGTTATGAAGTGTTTTTACAACGAAGCGGACATCTTGTAAATAGTATTCCGCTCAAATATATTGCTTCATATCTGATGATGAAACCCGAAACCCTTAGCAGAGTTAGGGCCAAAATTTCTTGATTTTAATCAATAAATGAGTCAATAGTTAAGTTCAATTTTGTCAAAAAAACGGAATAAAGTATGAACTTAACAAAAGGACAAAAAGCTCCAAATTTTAAAACTACCGACATTTGGGGCAACGAAATTGATTTATCGAAATCAGATAATCAAACTACGCTTATTACATTTTTTCGCTATGCCGAATGTGCCTTATGTAATCTAAGGATTTCAGAAATAATGAGACACAAGGACGAATTTGCTAAGAAAAACATTCGTTTGATTACTATCTTTGAGTCGCCCGTTGATAGCCTAAAAAGCAATGTTGCCGACCGCCATCAATTTGGATTTACTATCATTGCCGACCAAGAACGCAAACTTTATGACTTGTATCGAGTAAAGCCTTCGTGGCTGAAACTGATACAGACAATGACTTGGAATGGAATAAGCAGTGCTTTGAAGGCCTCAAAAATGGGTTTTGCTTTAGGCGGAAAAGTAGAAGGTACTTTTAATCAAATTCCTGCTGATTTTTTGATAAATACGAACGGAATCATCGAAATTGCCCACTATGGAGACAGCGTAATCGACCATATTCCTCTGAACGAAGTTTTAAACTGAAACGAAATTCTTAACGGTGATTGAGCGAAGCCGAAATCACCATCAGAAAAACAACGACAAAATGACAACCTACTTCATTATCCCAGGTCTTGGAAATTCCGATGAAAATCATTGGCAAACACACTTTGAAAATTCGGGAGAAAATTTCATCAGAATCAATCAAAAAAGTTGGGACGAACCCGATTGCGAAGACTGGATTCAGAACATCGAAAAGGCAGTTTCGGACTATGAACCTTCAAACGTGGTTTTGATTGCTCATAGCATGGGTTGTACGGCGGTTGCTCAATGGGCAAAACGCTTCCCGAAAACCATTAAAGGAGCGTTGTTGGTTGCTCCGAGCGATATTGAAAACCCTGTTTATACTTTCCCGATGACAGGTTTTACGCCAATTCCTTTAGAAAAACTGCCTTTTAAGAGCATTGTTGTGGCAAGTTCAAATGATATTTGGGTATCGGAAGAGCGAGCCAAGTTTTTTGCTGATGCGTGGGGAAGCGAATACCTAAATATTGGCGAAGCTGGACACATCAACGTTGCGGGTGGTTATGGCGAATGGCCTGCTGGTTTGGAATTGCTAAAGAGCTTTGATGCTTGAGTATTTTTTGTATTTTTGGTAGAAAAACAATCTTATTCAACCAAAAATTAACAAAAAGACATCTTTATGAAAAAGACATTCGTTTCCTTGCTTTCAGTGGGTTTACTCACGACTTCTTTATGGTCATGTTCAGAAAAAAAAGTGGGCAATAATGAGTTAAGCAACCAAGAAAAAGAGGAAGGGTGGACTTTGCTTTTTGATGGAAAAACTACGAATAACTGGCATTTATACAACAAAGCAAAAATTCCATCAACTTGGATGGTAAAAGATGGAGAATTATTTTGCAACCCCGACACCACTGGCATCGAACACGGCGATTTGGTTTCGGATAAAGTTTATAAAAATTTCGATTTCAAATTTGAGTGGAAAATCTCAAAAGCGGGTAATAGTGGTGTTTTTATCAATGTAATTGAGCAAGATACAATTCCCACAGCTTGGGCTTCTGGGCCTGAATATCAGCTACTCGAACACGAAAATATTGGAGCTGCCTATCTAAAAGACTCTACCAAATGGTCGGCTTGTTTGTACAGCTTTAAACCTCAGCAAAATCCTGCAAAACTCAAGCCACTGGGCGAATGGAACGAATCGAATATCAAACAAAATAACGGTAAAATTGAGTTTTACCTCAATGGCGTTCTGACTGCCGAACAAGATTTAACCGCCGATACTTGGAAAAACATGGTCAGCAAAAGCAACTTTAAGTATTTCCCATTATTTGGTAAAAATACTTCTGGCCGCATTGCTCTACAAGAATGGTCGAAAGGTGTGGCTTTTAGAAATATTAAGGTGAAGGAGTTGTAAATATAAATGTGGCACACTTTCATTATCGCAAATAACAAGTGTGCCACAGGTAGTTGAAACTTATCAAAAAATCCATCTTGAGTTTCTTGAGGTGGATTTTTTATTGGTAATTTTTTCTAAAAATTGTCACACCCATCATTATTAATTGTATCAATATCAAACAAAAAAATTGATACGAAAATGTTTAAAAAACTCTTTTTATTCACTTTAATGATGGCAATGATGCAAACCTTACAAGCACAGAAAACCGATTTTGATTTTGAAATGAAAACTGCCAAAATCAACGGAATTAACCTTAAATATTACGAACAAGGCACAGGAAATGTTGTACTTTACTTGCACGGGATTCCGAGTAGCTCTTATTTGTGGCGGAACGTAGTTGCCGAAACCAGCAAAAACACTCGCTCTATTGCTTTAGATTTGGCGGGCTATGGTCAGAGTGATTTGCCACAGCATCACGATTACAGTTTCAACAACCAATATCGTTATCTCAAAGGTTTTATTGACAGCCTACAATTACGCAATATTACGCTGGTTGTCAATGACTTAGGTTCTGCTTTGGGCATAAAATATGCCGTTGAAAACCAAGAAAACGTAGCTGGTTTAGTAATGATTGAAAGTGCATTTATGCCTGCTCAGGCGTGGCATAACCAATTAGGACTGATGCAAAGAATGATGTTTTCGATGTTTAGAAAATTTCCGTCGATGGCCAGAATGATGATTGTCCGAAAAAACAAAATCCCCGAAATGATGCTCAAAATGGGAATTGAACGTCAGCTTTCTATTACCGAAAAAGAGCATTATTTAGCTCCTTACAGAACCGATATTGAACGAAGAAAAGTCTATCTGACAGGGCCTGGGCCAGCAACCTTTCCGAAAAAAGGAATTTCGGTAGTGAGTGGAGATTTTGCTGATGTTTTAGACCAAAATGCCAAAGGTTTGCTCAGCTTTGCAAAACCAATGTTACTTTTATATGCCACACCTGGCATGATTACCAGCAAAGTAGCTCTTGAATATGCCCAAAAGAATTTTAAAAATTGTAAGCAAGTAACTATCGGAAAAGGCAAGCATTTTCTACCCGAAGACCACCCAACAACTATTGCAAACGAAATCAATCAATTTATCTTGAAAAACTAATGGAAAATCCGTTTTCGATAAATAATTACAAAGACTCAATCGACATTCAGTTGATTGAGTCGGCTTTGCTTGGCAACAAAAATGCCCTGAATGATTTGCTCAAACGTCACCAAAATTTTATATATAATGTAGCACTTAAAATGCTCAACAATATTGCTGATGCAGAAGATGTTACGCAGGAAATATTGATAAAAATCATTACACAGCTTTCAAAATACGATAAAACTAAGGCACAGTTTCGGACATGGCTCTACCGAATCACGTTTAACCACGTGCTCAATATGAAAAAAAACAACTACGAAAGCATGATGATGAATTTCGATAGTTTTTTTGGAGTAATTGACGCCGCCCCCGATATTGAGGTTTCAGCAAACGACGAACTTGAATTAGCTGAGGCGTTTGAAGAGTCGAAAGTGGCTTGTATGGCCGGAATGTTGATGTGCCTTGACCGTATGCAACGTTTGGTGTATATCGTAGGCGAGGTTTTTGAGATAGACCATCGTTTGGCAGCGGAAATATTTGAAATCTCGCCTGATAATTTTCGTCAGAAATTATCTCGAGTCAGAAAAGATTTGTATCAATGGATGCACAATCGGTGCGGTTTAGTCAATCTTGAAAATCCGTGTCGATGTAAATCCAAAACCAAAGGATTTATAGAATTAGGATACGTTGACCCTAAAAATTTGAAATGGATGTCGAATTATAAGCACCGAATGTATGAATTCAGTGCCAAGAAAATAGACGAAGCATGGAACGCACGAGATAAAGTTTACCAAAAGCTTTATCAAGAACATCCATTTAAAACTTCGTTAAAAGCAGATGAAATCTTGAATACAATCATCGAAGAACGACCATTTAATGAGTTTTTAGGAATGAATTAAGTGCATTTTCTAAGGATAAATGTGGCACACTTGTTATCTGCGATAAAGAAAGTGTGCCACATTTTTTGCATATTGTTACTTCAACCGAATACTATAAGCCTGAATCAAAGGTGGGTTTTCGGGCGACATCGTGAAACTTACTTCGATATTTCCTTTTTCTCCTTCCATCAAAAACTTACCTCTGAGTGCATTTTCGGCAACAATTTCGTGGACTTTTATGATTTTTCCTGCTTTCTCAAAAATTCCTTCGGCTTCAGCTTTCAAAAGGTCTGGGAAATAATCTAAGAAGAAATTTTCGGCAAAAATGCCCGATTTTTCGGCGTTTTCCCACGCAGGAAGTAGTTTTACGAGTTCGTTTTGGCGTTGTTTCAAAATTGGCGAAACTGGAAATGCAATAGGTTTAAGGCCTGCTTTTTCGACAATAAATGGCAAAATCTGATTATTCATCAGAGCTGCACCGCCATAAGTTCCGTTGGTAAAAGTTACGATTCCGACACCATAATTTGGCAAGATTTTCCAGTCAGAGCCAAAACCAGGGAGTCCACCCGAATGCCCAACGCTCGTAATTTGGTTACAGTTTTTGTCGATACGCAAGCCGTAGCCATAAAATGCCACATTCGTGCAAGGCTCGCCCGCACCTGTGTAGCCACGGTTACTTAGGCTATTGAAATTCCACGGAAAGTGCATTTCTTTGAGTGAACTCTTTTTCAAAATGGCCGAGTTTGGCGAACCAACTTGATAAGCTGCTTGGTGCAGAGCCATGTATTTGGCAAAATCTTCGATGGAAGTCAGCACGCCGCCCATGATTCCGTACGCACCATCGGGTTCGATGGGTTGCTCAATGTATTGCTCACGCAACCAACGGTAGCCCCTAACGAGTTGATTATCTGGCACTTTCGTATAGTCCCAATAGGTATTTGTCATGCCGAGTGGCTTCCAAATTTTGTTGATGATATAGCTTTGGTAGCTTTGCCCCGACACGGTTTTGATGATTTGCCCTAACATCGCAAAGCCCATATTGCTGTATTCGTAGGTAATGCCTGGCTCGTTGGAAAACGAAATTCCTTTCTTAAACATCTTTAGCATCGTTGCTTCTGAAATACCCAATTGGCGGTCGCCCCACGGATTATCTTCGGGGAAACCCGCTGCGTGCGTAAGCAAATGACGCACCGTAATTTCGGGCGAATCAGGAGAATATTTTTGTCCTTTTAGTTCGGGAATGTATTTCCAAACTGGGTCGTCGAGTTTGATTTTTCCTGCATCACGTAGCTGCAAAATTGCTACCGAAGCAAAACTTTTCGACATCGAAGCAATGCGATAAACCGACTGATTATCAGCGGTTTTGTTGGTTTTGTAATTGACAATGCCACTATTGCTCTGATAAATAATTTTGCCATCAAGCACCAAGGCATACGCCACGCTCGACAAATGACTTTTGACCTTAAAATCTTGAAACTTAGCCTCAAGTTCGGGAATCAAAGCCTTGATTTTCTCTTCGGTGCTTTGAGCAAAAAGATTTAGGCTGAGAAATAAGAAAAGGAGTAGTTTTTTCATGTTTTGGTTGATGAAGGGTTTGGTTTTTACAAAGATAGAAAAAAAGCTTTGTGAAAAAACGCTCTGGAAAGTCTCAAACTTCATAGGATTGAATTTCGTTCTCACAACCAACCGTAGAAACGGTACCTCTATCCCAGCTAAAAAACTAAAGACTCAGAGAAAGAGTTTGTAAGACCGATAAATCGAAAATATTACCGATAAATCGAATTTGAACAGTAGTTTTTAGAAAGATTCTAAAATTTGAAGTGATAAATATTAGTCAAGTACATTTATCATGCTTATTTGGTATCTAAATACTCAAGAATTATGAAAAAAATCTTATTTCTATTTATTTTTATTTCTTCTTCAATATTTCGGTTTCCTCAGAGTCTCCGTTTTTCACGGGACTCTGAGGCATTGGTCTAAGTTTTTGAAAGAATAATTTCACCCCTTTTCACAACTTCCTTCGCTCTCAGAGTCCCCTACGTGCCTTCGGGAGACTCTGAGGGGACTGAAAATAGGTTTACACAAACGTATTTCAGGACAAGACACCTTAAATGGATTATTCTTTAACTATCCGAAAAGTTTGGCTTTGTGTCTCGTTTGAGACCTTTAATAAATAATGTCCACTCGCTGATTTATTCAATATTTCATTGATTTTAGATTTCAACGCTGTCCATTCTGCTTTTTGTGAGAATAATGTTTGGCTTAATTGGTTGGTTAGCAAAAACTGAAATTGCTTATTTTTTAGGTTCTCGCTTACTTCAAATTCAATATTACCGTCGCTCGGATTTGGGTAAACCTTCCCAAATAGATGCACAACTTCTTCTTCGGTTGCTAATGGCAGTGCTTGTAATTGAAAACGTGCCATAACTGGAATATGGTCGGAGGTGGTATTTCGATAGTTAGTTATGTAAGTAAATGGCAGGGCAATCGTTGTCGAATTTGACACATAGCTACTCTTCAATTCGTTAGAAATAGCAATGTGGTCTATCATGTTATCTTGTGAAAGGTAGCTTCGGTAACCATTTTCGCTGAGAGTTTTTGTTACAGCTTGCCAGTTTTCTGTATCATCAACATATTTTTTATAGGAAGATTCTTTCGTAGAAATCCCTGCCACTACGGTTTCATCTACATCGTCATTAAAATCCCCTGCTATGATAATGGCTTCATCTTTAAAGTTTTTATCCAGCGTATCTTTCAATACTTCTACATCAATTTTTCGTTGTTGATAGATTCGCTCTGAATTCGGAATGTCGGAAGCAGTATTGGCTCTTGCATGAATACCAACGATATTGATTCTTCTTTTTCCACCTTCGGCAGTTGCATCGGCAGTAAATAAAAAAGGAAGCCTGCCACTCGCCCAAAATCTATCGAACGAGTCGGGGTAATTGGCAATTGGCGTAGTACCTTTCAACAGTGGTCTCGATGACACATTTGAGAAAACACTTTCTTTATATACGATACAAACTCTTTGGGCATCATCGGCTATTCCACCTGCCGACACAGCTGATGAACAAACGCCTTTATAGCCACTTATTTTTGAAATTAAATCGTTGAAGGATGCCTGATTTGACACTTCACTTAATACATAAACATCTGCTTTTAATGAGTCTAAAACTCGTTTTACATTGGTTTGTTGAAGGGCTTCATCGCTTGGACCGTTCGATTTATTGCCAAACCATTCTACATTCCATGCAACAACATCCAAGGTTTTATCTAAAGGGATATTCGATGTATTTTGTGACAAGAAACCCGTTGTTGGAATATCGGACTGTGAACGTGGATAAATCTGGTATGTATCTCCAAATCTGCCTACAACACCCGTAATCGTGACGGCTGATTGAGGTTTTGTTCGTCCTTCGATGTCGGTACTCTCCCAAATTCTGACAGTAGCACTATTTTTCCCATCGGTAATGGTGTAATTAGTATTAGGTAGAAATACAAATTTTTTATCTGTAAAGCTCACATCTGTAATACTAACCAAGTTGCCTTCGTTGGCACTGAGGTCTGTAATCTTAATGAGTTTAGGGGTTTTCTGTTTTGAAGCAGCATTTATTAATTTAATACCTGATTCTTTCATGGCGATATGTGCCTGATTGCTCTCGTAATCAAAATTGATAGCACTCAGTGACACTTCGATTGAGTCTCCCAATGCAGGTTTAAAATTGGCAGGTAGGTTACTCGATTTACTAAGACTTATCGGGATTCCGCCCGAATTGTCTTCAACATACAGCAAATCATTTATCTGATTGATAGAAGTTATCCTTCCTCTGATAGTCTCAGCGTTTGGTAGAAAGGTCTTATTAACTTTACGAAGTGTACTAATTGAAATGCCTTCTGGTGCATTATCTCTAATGTAATAGACTTTTAGATATTCGCTATACACTAATTTGTTATTGACAAAAAATTTAAGTGTATCATCGCCCTCATAATTAGATTCGACATCGGCTTTTGTGGGCAAAAAAGTATCATATATTGAGTATCTTCCATTTTTGTAATATGGACTTTCACTCATTTTAAATACTCGCCCATTTGCACCATTTTCTAAAGTTATATGATTGGTTTTATATTGTACCGTTGATTCAGGAGTCAAGCCAGATATAACGTATGTAAATTGAGGTTCTCCAAAGTTTCCAAGAACAAATTTGCCTTTATTTACCAAATAAACAGAGTAATACAAATTAGCTTTTAAATATGTCTTTTCAATTTTTACGGTTTCTGTGGGAGTATTAGTAAATAAATCATTCCAAGAGCTACTTACTTTTATTTCGTCAACTGATACATTCGGTGCGTTGGCAGCGGCTCCTTGTCTCAATGCAACCGAACCAATGTTTTCGGCATCGGTTTCACCCGAAGGCGTAGTCGAATTTGCCATTGTAGGCTCTTTTTCTAATGTTGGATTGATGTATAAAACAACTTCATCGTCGGTACTACTTCCTGACTTAAACGTATATTTTATGACTACTACGTGTGTTTTGTTCAATTCGTATTCAGAACTTGAATACACTGGTGCATTCCCTGCTTTCGTAACCCCTATCTGAAAGCCCTTCGTACTTTTCTTAACAAAGGCTTTACCTCTAAAGGTCGTTCCCAGCGTTTGTGGCCCCAAATGAAAAAAGTAATCTCCTGCATCTTGGGCAGCACTTACATTAATTAAAAATCTTGCGTAAACTACCCCCGAAGAAAAAACACTCCCTAACTGACGATTAATATCTTCACCAGAAGTAGTCAGTATTGCCGCTCCTCCTTGAGTCGTAATTCCAGTGTATTCGAGTCCACTTCCGACTTTGATTGCATTCGTACCAGCTCCACTGTGTGCCGTCCAGTTATTAAGACTTAAATTTGCATTGGTTGGATAATTAAAACTCTCTGTAAAGATTTGTTGAGAAAAACCAAAAGTAGATTTTAATACAAGTAGTAGAATAAGTACGGATTTTTTCATAAAATGTGGGTCATTTTAGTACACTATAATTCAATAATTAACAATCAAATTTATAGAATTACCGAAAGTAATCATAATATTTTATCATTTTTCCTGCTTCCACAGAGTTTCCGTTTTTCTCCGTTTGGCTAAATGTTCGACATTTCGTCATTGTGTCATGCGTTCTTAGAACGCAACAAGTAAAATCACATTCGCAAATACCGTTCTAAGAACGGCTGTAACATCGACTGAATTCAAATTCAGCCGAACAAGGGTGGGCTTTAAAGAGAGAGAATGAAACCTTTCTACCGATATTTAACCCCTAACGAGGTATTTTGGCAATATTTCGCTCTATTTATTTCACTAAAACGCCAAATCTCTCCCAATGATGTAGTTAAATAGCAGTAAGAAATAAAAGTTTTCAAATAGATTTTGATAAATTGCCTCAAAATCTATTTAACCTACCAATGAAAAAATACCTTCTTCTGGCATTCACAATGCTTGCTTTGGTTTCGGCTTTGCAGGCTCAACAAAAAACCTATTGCAACCCCATCAATGTTGATTATGGCTATACGCCTATTCCCAATTTCAGCGAATGGGGGCGTCACCGAGCTACGGCCGACCCTGTTGTGGTCAATTACAAAGGCGAATATTATATGTTTAGCACCAATCAGTGGGGGTATTGGCACAGTCCCGATATGCTCAACTGGACTTTCCATGCTCGTAAGTTTCTTCGTCCACATAACAAAGTCTATGACGAACTTTGTGCTCCAGCCGTAGGCATTGTCGGCGATACGATGATAGTTTTTGGCTCAACTTATACCAGCGAATTTACTATCTGGATGAGTACCAACCCAAAAGCCAACGAATGGACAGCTTTGGTTGATAACTTCGAGATTGGTGGCTGGGACCCTGCTTTTTTTACGGATGATGATGGCAAATTTTATATGTACAACGGAAGCAGCAACCGTTATCCGCTTTATGGCATTGAGTTAGACCGCAAAACCATGAAACCCAAAGGTACTCGCAAAGAAATGTACTTACTGGAGTCGTGGCGATATGGTTGGCAACGCTTCGGCGAGTATATGGACGATTCTTTTCTCGACGGTTTTATAGAAGGTGCAACCGTCAACAAAAACAATGGAAAATATTACCTACAATACGGAGCTCCAGGCACCGAAATGAGCGGTTACGCTGATGGGGTTTTGGTAGGAAAAACGCCATTGGGGCCTTGGGAAGCTCAGCCTGACCCGCTCAGTATGAAATTGGGGGGCTTTGCTCGTGGAGCAGGTCATGGGGCATCTTTTCAAGACAATCAAAAAAACTGGTGGCACGTTTCTACGATTCAGCTTTCGAGCAAAAATAATTTTGAACGTCGCATCGGTATTTGGCCAGCGGGTTTCGACAAAGACGACGTGATGTGGTGCAATACGGTTTTTGGTGATTATCCGCATTATATTCCATCGACAGGACTGGACATCAAAAAGACCTTTACGGGTTGGATGTTGCTCAACTACAATAAACCCGTTGAGGTTTCTTCAACGTTGGGTGGGTATTTGCCCAATAATGCCGTTGACGAAAGCATGAAAACCTACTGGTCGGCCGAAACAGGCAAAGCGGGCGAATGGATTAAAACTGATTTGGGTAATTTGTCAACCGTCAATGCGATTCAGATAAACTATGCCGACCAAGACGCCGATTCTTCGTTCTTAGGAAAACAAGTAAATATCAAGCATCAATACAAACTTTGGTCGAGCCTTGACGGTAAGAAATGGACAATTTTGGTCGATAAATCAAATAATCAAACCGATGTGCCACACGAATATGTAGAGCTTTCACAGCCGATTCAGACTCGCTACATCAAACTCGAAAATGTGGCAATGCCAACGGGTAAATTTGCCATCAGTGGCCTGCGAGTTTTTGGTAATGGTAATGGCTCAAAACCCGATGCCGTAAAAGATTTTATGGTACTAAGAACCGAAAAAGACAAACGCAGTGCGTGGATTCGCTGGCGACCAGAAAATAAAGCATACGCCTATAATATTTATTACGGAACCGCCCCCGACAAACTCTATAACTGTATCATGGTGCATAATGCCAACGAATACTGGTTTAGAGGTATGGACAAACTGAGTACGTATTATTACACCATCGAGGCCATCAACGAAAATGGTGTTTCGGAGAAAACGAAGGTTTTGGAGGTGAAGTAATATCTCTTTCTCTATTTTATGAGTCAATTACAAAATTCATTTTAGATTCAGTACAAATCTGTTTTTCAAATGTTGTAATATTGCAAAAAAAAACATCTAATAAAACAATGAACAACAAAATCCTTTCTCTTATTCTGATATCAATTTTATTCAATTTATCAGTATATGCTCAAAAAAAATGGGGTGGTATGACCCTCTACACCGTAAGAAATGAAATGGGAAAAGACCCAAAAGCGACCCTCAAAGCGGTAGCTGATTTGGGCTACAAATACATTGAGGCAGTAGATTACAACAAGGGCAAATTTTACGGAATGACTCCCGACGAGTTTAAAGCCTATACCAAAAGTATTGGTTTGAAGCCAATTAGCGTACACATGGGCAGTATGACCACAAGCAATGCCGACGAATTGATTGCTGATGTAAAAGCTGCTGGTTTTAAGTATTTTATTGCACCTGTGCCACCAATGGGAATGTTTAAATATGATGTAAAAGCGAAGGCACTTTCGATGACTGACGATGTAGAGCGTTTGGCAAGTGTGTTAGATACGATTTCTCGCAAGGCAACGGCTGCTGGATTAGAATTCTTATATCACAACCATGCTTTTGAATTTGAAAAAAACAGCAAAGGCATCGTTCCGATTGATTATCTATTAGAAAAACTTGACGCTAAACACGTAAATTTCCAAATGGATTTGTATTGGGTTACAAAAGCAGGTGTTGACCCAGTGACTTATTTCCAAAAATACCCAGGTCGCTTTAAAATGTGGCACGTAAAAGATATGGATGACCAAGGTCGTTTTGCTCCAGTTGGTAAAGGAACAATAGATTTCGGTAGAATCTTGAAAAACCGAAAACTGTCGGGCATGAAATACTACATTGTAGAGCAAGACCAAGTTTTTGATGGTATTACGCCGATGGAAGCCATCAAAACCAGTAGAGAAGGTTTAACGAAATTTGGGTTTAACTAATCTTATCATTAAAAATCATATTAAAGCTCGACAAAGGTTCTTCTTTTGTCGAGCTTTTTTTACACTATAGTAAACGAAAAATTAGGTATTAAGATACCTCCATATTTCATGTAAAATAATAGAAGAAAATATAGATATCAAACAACTAAATGTAAATTTACATTAGTGATACTTGTATAAATCTAAAATTCATTTACTCACATGAAAAAGTTTATCCAAACCTCGATATTATCTTCTATTATTTTACTGACTTCAGAAATAATATTTGCCCAACAAGCTTCTGAGTTTGACCCTAAGTTTATAAAAACACCTCGTTATGCAGACCTCTCAGCTATCACAGCAGCTATTACAACACCTACTCAGGGCATGATGGTTTATAATATTGCTACAGCCTCAAATTGGTATTATGATGGTTCGGCTTGGAAAAATGTTAGTTTAGCACTACCTTATTCCCAATCAAAAACTTTAAATTCTGGCGATTTATTTAGTATTACAAATACTTCTGCAACAGTATCAAATATGGCGACTTCCATCAGAGGAGAATTTAGTGGAGCAGTGTCAAATCTTATAGGAAAAGGTATTGGTGTATATGGTAGAGGCATCAGAACATCTGGACTGGGGGTAGCATACGGAGTTTATGGAGAGACTGTTTCTGATGTTGGGGTAGCTGGTGTAACAAATACCATATTTGCAACTGGCACGGGTGTTCTGGGGTATTCTGATTCGGGGTATGGTGTAAATGGGAATTCAAATGCTGGTATTGGAGGATATTTTAGTTCAACATCAGGCTATGCACTAATCACTGCAAATGGCAATGTAGGTATCGGAGTAGCAGCTCCCACAGCAAAATTAGATATTCAGGGGTCGATAAAAATTGCTAATGGCTCACAAGGAGCAAATAAAATTTTGGTTTCTGACGCTAATGGTTTGGCAACATGGCAAACTATCTCATCGTCGTCTATTGCAGCTCCTTTAAGTTTTAGTGTTGCCAATAGCTCTCCAACATTTTCAGCTACCAATACAGGAAATGGACGAGCAGGGTATTTTTCAATTAATAATGCTTCAAATTCTGCAAGTGCTCTTTATGTGGAGAGTAATAGTAATGGTTATGGAGCATTGAATGTTAGGTCAACAGGTGGCAGAGCAGTTGTTGTCGAAGCAACCAATAGTATTCCTTTAACGGCGTCCACGGCATCAAATTCGGAGGTTGCACAATTTGTCAATGAAGGTGCTGGCCGAGGACTTTGGATTTATACAACAAATTCATTAAATACTTCTGATATGCTTATTTCAGAAGCGAGAAGTGGCATTGGCGTATGGGGGATTTCTTCATCGGGTACTGGCGTAAATGGTGTTTCTACAACAGGTGCGGGTGGTGTGTTTTCTTCAACATCAGGCTACGCATTAATTACTCAAAGTGGCAATGTAGGTATTGGCACAGGAGCTCCAACAGCAAAACTACATGTCAATGGCTTTACTAAATTGGGTTCAAATGCTCCTGCTATCAAAACAGTAGAATTGACAGAAACAACGAGCCCCAGTAATTCTGGCTATTCTGCTGGTGTAGCACACAACTTAGATGCTACTAAAATCATAGCTGTAAATGTTATTGTATTTACCGATGGTCTATATATACCACCAGCTTACGATGATAACCTTCAACTCAAATACAACTATTATTATAATGCGAATACAATTACAATTAAAAACCAAGCATCAAGTTGTACATCGGGTACTCATATTTGTAATAAAACAGCTAAGATTTTGATTACTTACAAAGAGTAGATGCGACATGATTTGCAAGCTGAATATTTTATTCATTAAATTTAAAAACCTCAAAAAATACTTAATTATGAAATCTAAACTTATGGTCTCGCTTTTGCTATTAAGCACATTTTTTACAGCATTTAGTCAAGAAAAGTCTTCTCAAAAGCCTGAAAAGTACAGCTCTGCTGTTGTAGAAAAAGGATTAATCAAGGTATCCGTTATGTATCCATTTGCCGAAGGTAAGACATTTGATATGGTATATTACGAAACAAAACACATGCCTATGGTAGCCGGATATTTGGGGGAGAATTTAGTAAAATATACCATCGAAAAAGGTATTGCCAGTGGTATTCCTAATACACCACTGCCTTTTATGGCTATTGGTACTTTCTATATCAAAAGCCTAAGCGATTATCAGGCAGCCATCGCACCCAACCGAGATGCTATCAGAAAAGATTTTGCCAATTATACCAATATAACTCCTGCTATTTTAGTGAGTGAGGTTGTTAAATAAGATTTTAAATTTTATAGTTTCCGTTTCGTCAGAGCTTTCCAAAGAATAGACTCTGAAGGAACGGAAATCTTATTTTAAGACAAACGTTTGCAGTTTTTGGGTTTCTTGTTCATGGTATTAAGTTAAAGTGCTTATTATTAGTAGGTTATATTGAAGTTAAACTTATTTGAGTTGTAAAAATAGAACTCATTCTGCTGTTACTGCCCCGACTCACAAGTTTTTCTTAGTTGATATGAAGCTCGTCACGTTTAACTTTATAGATGGGTTTTATTTTTAACAAAAATTAGAACTGTCTATTTATTCAACCTACAATATTTTCAATTCATGAAATCTTATCTTTTAGTTATTTTATTGGCTTTGTTGGGCTTTAATGCCTTTTCACAAAGCACCAAAGCCCCTGCTTACCCACTCATCACGCATGACCCATATTTTAGTATTTGGTCGAACACCGACCAACTGAATGCTTCGCCAACTAAGCATTGGACGGGCAACGCTCATTCATTGACGGGTTTTCTGAAAGTTGATGGTACTATTTATCAGTTTTTAGGTGCCGAAGGCCCAAGTTTCAACAGTATTTTACCAGCGGGCGATGATGTAAATTATCAAGCAAAATACACTGAAACCGCTCCTGCTGATGATTGGATGAAGCCAACCTTTGATGATAGCCAATGGAAAACGGCTATCGCCCCTGTGGGCAACATTGACGGTGTATCAAAAACTCGTTGGACATCAAGAGATATTTGGTTTCGTCGAACATTCACGCTTGATAAAGTTGATTTTAATGAGCCATTGTTAAAATTACAACACGATGATGATGTTTGGGTATATCTCAATGGCGAACTCATCTATACGGCTCGCTGCTGTGCAGGAAAATATTTGATGTTGCCGATGTCAGCCGAGATGAAATCTAAGCTGAAAAAAGGTAAAAATGTTTTTGCGATTCACGTAATCAACACTGGCGGCGGAGCATTGGTCGATGTAGGCATTGTACAGAAGTATATTCCTGTCAAAGCTCAAAATATCGTTTTGGCCGAGCAAAAAAGCGTAAAAATCAATGCTACACAGACCATTTATGAGTTTTCTTGTGGTAAAATCGACCTCAATGTTACGTTCACATCTCCTTTATTGATTACAGATTTAGATATTTTGGCTCGCCCAGTTTCTTACGTTTCTACCAAAGTAAAAGCCAATGATGGTAAAAATCATGCGGTAGAATTGAGTTTTGCAGCCTCGACCGATATTGCTTGCAATGTCAGTTCGCAGGAAGTTTCGGCCAGTAAATATGTGGCAAATAATCTCAGTATTTTGAAAGCTGGCACAACTGAACAAGCTATTTTGAAGAAAAAAGGCGATGACTTACGCATCGACTGGGGCTATATGTACGTGGCGGTGGCGAATGATAAAAACATCAGCCAATTTATTTCTGATAATGCAAAACCTTTTCAAATAGGGAAAATTGCGGCAAAAACTGGCAAAAAATTATCGTTACACACAGTCGCAAATATGGGAAGCATCGGCGGTCAGCCAAAAGAACAAGTAATAATGTTGGCTTATGACGACCTTTATTCGATTCAATATTTTGGTAAAAATCTATTGCCGTGGTGGAAAGAAGACAAAGCCAATACGATTGAAACAATCTTGGCAAAAGCATCGAAAGAGTATTCAAGCATCATCGGAAAATGTCAGCAAACCAACGAAATGATATACAATGATGCCTTAAAATCAGGCGGAGCAGATTATGCTGCTCTTTGTGAATTGGCTTATCGTCAGGCAATTTCGGCTCATAAATTGGTGAAAAGTTCCGAAGGAGAGATTTTGTTTTTATCGAAAGAAAATTTCAGTAATGGTTCCATCAATACTGTTGATGTGACTTATCCATCTGCTCCGTTGTTTTTAGCATATAACCCCGATTTGCTAAAAGGCATGCTCAATGGTATTTTTTATTATAGCGAAAGCGGTAAATGGAAAAAACCTTTTGCGGCACATGATTTGGGAACATACCCGCTGGCCAACGGTCAAACTTATGGAGAAGATATGCCAGTAGAAGAATGTGGAAATATGATAATTTTGGCGGCGGCCATTTGTAAAGCCGAAGGCAAAACTGATTACGCCAAAAAACACTGGGGAACGATAAAAATCTGGGCGGATTATTTGAGCAAAGAGGGTTTCGACCCCGCTACGCAACTTTGCACCGATGATTTTGCAGGACATTTGGCTCGCAATACCAATCTTTCTATAAAAGCCATTGTGGCTCTCGAAACTTTCACACAATTGGCCAAACAACTCAACGAAACCGAACTTTATGACAAATACGAAAAACTCACGAGGGAATACGTAACCAAATGGCAAGAAATGGCCTCGGCGGGCGACCACTTTGCCCTAACATTTGATAAAAAAGATACGTGGAGCCAGAAATATAATTTGGTTTGGGATAAAGTGTTGAAACTGAATTATTTCCCAAGAAGTGTGTTCGATAAGGAAGTGAAATATTATCTCACCAAACAAAACCAATTTGGCTTGCCTCTCGACAGCCGTGCATCTTATACTAAATCTGACTGGATAGTTTGGACATCGGTTTTGACCGATAATAAAGCTGATTTTGATGCTCTATTGAAGCCAATTTATTACTATTCACAAAATACTACCAGCCGAGTGCCTATCAGCGATTGGCATGATACAAAATCGGGGAAAATGGTAGGTTTTCAAGCAAGAAGTGTCGTTGGTGGCTATTTTATGAAAGTTTTAGAAGATAAGTTTAAGGATAAATAAAAACTTCAAGAACTAAGGTCGGCAAAGAATTTTATCTTTGCCGACCTTTTTTATTATCCTTTCGAGAGTGTCAGAGAAATTTGTCCCGCATGATGAGAGTTGTGAAAAAGCACATGAGAAAAGAGTCTGATTTTTGAGACTTTTCCAAAAAATGGCGTGTCGATTTGCGTCAGCCAATCTTCATCAGTGGTTTCTTCTACAAGTTTTTTAAGCATTCCGTAGCCTTTCGCCACATAAGAATGACTTGTTTCGAGGTCGAAATCTTGGCCAGTATCTTGTTGCCCCATGGTAGTATTCGGAATATCACTCGGAATACCGAAAAAATAACCAAACAAATTCATCGTCTCGCCAACGTGGCGATAAATAAAGCCGACTGAAGCCGTTTGCTCGTTGAGGCGTTTATGTAGGTTTTCGTTGGTTATTTTCTCGAAGGCAAATGAGTTAGTTAACTGATTTTGCACCAACATTTCTGTCAATAATTTTTTCTGCATGGTTATTTATTCATGTATTTTATTTTTTTGATTGTGCTGCCATCCATTCCATGATAGTCACTGGGCGATTGTTGAGTTTTACGGGCGAGCCATCAAAATCAATTTTTGCATGATTTACATGCGAATAAATCCATGACCAATGGCCATTATAGTAGTAGTTTTCGCCACCAAAGAAACCCGAAAGGTCAGTTACGTGGTCGTAGTATGTAAAATACACATTTTTTGCTCCTGCTGCTTTTAATCTTTTATAAACAGGTACAACAGTATTTTCTGGCACAGTTGTGCCATCATCTTTTGAATGCACAAACCAAATAGGTACATTTTTGATGCTATTAATCTGCTGGTCAGTAATGTATTGCGACTGATACGCCAATGCACTGATATAACCCGCTGCAAAATAATTTGGCTCATTGAGTATCAATTTCAACGCCATATAACCCCCGTTTGAACAACCACCCACATAGATGCGTTTGGTGTCAATGTTGGGGTTCTTCTTTACAAAATCTTTGATAAGTGCCATTAATCCTTTATTATAAGCATCATCTTCTTTTCCGTGTGTAATTATACCATCTTTGTTGTGCATCCAAGCTCCTGGACATTGCGGAGATAATACATAGGCTCCACCAAAAAATGCCTGCATTTCGGCAGAAGCATAATTGGCTGCTTTATTGCCTAATAAAGGTATTGTAGGGTCAGTGCCACCTTCACCGCCTCCGTGAAGCCAAATAATCAATGGCGATTTTGTTATTTTATTTTTAGGCGAAAAAGCTGCATAAGACATCGTTTTGCCAGCTTCATACTCAAATTTACCCGTTAGGTCAAAATCATCAATCAAAGGCATGATTCTGTTTTTTTCTTTACTCCAAACCTTATTTGTTTTGGTATCGGTGATTGTGACTTTATAATCCACCCATTGATTTCCTCGGCAAGCTGGTTTTTGTGAATATTGGAAAGTTGAACCCAAAGGCATATTAGGTGCCACGGCCAAAATTAAAGTTACGAAACTACCTTCTTTTACTCTTTTGCCTTGATTATCAGATATATACGCATAAATCACGCTACGGTTTCCTTTGGCTTGAGCAGCAGGAACATCGGCACAAGCATGGCTTCTTTCGACTGAAACCGTAAAATCTTTATAGTCAACCGTAGCAGTCGGGGCATCTAAACTCAGTATTACTTTATTGGCCGCAGGACCCCAATCGAAACCTTCGACAACAAGGGTGTATTCGTTGTTTGCGAGGGGTTTGTCAGTTGCAAAAACATTTGTAAAAGCCAAGCAAATGGTACTTATCAGAAAAGCTGCAAAAAGCTTATTGAGGTAGTTTTGTCTCATTATGAATATAGGTTTAAATAGTGATTCACAAATATTCGTATAAATTGAATTATTACAAGAGTTTTTTAGACAAAAACTTTGTTTTGAATGTCAAAAAGACCCTTTTTCGAGAAATTAGAAGTGAAGAGTAATTAAAATGAAAGGCTTCATGAAGAATGTAGTAGTTGATGGAGCGAAAGGGAAGAATCCGAACGAAGATTTTGTTTAGCATTACTCTTCATTCGGATTTGGTAAATTTTAGGCTTTTCTAACAAACTCTGATTTTAAGCCCATTGAGCCAAAACCTTCAATTTTACAATCAATATTATGCCCATCATTGCCATCAGTTAGGCGGATATTTTTAACTTTAGTTCCCGATTTGATTGGCTTTGGAGCTCCTTTTACAGGTAAATCTTTGATTACCACTACTGTATCACCATCTTGTAATTCGTTGCCGTTAGAGTCCAACACTTTTGTGCTTGTTTCGGTAGTTTCTTCGGCTTCTACATCTTCGGGATTCCATTCGTAGAAACACTCTGGACAAATCAATAAGCCATCGCTCGGATACACGTATTCGGATTTGCATTTTGGGCAAGGAGGAAATTCTGACATGTTTTTTTGTTGTTTAGAGGAAAAATTCAGTCCGCAAAAGTAAGAAAAACATTTCAGAGTTGTGGTGAAAGAGTTTTTTGATGATGTTTATGAGAAAACATGTTGGAAATTTCAACGTTAATTAATTTGGAGGTGAACGCTGGTAGGTTTAAAACTCTGCCAGCGTTGTCCAGATTCCAAATTATGGTGTAAATCGTTGAAGAACTGATTTTGTGTAATGTCAAAAGCAATATAGGTTTAACAAAACTTAATTCACTCTGAGAAATTTAACTCGTTGAATTCTATCACTACTTAAAAACAACGTAGAGTTGTTGTCAATATCGAATACGTAATTATCAACCAATAGTTTGGTTGGAGAGATTAAAAGCCCTTTTGTGCTATTTTTATCGCCTATTTTTACCTCATAGCTTTTATCGCTGATAAACTTAATCTCAACGCTTACATTGGTTTCTGAATTGATAAATTTACCGTTAAGTGCTTGATAATTAAAGCCTTTCCAATCATAAATATGCTTTGTCAGTGTATAGGGGGAGTGAGAGGTATAATAAGCAGTTACGGTCATTTCACCTTTTTCGTTCTTTTTAAATTCTTGCTTAAAATCAGGGTCGAAGGTTTGGTGCAAGATATTATCAGCTTCACGTTCTAATTTTACGTCGTTGCGTCCGATACGTTTTAAATACAAAATACTATCTCGTTTTTCAAATTGAAAAGTGAAATTGTCATCTGTTTGATAGAGTCCAATCATATCTTCTTCGCTTACAAAATTGCCTATTTTAGTCGGTTTTGTGACTAAATAAGTATCATTACTTTTTAGATTAAAAACCACATCGGCCATTTGGCGTGTCTGTGTGTTTGGGGTGGCTTTACCAGTATTTGTAAGGGTAATTATTGAAGTTTTTTTGCTTGGAAATCTAATAACTGTTGCTTTCCAAGCTCCAGTTGCTCCTTCATGAAATGTATAATTTAAGCCTTTGTAAGTGCTAAATTCAAGTCCGTAGCCATAATTTTTGATGCTCGAATTATCGGTTAATTGTTGGCTTTTTTCTATAATTTGTCTTTTTATATCGCATTTTACTTGGCCTTGAAGAATTTGCTCCCATCTGATTTGGTCTGCCAGTGTCGAAAAAATATTGCCGTCGCCATAAACATTCCAAATCCAATTATAATTTTTCCAAGTATCAAAGTTGAAATAAGCCTTCGCAATTGGCCCACGGATTTTTGTATAATCGTCTTCAAATGAAGTATTTGGCATTCCTAATTTCTTGAATAAATCATTGGTATAAGCGACAAAAGAATTGCCCGTAATTTTTTCCACAATCATCGCCAGCAGTATGTAGTTCGTATTGCTATACAAATATTTGGTGCTGGGTTTGAAATTTAATTCTTCCTGTTTTTCTATCAGCCTCAAAACATCTTTGTTGCTAAATGTATATTTCCACCAAGTAAAGCCTTGTAATGCCCACAAATCATATACATCTCTTATACCGCTTGTGTGGGTAAGCAAATTTTCGATAGTAATCTTTGTGTTTAATTTCGGGTAAATAGTTGGCAAATATTTCCTTATATCATCAGTGAGTCTAATTTTTTTCTCGTCAATCAAAACAAGAATCGCTAAAGCAGTAAACTGTTTGCCATTTGAAGCGATATTAAACCGTGAATCTTTCGTGATTAAAGTGCTATCTGTCAAGTCGGCGAAGCCCGCAACTTTTTCATAAACTATCCTGCCATTGCTTACAATGCCTGTGGCAATTCCTGGAGCATTTTTGGGTACATCTTGTGTAGCAATTTCGTCAAGGCGTTTTATTTGAGAAACTGAAAGACTGTTTGGCGTTTGTCCAAACAAAATGGTGGTTGATGCAAAAAAAAGTGTCAGTACGTATAATTTCATTTCTTTGATTTTTTTGCAAATTTGAGTTTTTAGAAGTCCTGATTCGCCCTAAATCGTGATTTGATACCTATTTTGAGTAATTTTTTTCAATAAATTGTTTCGGACTTACATTGGTTGCTCGCTTAAATGCTCGATTAAATGTTGATTTTGAGTTGAAACCGCAGTCTAAAGCAAGACCAAGTAAGGTCTGGATATTGTGTTCGCCTTCTTCAATCTTAGCTATCAGAGCATTGGTTCGATAGTGATTCACGAAATCATTAAAATTCATTCCGAATCCTTCATTAATTACTTGTGAGATTTTTTTAGAGTGAGTTCCGAGTCGATTGCTTAGGTCAGATATTACAAGTTCGGGGTTTTCATACATTTTATCAATTAACATCAATGATTCTATTTTTTCTTTCCAAATATCCAAATCAGCAATTTCAGCCTTGAATGTGTTTTTATCAGAGGTAGTTTCGTCGGCACTAAGGTTTAAATCATTTTCAAAACTTTTCGGTGAATCTTTAAAAGAGGTAGTAGATAATACCGAATTTGTATAACCACTGATCGAAACATAGTAGAAAAGCAAGGAAAAACACACATAATACCAAAATTTCTTACCAAACTCGTCCCATTCAGGATTAGCAATAAAAAATACAATTCTGATAGCAATCAATAGCAAAAATGTTATTAAAAATCGCTTCGCCCACCGAAACATTACCGAGTCGGCAAAACTTACAACATTATAGGTTATCGTTTTATACTCATTATATGTTTTGAGACTCTGAATTAGATAGTAAGTGAGTGAGAGTAAGCCGATTATCTGATACCAAATCGAAAAATCTTTATCTTTTCCATCAGCATAGAAGTAATACTCTTTTAAAATAACCTTGTCGGTTAAAAAGACGACGATTGAATAAATCAAGTAAAGAGTTGCTGGTAAAAAGTGGATATAATCTTTGGCAGAAAAGCTGAATGATTTGTCGAGCAGGGTTTTAAAATAGAAATACAATATAGGAGCCAATAAAAATAATTGTTGAAATGGGGTATAAAAAAGAATATTTCGATAAATTTCTTTTGAATACCAACCTGCATAACCAAACATAAAGGGGGCTATGTATAAGGAGGATAGTAGCGTAAATAAACCAAGCCAAAGACTTGATTTATTGGTAGTCTGTAAACCTTTGATGAATAATAAAATGGAAAAAACGATTCCATGAAAGAAAAATATCAACAGAATAGAACTTTTTGGACTAAATGAAAAAAACATTGCTTTTTCTTGAAAATTTTAAAGTTGAAATTGGAAGATAGATGGGTTTTAAATTTAATGGTTAAATCTTGCCCGTAGGAACGTCCAATTTGGACGTTCCTAAAAAATTGATTAATATTTGTTTTCACTCAGACTTCGCTCGTTTCAAACTCAAATTCCACATCGAAAGTCCAACTAAAATTACGTAAATAATTGATATACAATAAGATAAGATAATAAATAAATCAAGATAGTTGATGCTTTTTTGGAAGAAGTTTTTGTAGAAAAGCACCAGAATACTGCCCAAATAAGCGTAATAATCGGCAAAAGTTATCAAGAAACCAACCGTTCCTGATTTCTTGAAAGCGGCAATCATTCGCTCAAAATACAAACTATTGCACATCGAATAAGCCATATAAACGCCCAGGCCTAAACTCGTGAGCCAAGCCACAGGCGAAAGCATTTGTTGCTGATAAAGCAGTGTACTGACGCCAATCAGAATGCCACCTGCCAGCATCAAAAGCTGAATAATCACAAAGGCTTTATAATTATTTTGTACCCAACGCATAGCGGCCATCATTAGCAAAACCGTAATCGCAATTGGGGTTTCGGTTTGAGTGAAAATCGCCGAATTATTGCCGTAACCCAATAGTTTCCAAATCTCAGGTGTGAAATTATCTCTAAACTCTCTGAATGTAGTGAGCAGCACATACGACACCACAA
This sequence comes from Emticicia sp. W12TSBA100-4, assembly GCF_040253585.1. NCBI lineage: Bacteria > Pseudomonadati > Bacteroidota > Cytophagia > Cytophagales > Leadbetterellaceae > Emticicia > Emticicia sp. W12TSBA100-4. The sequence continues at coordinate 224,418 of NZ_JBELAU010000007.1, forward strand.
AAATCCCCATACTCAACGCAAATTCGTTGATAAATGCTTTCCTATCAGTCTTTTGCATTGGTTTGCGTTCGGTACGATTTTCTTTGTCGGCTTCGCTCGGTGGTGGAATTTGCCCCATCAACCACGTACAAATGCCAAAAGGCACAATCATAATCGCACAGGCCACAAATGGCATCCAAAACTGACTTACTTGGAGCGTCGTCATTACCCATTTTCCGATGCTTTTGGCAAAACCCGAACCCATAATAAACGAAGCCGTGAGAACAGCCACCAGCAAATCAGTTGTTTTTCGACCTTCAAGAAAACCCAAAATTGTACCGTAAACCATTCCCAGTGGTAAACTCGCCAAGAAGATAAAAACCAAATTGAATGGGGCAAGAGTAAGGGCAAAAAATAGATAACAAATCCAAGATAAAATTATCATTATCAATAAGTTACGTGAGCGATTGGCTGGAAGCATTTCGGAAACATACTTAATTCCCAAACCTTTTGATACTGCAAAACCCAACACTTGTGCCGTAATGATTAAAATCTTGAAACTTACCCCCAAAAACGATAATTCTTCATAAGTAGCCGCCGTGTATGCACGTCTAAACGGATAAAAACACATATAAGTGAAAAAGGCCGTGACCGAAGCAAACAAAGTTAGGTTAAACGAGCTTCGACCAATGATTTGGGTGAGTTTTTGGGGCATGATGAGGTGTCTGAATAGAATGAATAATCAAAGATAGTTTTTTGCACGAAAACCCACCGCCCACCGCCCAGTAAATTTTATCATTTTAATTATTCTTTCATTTCCACGCTAAATACATTTGTATGTTTAGTAACCTTTTTAATCAAGAAAAAGCCATGAAAAAGATTCTTTTAGCCACATTAATACTTTCTGCCTCTTTCGGAATCTTGGGAAGTTGTTCAAAAGCTGCCGCCGTTGTAGCCAATAAATGCGACGACGAAGCCAAAAAAGTAACCGATGCTGCAACTGCTTTTAGTGCAGACCCGACCAACAAAGCTAAATGTCAAGCCTATGCCAATGCTCTAAGTGCATTCTTTAAGGCATGCCCGACTTATTACACAGGTGCTACCAAAAAAGATTTAGAAGACTTTGTGGCAAATGCCTGTAAATAAGAGTTGCGACAGCATCTTCCAAGTGTATAAAAGTTGCTATCTTATCCCGTAGGGATTATATGTCGGTAGCAATTAAATCATAAATAGATACTCATGGCGTAGGTATGAAACTACTGCTATTATTCAACTCATTTTGAGATACAGAAGCTCTCAAAATGAGTTTTTTTATTTATCTACGAAAATATTCGTAATAAAATTTGGAACTACGAAAAACTTCGTATTATATTTGCTACGAAATTATTCGTAAACAAAATTATGGAAAACATACCATCAATAAAGCCCACCGAATCGGAACTGGAGATTTTGCAGATTTTATGGCAATTGGGCAAGGCCACGGTCAGACAAGTAAACGACGAACTTTCTAAGTTTAAAGAAGTTGGTTATACAACTACACTCAAGTTGATGCAAATCATGCACGAAAAGCATATCTTGAGCCGTACTGAAGAGGGGCGTTATCATCTTTATCAGGCCGAAATAGGCGAGGAGCAAACTCAGCAACTTTTACTCGGAAAATTTGTTGATGCTACTTTCAGAGGCTCAGCCATGAAATTAGTTATGCAAGCACTTGGTAATCAAGATGTTAGTCTCGATGAACTCGATGAAATCAAGAAATTGATTGCCGAAAAAGAAAAGAATTTAAATTTATAAAATCGAAATTTTATGCCTTATTACCTCGTAAGGTATAATGTAAATGCCCCTTTAGGGGTTAGGGGTAATTATGAAAAAGCTAACAGACATTATCAACTACAACACAAGTTCGGCTCTCGGCTGGACACTCATTCACTCAATCTGGCAAGGCTTTGCCATTTTGTTGGTCTTCGGTATTTTGTACTACATTTTCAAGCCATCCATCACTCGTTACAGGCTCGGAATCGGGGCTTTAACCTTGCAGTTTGTGGCTGCTATCGCTACTTTTTTTACTGTTTATCAGCCCGTCAGCACTTCCACTGCTTTGCAGAGTAATCTGACATTTGGGAATTTTTTCTTGAATAATCCAAATCTGATTTTTACTCCTAAAAAACTTAGTCTTTTGCAACAAGTTGAGTTTTTCTTGCAAAATAACCTTGACGTTTTTGTTATGATTTGGTTGGTCGGAACTACACTTTTATTGCTACGTTTGTTGGTGGGTTTTACGCACGTACAAAGTCTAAAAGTACAACAAGTGAACCCAATAAGTGCTGATATTCAGGCATTAATGAATAACCTTCTCGAAAAAACACAAATGCCAGCCACTATCAAATTACTTGAGTCGGCTCGTGCTTCTGTACCGATGACCATTGGTTGGCTTAAACCTGTGGTTTTACTGCCCGTAGGTATGGCTTCAGGTCTGACAATCAAGCAATTAGAAGCCATTTTAGCTCACGAATTGGCTCACATCAAACGCTACGATTATTTGGTTAATATCTTCCAAAATTTCGTTGAAATTTTGTTTTTCTTTCACCCAGCCACTTGGTTTATTTCGGGCAAAGTGCGTGATGAGCGAGAAAACTGTTGCGATGATTTTGCGGTAGAAATCTGCGGCGATAGTTTGGTACTGGCCAAAGCTCTTACGCAAGTAGCGAGTTATCAGCAACAGCCACGTTTAGCAATGGCTTTTGGGGCAAAACGCCAAACTTTTATGGATAGAATAAAGCGAATTATTGGAATAAATGACACCAAGCCGATGAGTTACGGAAACTGGGCTGCGGTACTGGGAATGATTTTGGTTGTAGCTTTGGGCATCACTTACGCCCAAAAAGAAATTAAGAAAGATTCACCAACTGTCAAAGATGAAAAATCAACAATATCGAAAGTAGATGCGATTGATAATGTTGTTCCCGTAAGTGTTGCCGATAATGTAGAAATGCCTGCTGATACCTCAAAATTAGATGAAGTTGAGGCCGAAATGGAGGCTCTGGGCAAAGAAATGGAGAAATACAGTAAAGAAATGGAAGTACTGAGCCGCCAAATGGATGAAAAGTATAGTCGTCAAATGGAAAAAGAGAGCGAGGCTATGCAACAGGTGCAGCGTAAATTCCAAGTACCACAACGCAAGATTCAAGATTTATCTATTCAGATGCAGGAGGTGAGTTTAGCGATGCAAAAAATCCACAATAAATATATGGATGAGGGAAAAATGCCAGCTGATGCAGAGCGAAAACTCAAAGATTTAGAGAAGCAGGAGCGTGTATTAGAAAAACAGATGCACGAGTTTGAGCAGCAAATGAATGGAATTGAAGCCGAAATGCGTCCGTTTGAGAAGCGTATGCAAAGTCTCAGTTCACCAATGGATAGTTTAGGCCGATTGATGGAACGCTACTCAAAACCAATGGATAGCCTCGGTAAAATCATGGAGGCAAAAGGTAAGGTTTTAGAAAAATTGGCTAAAGAAGAAGAAGCTCGTTTCAAGAAAGATTTAGAGTCGTTTGCCGAAATGCTCTATAAAGATGGCTTAATCAAAAATAAAAAAGATTTTGAAGTGCGTTTAAAAGGCGATAAACTTTTGATTGATTTAGAACCACAATCGGCGGCAGTTTATGAAAAAGTTTGGAACTGGGTGAATAAAACCTGGGGAAGCCGCTATAAAGATTTGCAAGAAAAAGATTTCAGAATCACCATAAACGGCGATAACGTAAACTTCAGTACGCATGGTAGTCGTAATTACTATCGTTACGGAAGTACGTACCCTGCACCACCTGCTCATCCAACATCACCGAGAGCGAGTGTGCCTGCACCTCCAGAACCTCGAAACTTCCGTTCGTCAGGTTCAGAAGTTCCACCACCACCGCCGCCACCAACTCGTGCAAGAACACCTTCTACTCCCAAACCACCAAAACCAGTTAGGGTAGGAGTAGTTGATAAGAACTTTCAGATTACCGATGCACTCATTCGTGATAATAAAGGTACTTGCTCGGTTTATGTAGTTTCTGAAAAAGATGGGAAATCTACTGCTAAAGCAATCACGGCTACGCTCGTCAATGATAAATGGACAGCCAAAGGCTTGAAAGTAGGCGATAAAGTAATTTTGAAGAGTGATGTAAAAGTAAAGAATGGCGATGCCGTAAAGCTACTGGCTGCCAATAATTAAGCTACTCGTAAACAAAAACAGCTTCTTTCAAGAGAAGAAAGAAGCTGTTTCTATCGACTGTCGTCCATTGGCTAAATTACAGTCTTCTAATCCAAATATTTCTGAATTGAGTTTTGTTGCCGTGGTCTTGTAAGTGAATTACGTCTTCGCCGTGAGCTTCTGGATACATGTGTAAACCGATGTAGTTTGTTAGTCCCAAAATCGTAGTATTGTTTTGAACCAAAACGCCATTGTGCAAAACCGTAATACGAGCAGGGTAATCTAAACGACCATCTGGCTTGAAGCGAGGTGCTGTATAGATTACATCATACGTATTCCATTCCAATGGGCTACGCATCGCATTTACGAGCGGAGCCGCATCCTTATATATACTACCCGCTTGTCCGTTGCGATACGTGCGGTTTTGATAAGAATCCAAAATCTGTAATTCGTAGCGGTCTTGGAAGAAAACCCCACTATTGCCACGACCTTGGCTTACGCTCGTTACTTCATCAGGAGCCGAAAACTCGATGTGAAGCTGACAATCACCAAATTTCAATTTTGTTTTAATATCACCTGTTTTTGGAACCACTTCCATTCGACCATCAATTACTAACCACGGAGCAGGTGAACCATCTTTCGCACTTACCCATTGAGATAAATCTTTACCATCAAATAAGATAATGGCATCTGAAGGTGCATCGGCACTGGTTTTTCCTGGAGTTACAACCGTAACCTCTGGGTCCCAGATTTCGGTCATTTCGGGTTTCATCGGCATCGGCGAAACCGCAGGTGGAGTAGAAGAATATTGTGCATAAGATTTTGCACTAAGAAGCATAGCGAATGCAACCGAAGCAATGATTTGTACTTTTTTCATCTCAGTATTAAAGGTTGATTATTTTGACGCTCAAATGTAATAAAGTTTTGTGAATCAAAACGAAATAGTGTACGAAAATGACATTTAATTGTACGAAAATGGACAATTTTTAGACATCATAAAAGCATTTCAGTTTTTAGTGTTTTGTGTAAGTGCTTGATAGTGAGTTGTTTAAGTAGTACATGGCACAGGTATAAATTTCTTGGCACGGCTTTTTCAAATAGTAATATGTGGTCAGTAGGATATTTGGTTCAAAAACAAAACAATATTTGGTTTTTGTTAGTTATTAATATTAAAATGGACTTAAAAAGAAATAAAATTTTGTTACAAGGGCGTTTTGGAGCCATCAAGCCTAATCACCACTCGTCCTTTTAAAATAACCATTTGAGTAGTTTGTATTACATAGTACCAAGTTTTACCCATACCTTTGAATCATCAAACAAGGCAGAACACGATTTAAGAACAATAAGTAAAAAAGTTTTTTACAAGCCGAATCACATAGAAGAAGAATTTCATCACAAAGATTACCTACTTCATCACTTATGTTTTCGGAGCTTAAATCGAGACACTAATTTTGAATCAACAAAACAAAAACAACAATTAAAAAACAGAACATTAAATACATAAAATTATGAAAACGTTACAATCAACTATCGCCATCGCTTTATTAGCAACAACAGTATTCTTCAATGCAAATGCTGAAGATAAAAAATTAGAGAAAAACGAAGCTTCAACTACTTCAAACTCATTGGCCACCTACAAAATGAGCAGCCTCAAAGTTGGCATGTATGAAGTAGGAAACGTAAACTCAATGAAACTGAATTTTACACTTACAAAAGATGCTGATAAAATAGCCACAGTAAAATTGATGGATGAAAACGGAACGGTACTAACGCAAGAGAGAGTCGGTAAAAAAGAAACCGCTTACAATTTCCGATTCGATTTTTCTGAATCTGCGGCTGGTAAATACTTCATCGAAGTAACCAACGGCGACCACATTATCACTAAAGAAATCTTAAAAGGAAAAGGTACTTTGAGCTACTAAGACCGCTCATCAAGAGTTTTGACCGATTGTGCTAAAACTCGAAACGTAAACAACCAGCACAACATCTTATAATTAAATAATTGAAAAAGCTATAAAATAAAACATTTAAAACTGCGGTTCGCCGCTCCAAAATTATGAAAACGTTACAATCAACAATCGCCATCGCTTTATTAGCAACAACAGTATTCTTCAATGCAAACGCAGAAGACAAAAAAGAAGATAAAAAGGTAGAGAAAACAGAAGCCGCCACGACTTCAAACTCGATTCTTAACTACAAAATGAGCAACCTCAAAGTAGGAATGTATGAAATAGGAAACGTAAACTCATTACAATTGAGTCTCACACTGACAAAAGATGCTGGTAAAACAGCCATCGTAAAACTGATGAACGAAAAAGGCAATGTATTGAGCGAAGAAAGAGTTGGCAAAAAAGCTACGGGTTATAAATTCAAATATGATTTTTCGACAATCGAGGCTGGTAAGTATTTTATCGAAATCACCAACGGTGAGTATGTTATCACAAAAGAAATCTTGAAAGGAAAAGGTACTTTAAGTTACTAATACCGTTCATCATTTATATCGACCGATTAGGCAAAACAGTGCAACGCAGCTAACCATCACAGCATCTTATAATCGAATGGTGCGGCAATCCGCAAGCTATAAAAATTACAAACATTCAAAGTCAATCACAAAATTATGAAAGCTCAAATTAAAAATTTCGCAATCGCTCTTGTAGCAGGTGTATTCACATTCTCGACAGTATTAGCATCTGAGCCAATCAGCAAAAAAGATGAAAGCAAAACCGCCAGTAAACGCACATTTGATGTAGGTATGTATCGTGTCATTAACTCAATGAAAGTTAATGTTCTAATTGAAAAACAACAAGGAAAAGCATTGGATATTACTTTGAAAAACGACCGCAACGAAGTAATTTATTCGGAAGTAGTGGCAAAGCAAACTGGTAAATTCTCAAAGAAATTTGATTTGACAGGTTTATCAGATGGTAAATATCGTTTTGAAATCTCGAATGGTAAAGAGGTAATTTCAAAAGAAGTAAATTTAGAAACACACGCACCAACACCAGCCGAATATCGCTCAGTTGAGGTGAAGTAATAAAGATTAGTTAGTATTTAGTTTAGGGGATTTAGACAGCGTTTTGGAACTTTCCGAAACGCTGTTTTTTGTTTTCTGCTAATATCTTTTTACTTTCGTCTGTTTATATTCAACCATTTCATTTTAATAAAACTCAATGAAAACCTCTTTCAAAACTCTACTTTTAGTTTTACTATCAATTTCAATGTTTTCTCTCAAACAAGACAAACCAACCAAAGTCATTTTCTTTGGCGATTCTATTACGCAAGCGGGTGTAAATCCTGGTGGATACATCACCAAAATGAAAGAAATGCTTGAAAAACAAGGTATTAAAGATAAATATCAGCTAATCGGAGCGGGTATTGGCGGAAACAAAGTCTATGATTTGTACCTAAGAATGGAAGACGACGTACTTTCACAAAAACCCGATGTGGTCGTGATTTATGTAGGTGTAAATGACGTTTGGCACAAAGCCAGCTACGGAACGGGTACGGATGCCGATAAATTTGGTAATTTCTACACGGCTCTCATCAAAAAATTACAGTCGCAGGGAATCAAAGTAATTTGCTGCACACCAGCCGCCATCGGCGAACGCACTGATAACAGTAATCAACAAGATGGAGATTTGAATCATTATTCAAACATCATCCGCACGATTTCTGCCAAATTCGATTGCACGTTGATTGATTTACGCAAAGAATTTATAAGTTATAACCTCAAAAATAACCCCAATAATAGAGAATCTGGAATTTTAACAACTGACCGAGTGCATTTGAATGAAATTGGTAATCAATTCGTAGCCGATTTGATGATGAAAGCGGTTATAAAGTGAACGAAGGAAGGCTTCGTTTCAAACGAAGCCTTCCTTAATCTCTTAAATTTTAATGCCAAAACAGCAATATTTCATCAAAAAAACATTAATTTGCATTAAAATTCATCAATTAGGCTTCATCTATCATTATAATAACATTATTTCTTTTTAAAATTCAAAAAAGTTACCATGAGTCAATCTCTGATTAAGCCAGGTGTCGTTACAGGTGAAGCATTGAATGCTTTGTTGCGTCACGCCAACGAAAATGATTACGCCCTTCCTGCGGTAAATGTTGTTGGAACTAACTCTGTAAATGGTGTAATGGAAGCAGCTAAAGCTGTAAATTCACCAGTTATTATTCAATTTTCAAATGGTGGAGCTTCTTTCTACGCTGGTAAAAGTTTACCAAACAAAAATCAAGAAGCAGCCATTGCTGGAGCAGTTTCGGGTGCGATGCACGTGCATCAAATCGCTGAAATGTATGGTATTCCAGTTGTATTACATACTGACCACTGTGCAAAAAAATTATTACCTTGGATAGACGGTTTGTTAGATGCAGGCGAGAAATTCTTTGCTCAACATGGCAAACCATTGTTTAGCTCGCACATGATTGATTTATCAGAAGAGCCTTTGGAAGAAAACATCGAAATCTGTGCAAAATATTTGGAGAGAATGGCCAAAATGGGTATGACTCTCGAAATCGAATTAGGTGTAACAGGTGGTGAAGAAGACGGCGTTGACAACTCAGACGTTGATAGCTCGAAACTTTATACACAACCTTCGGAAGTAGCTTATGCTTACGAAGAATTGGGTAAAATTTCACCAAACTTTACAATTGCAGCGGCATTCGGAAACGTACACGGTGTATATAAGCCAGGTAACGTGAAATTATCGCCAATCATCTTGAAAAACTCACAAGATTTCATCCAAGAAAAATTCGGAACGGGTGAATTGCCAGTAAACTTCGTGTTCCACGGTGGTTCGGGCAGCTCACGTGAAGAAATCAGAGAAGCCATCAAATACGGTGCAGTGAAAATGAACATCGACACTGACGTACAATGGTCAACTTGGGAAGGTATCTTGAAATACTACAAAGACAAAGAAGGATACTTACAGTCGCAATTGGGCAATCCAGAAGGTGAAGATTCTCCAAACAAAAAATATTACGACCCACGTGTATGGTTACGCAAAGGCGAAGAAAATATGATTGCTCGTTTGAAAGTAGCTTTTGAAGATTTGGATTGTATCAACCGTAACGAAGGTTTGATTTAATTCTGAAATCATATTTTTAGTAAAAATCCTGTAAGGTCTGACCTTGCAGGATTTTTTGTTTGAGAACTAAAACTCTGTGGACTGTCTTCTGCGGATAGTGGACATATTCTGAATACTCTCCGTCAAAACCTCATAAATCTCCAATAATCGGGCGTCATCTTTCAGGTAATCGAGGTGGCGATTAATGATAGTTTTATCATTTCGAATGGCGGGGCCAGTTTGCACATCAGCGGGGTCGTTGGCAGCCAATGCTTTCTTGAAAGTTTCCGAGATAATCGGTTTTAGTAAATCAAATTCAAGATTTTCGTTATCGGTAATACTTTTCGATAAGGCTAATAAATGGTTCGTGAAATTGCAGGCAAAAACCGCTGTTACGTGCAATATTTTCCGCTCTTCTGAACTCAGAAGATATACAGTATCACTCATTTCTTGGGCAATATCTACTAAAATCTGTTCGGTCTCCTCATCAACTGCTTCGATGCAGAAAGGAACAGACTTCAAATCAAGACGTTTGCCTGCCGAAAAAGTCATTAAAGGATAAAAAACTGCACATTTTACTGGTAAATCATGGTAAATGAGCATGAGTTTCTGCAAATCGTCCAATGATTTACTACCTGATGTGTGTGCCAAAATAGCATTTTCGGGCAAAATCAGTTTAGAACAAACATCTTCCATTGCATCATCCGCAACTGAAAGAATAAATAATTCGGCTTCACTTTCCGAAAAATCGAGGTCAGTTTTAGCTTCGGCTTTGTAAAGCATTTCGCTCAATTTTTCGGCTTTCTTTATATTTCGACTAAACACTTCACAAACAGGATGATGATGATTCTCGAACGCAATGCCCAAATGCCAGCCAACATTCCCAGAGCCAATGATAGAAATTTTCATTCTGAAAGATATAATTAATCAACAGCAACTAAATTAGAGCAAATTATTGAAAGAGTGAAAAAAAAGTGTTGAGTTTCTTTTAATTTATAGAATATTATCTTTATTATTGCCATCTCGTTTAGAGATACCCTGTCTTTCTTATATAATTATAGTCCATGAAGAACCTCCTTTCACAAGGGACTAAAAATAAATTTGCACAAAAATGCTGAAAAGTCTTTTTGTTGTTGATTATGAAATATTTATAGAAATCTGTTAGAAAACCAATCCATTTGTGTTACTTGAGTAGTTACGAATAGTCTGAATAGATGAATGGATTTACTATGTTCAAACATACCGTATTAGTAGCCACTGTGGTGCAAGATACAACCAAATATTAATTATGAGCAGACCTAAAGAGGTGAATCAATATACAAGTAGTTTACTTAAAACCCCAAAACAATTAAGAAAATGATGAAGAATTCCTTTTTGACACTGTCGGCAGTGGTGCTGAGCTATGGGCTTTCAATGGCACAGAGCGATCTCCCACCAAATGCTGTACCAGGAAAATGTTATGCTAAATGTTTAAAGCCAGCTCAATTTACAACTCGTACTGAGCAGTATATTTCTAAAGAAGCGGGTAAAATCCTTACGGCTTCTGCTCCAGAATTAACTACAACTACAGAGCAAGTTCTCGTAAAAGAAGGTAGCAAAATTATCCAAGCTTCAGCTTCTGCATACAAAAGTGTTACAGAGCAAGTATTGGTAAAAGAACCAGGGAAAAGAACAGAAGTAATTCCAGGTTCGGGTTCGTACAAAGCTGTAACCGACCAGATGGAAACTCGTCCAGCCTATAAGCGTTATGAAATCGTTGGTTGTAATCAAGCAACGGGAACAGGCACTGGCAAAGGTGCAGATGTAAATGCTCCGTGTTTCAAGCCATTAACTGAGCAAATAATGGTACGTGAAGGATATAAAAAATTAGAAGTGATTCCTGCACAATTCAAAACTGAAACTGAGCAAGTTATCGTGAAAGAAGCTTCTAAACGTTATGAAGTGATTCCTGCGGTTTATAAGACTATTACCGAGCAGTATATGATAAAACCTGCTTATAATAATATAGTTGTAGATAATAATGTTGAATTTAAAGCGGTAACAGAAAGAGTTGAGGTGCGTCCAGCTTACAAACGTTATGAAGTTGTGCCTGCTCAATTCAAAACTATCACAGAGCAAGTATTGGTTCGTGAAGCTGCCCCTGCAATTGCTGGTGGTCAACGCCCAAAATACAAAACTGTAACTGAACAGTTTTTGGCTAAAGAAGCTGCTAAACGCTATGAGATTGTTCCTGCAACTTACAAAACCGTTACAGAAACTGTTGTGATAAAAGAGCCAGTAAAAACTTTGGTTGTAACTCCAGCAGTGTATGAAACAGTGACTGAGAAAGTTAAAATTCGTGAGGCATATACAAAATATGAAAAACGTAAGCTTGACCCATCATGTTTGAGTGCAAACCCAGATGACTGTTTACAATTATGTTTGGTTGAGATTCCTGCCGAATACAAAACCGTTACCAAACAAGTATTGAAAACTCCTGCGGGTGTAAAAGAGAGCATAACACCTGCTCAGACAGCAACTATCACAAAACAAGTGATTGCTCAACCTGCGTCAGTTCGTGAAGTTGAAGTAGCGGCACAATATGCGACAATTACAAAACAAATGCTTGATGGCTATGAACCAACAGGTACAAACCTTACAGCTGCTCAAGCATTCGTAGGTGGAACTTCTTCGGCACAATATGCAACAATCACAAAAACTGTTATTGCTGTTCCTGCTCAATACAAAGAAATTGAAGTTCCTGCACAATACGAGACAATTACAAAGCAAGTAGTTGCCCGAGGACCACAAACAAAAGAAGTTGCAGTTGCCCCACAATTCGAGACAATCTCGAAGCAAATCGTTGCTCAAGCTGCTCAAGTAAAAGAAATTGAAGTTCCTGCGGTTTATGCTACTCGTACAAAACAAGCATTGGTTGCCCCCGCAACAACTCGTGAGATTGAAGTTCCAGCAGTTTATGCCACTCGCACGAAGTATTCTTGTGCAGATGCTTCTGGCTCTTCTACTGGTAATGGAATTGTAGCTGGAAATGGCGGTTGCGGACCACAAGTTCGTGAAATTGACGTACCTGCCGAATATCGTTCGGTTACAAAATACGTAATTGATGGTCAGCCAAAAACTCGTGAGATCGAAATCCCAGGAGAATATCGTACTATTACTAAACAAGTGGTAGCTAATGCGGCTGGAACTGTTGAGAAAGAAATCCCAGCTGAATACCGTACTGTGACTAAGACCGTTGTAAAAACTCCTGCTGCTACCTCAGAAAGAGAAATTCCTGCTGAATATGCAACCTATACTACAACATCAATGACAAGCAGCGGTACTTATGCTGACTGGGTTGAAATTCTTTGCGGAAATAAAATTACTTCAGCTACGGTTCGTGCTATTCAGAAAGCCCTTAGAGCTAAAGGTTATGACCCAGGTCCAGATGATAACGTATTGGGGCCACGCACTAATGCGGCTATTATCAAATACCAAAAAGATAATAATTTACCATCAGGTAACTTGAATCTTGAGACATTGAAATCTCTTGGCGTAGAATACTGATAGATTTTTAATTTTTAAAAAACGGCTGATTTCTACTTGAAATCAGCCGTTTTTTTGTTTCAGATCCCCTAAAATCAAATTATTAGAGTATTGGGTTAAAAATGGCTTAATATTTGATTGTTCAAGAAACGTCGCCTTTCGCTAAGATTTCAGGAAAAAAGGCTTATGTCTATTTTATAACTTCAATATATTACGCTATGAGAATTAAACTAATGCTCTTGTTGGGGATTACGTTTGTAATGTTCGCATCTTACACCAACGTGGCTGAGGTTTCGCAAAGCCAAGTCAATTTCTACAAAGGAAGCTATGACGATTTTTTGAGAGAAGCTAAAAAATTAAAGAAACCAGTTGTGCTTGATTTTTGGGCAAGTTGGTGTGGACCGTGTAAAAAATTGGAAAATGAAACGTTTACTAATACAAACTTAGTTTCGTATATAAATGCAAACTACATGATTTATAAAGTAGATATTGATTCATTTGATGGAATGTCAATCGCTGACCGTTTTGCAGTTGATGTGTATCCGACTTTGGTTTTATTAGATGCAAAAACAAAGTATGTGGGTCGTTATCGTGGCTTTTTTCCAGCTGATTATTTGAGAAATGAATTAGAAAAAACAAAGAACCAAAAAGGAAAGCGTTATGTTGCCCCAAAAAGTTCTACAACCGCCTCATTATGAGTCCCTTATAATGAGTGTAGTATAAATGATTTTAACTTGAGTTGAACCTTAAAATTGAGTACGAGCTGCCCCAAAAAGGCAGCTTTTTTTAGTATTCCCAGCTTTTAGGGAGCTGCATTTGTCGGGCGTAATAGGCAGGGCAATATTGATGGACTCGTTCGAGCAATTTATTTACATCTCGCTCAAACTCAACGTAGTAGTCTTCGTGGAGTTTTGGTAGCTTTTTCATTAAAAACTCGGTTCTTTTGGCAATGTATAGCGAAATTGTATCCGTTTTACCACTATACTGTTCTAAAAGTGGAAGCTGATTATCAAAAAAAGTGTTAAGGAGAAAAAGTGTCAACTCCACTTCACCGTATTTATCTTTGGTTATTTTTACATGATTCGTAATACGTCCATTTAGTTCACGCATATCCATCATCATCCATCCAGCTGTATCGTGGTACATTTTTGAGACTTTCAGGATTTGATTTTTTATTTCTGCTCGTTTGTGCGGGAGGTCAGATTCATCTTCAAGCAATTGAAAATAAAGTTGTTGAATCAATAATTCATTTTTTCCGATAAGCCTTATCAATAACTTATCTTTTTCTTTTGCTGGCAGGCTCAAAACTGCCTTTTCGAGTTCTTTGGGTAATTTAGGCATTTCGATAAAGAAAAGGTTATCATTAAAAACGCCAAAACCTCCGAAAAGTTCAGAGGTTTTGGCTAAAGAATATCAAATTTAATCAGTTGGCACTTACAATTTCAACATTGAATATAAGAGGAGAATAAGGAGGAATTGCTGTTCCACTACCAGTTGTACCATAACCTAAACTTGATGGAAATACAATTGTAGCTTTTTCACCTACTTTCATTTTTAAAAGCCCCTCTTCAAAACCTTTAACCACAGAACCACTACCCAAAGAAACGCTTATTTGACCAGTATCGAATTGTTTACCTGTGCTTGCCAAGTAACCAGTATATTTTACGGATGTCGTAAGACCCGCTTTTAACTGAGTGCCATTTGGTGCCTCAAGTGTGCGTAAAAAACGTAAACCTGTTGATGTTTTTTCGGTGAGAGTAAGTTTTGTAGCTGCTACATAATCATCAATAACTTGGTCTTCCGAGCGAAGTTTTATGATTTCTAAGTCTAATTTAAGTACAGAGTTTGATGGAACTGTTGCACTTGATTGTGTTCCGAATCCTAAAATTGAGGGCATTAAAAATGTTCCTCGTTCACCTTCTTTCAGAAGCGAAAGTGCTTCGAGAAAACCAGCAATAATATTAGATGCTCCGAGTGTAATTTTAGCTGGCTCATTCTTTAATCTCGACGAGCTATCTACTTTTGGGCCATTTAATAAAGATAAACTATAATGGAATGTAACTTCATCACCAATAGCGGCAATTCTCCCCAAAGAAGTTTTATCTATGGAATATTTCATTCCGGAGGTTGTACCAAGCATTTGGAGGTTTTTGCTACTGATATAGTCAGCTATTTCCTGTGCATCTTTTTTGCTGGTAGCTTCAATGTCATTTTCTAAAAATCCACTACATGAACTCCCAATTACCGCACTCACTAAAATTAACAAAAACGCAATTTTCTTCATTTTACTTATTGATATATTTGAATTTTGTACAAAGCCCAGCATTGCATTGACTGGGCTTTGTAGGGGTATTATTTTACGTCTAAGACTTCCATTTCAAAAATTAATGAACTGAAAGGCTCAATTGGGCCACCACCTTGCTCACCATAAGCTAAATTTGAAGGAATGAAGAAAATCGCTTTTTCGCCTTTTTTCATCATAACCAATGCTTGTTCCCAACCTGGAATTACTGCACCTTGACCAACCGTAACTTGGAATTTAGGGCCAGGTTTTCCAACTGAACTATCAAATACTTTACCGTTAGTTAGTTTTCCTGTATAATCAACCGTTACGGTTTGTCCAGCTTTGATTAATTCTCCAGTACCTTCTTTTACAACGACACGATACATGCCATATTGTGTTTTTGTAGCATTTGGGAAATTTTTCTTAGCATACTCTTCCATCAACTTCGCTTCGTTAGTTTTCTTAGCATCTTGTGCTTTTTGGAAATCTTCACGAGTTTGGGTTGATTTTACTTTTACGATAAATTTGAAATCAGAACCTTTCGTTACGCCCGCTGGTAATGGTTGATTCATTCGTGCAAAAAGAGAATCAGCACTAATGAAAACAGTAGCACTATCGCCTTCGGTTAAGTGCATTAAGGCATTTTCAAAAGAGCCTTTGTAAGTACCTTGTTGAGCTACCATCGTGATTGGTTGGTTGCGTTTATAGGTATCTTCAAAAGTTGAATCATTGGCTGCCTTGATAACCAAATCAAATGTTAGAATATCGCCAGTTTTGATTTTCTTGCCTTTTCCTTCCTCATGGATTTGGTATTTTGAACCATCAGGATCTTGTGTAACCTTAAATTGGTTACAAGAAAAAAGTAAACTTGTAGCCGCTGCAAGGCTTAATGTTGTTTTTAAAAAATTTGTCATTGAAAATTATGTATTAATTAGATTTTACGATTTTATTTATTAGTAATTTGTTGATTATAAGTGTTTTAACTATTGGTTAATACGTCTTTGTACTTTGGAAGTAAAGAAAGAAATTTTTCAACGGTTTTCTCTAAAGATTCATGCGATCGCCCACCTGCGGCATTTTTGTGCCCACCACCATTGAAGTGAGTTCTTGAAAATTCGCTTACTGAAAAATCATCAACCGAACGAAGTGAAATCCGAATCATATCGTCTTTTTCGGTAAAAATTGCTGCCATTACCACACCATTAATCGAAAGTCCGTAATTGACTACGCCTTCGGTATCGCCATTTTTTGAACTAAATCGGCTTAATTCTTCCTTTGAGATGGCCATATAAGCCACATTGTATTCGGGAAGATAGATTAGTTTTTCGCCCAAAACAAAGCCTAAAAACTTCATTCGTTCAAAGGTATTACTATCGAAAATTTTACGGTGAATTTTATTAGGATGAATACCAATCGAAATCAATTCGCCCGCAATTCGGTGTACTTCTTTGCTTGTGCTATCGAATCTAAATGAACCTGTATCAGTTACCAAACCTGCATAGAGGCATTCGGCTGCTGGAATATCAATTAAATCTTTGTCGCCCAGTTTTTCGATTAATTCATAAATCAATTCGCAAGTTGCGGCGGCACTTTCGTTCCAATATACAAAATCAGCAAAGTTTTCGGGTTGCTGATGGTGGTCAATCAATACTTTTTTTGCCGTTGATTGTTTTACAAATTCTTCCATGCCCTTGATGCGATTCAAGGCTGAGAAATCAAGACAAAAAATCATGTCAGCATTGGCAATGAGTTCTTTTGCCAAACCTTGTCGGTCACTTTCAAAGTTTATCACTTCACTTTCGCCCGACATCCATCTTAAAAAATCAGGATAATCGGTTGGAGTAATGATAACTGGATTATGACCTTTTTTCTTTAAATATGCGGATAACCCTAATGATGAACCGAGAGCATCGGCATCAGGATTTTGGTGGGTAGTGATAACGATTTGCTTGGGTGAACTCAAGAATTCGTTAAATAACGCTAACTTTTGATTTGACTCTGTAAAAAAATCTTGCATAACTCTACAAAGGTACAAAGGAAAGGTGGTAAATCAAAAATGCCAGTTAAGTGCTTTACTTGGCTTAAGTTATTTATTTTTACAAATATTTAAAGTCAGAAAGGGCTGTTTCTGAAAGAAGATAACTATTTTTGAACTTTATTTACTACGACACAAAACATCATTTATTGAAATTTAACAGACTGAAATGAAACATCTAACCCTACTTTTTGTGCTGATAAGCTTATCTATTTCGGCTCAAAAAAAGACAAAGCCTGCCACAACGTTGTCGAAACCTAAATTAGTTTTGGGTATTATGGTTGACCAAATGCGATACGATTACCTTTATCGCTACTACGATAAATATACTGAAGGAGGTTTCAAACGTCTAATGAACGAAGGTTTTAACTGTAGAAATAATCATTATCATTACGCAAGCACAATTACAGGCCCTGGTCATGCGGCGGTTTATACTGGTTCGGTGCCTGCTGTAAACGGGATCATTGGCAATGAATGGTATGACCCATTGGCTAACCGAACGGTTTATGTAGCCGAAGATACAACAGTGCGTGCGGTTGGTGCTGGAGAAGCGGGAGTAGAAGGTAAACGCTCACCTGTAAATATGCACACGACCACAATTACCGACCAATTGAAAATTGCGAGTGAGTTTCGCTCAAAAGTAATAGGTATTGCAGTAAAAGATAGAGGTGGTATTTTGCCAGCGGGACATTCGGCCGATGCTGCTTATTGGTTCGATGCAAAATCGGGAAATTGGATTACAAGTACGTATTATATGAATGATTTGCCGCAATGGGTGAAAGATTTTAATGCTCAGAAAATGCCTGATAAATTGATGGCTCAGAAGTGGGAAACACTTTTACCGATTGAGCAATACACCGAAAGTGAAGCCGATAATCAAGAATACGAAAATGTTTTATCGGGTGAAAAATTGCCAGTTTTTCCGCACACAGTTGCTAATTATGGAGCATTGCTTACCTCGCCTTACGGAAATACGATTACCAAAGAAATCACTTTAGCGGCTCTCAAAAATGAAAAAATGGGACAAGGAAAAGAAACCGATTTCCTGTGCGTAAGTTTCTCGACACCTGATTACGTGGGTCATGCAACGGGTACACACTCAATTGAAATAGAAGATACATATTTGCGTCTTGACCGTGATATTGCAGAGGTTTTGAGCAAACTTGATGCAACTATTGGTAAAGGAAACTATTTGGTGTTTTTGACTGCTGACCACGGTGTAACTGACATTGCTGGATTCTTGAAAAAACACAAAATCCCAGCAGGAACTATTGAAATGGGGAAGGAAGTGAGTTATTTGAATGGAGAAATGGCGGCAAAATTTGGCGAAGGAAAATGGATAAAAGCACAAGATAATTACCAGCTTTATCTTGACCACGAATTGATGGCTAAGAAAAATGTGACTATGAATCAAGTGTATGAATTAGTTAGAGAAAAAATGCTGATTTTGGGTTCTTCGGTTTATCAAATTGTAAATTTGCATGATATTAACTCGGCAAATGTTCCGCCTTATTATAAGCCGCTCATAGAAAATATTTACAACCCAAAACGCAGTGGTGATATTATGATTTTGTTTGAGCCAGCTTGGTACAGCGGTTCTAAAAAAGGCACAACGCACGGAACAATGTGGCAAAGCGACCGCCATGTGCCATTGGTATGGTACGGTTGGAAAATTCCACAAGGCGAAACAGTTGAGCAAACTTATATCTCTGATATTGCGGCAACATTGGCAGCTTTATTGAATGTTTTAGAGCCAAATGGCTGTGTTGGAAGTCCGATTAAGGATATTTTTAGTAAAAAATAAGGTTTTATGTGGTAGGAGTTAGGTAATAGGTTTTATCCCCTAACTCCTGAAACCTAATTCCTACTCTCTAATAAAATGATATTAATAAAGGGCGTTCCGTTAAAGAAAATACAAGGAATTACGTTGTTTCCTTTTATAATCGTACGCTCAAAAAAACCAAGTAAGGTGCTGATTAACCACGAGAAGATTCACATCCGTCAGCAGCTTGAACTATTGATTTTACCTTTTTATATTTGGTACGTTGGCGAATGGTTGTATCATTATATACGTTGTCGTAGTTTTTGGCGAGCGTACCGCCAAATAAGTTTCGAGCGAGAAGCTTACGATAACGAAGAAGATTTTGATTATCTGAAAAATCGAAAATTTTGGAATTTTTTGGAATATAATGATTAGTAGGGGTGTATTGCATATACCCCTTTTATTTTACAGTCTTTCCCAAAAGCACTCCTTCAACGATCAAATACTGAGCAGCAATATAAGTTGCCATGACCCAAAGACCAGCAAGTGGAATTGGAAAAGCAAATTTATTAATGGCAATCAATGAATCAGAAATGATGAATAAAATTGCTCCAATTAATACAAAACGATAGCTTTTTGGGTTTGTTTGGCGTTCGGCGGTAGTAACTCCCATCCACATAATAGCTGTGGCATAAACCACAATCGGCATCATAAAGCCTTTTGGTATTCTATCAAGTAGAAATACAATGAATACGAATCCGTAAATAATAAAAGGGTATCTTTTATTATAATTTGTAATCCCTAATGGCTTAAATACACCTGAATAAGCCAATTGTGCCACCAAAAAAGAACCCAATCCAAGCAGAAAAAACTGCGGGTTTTTGCCTTGAAACATCAAAAAAGTATCTCCCAAACACGAAAAAATCAATGAAACCAGCATTGTTTTATCTGAAGTATTTATGTTTTGTTTTACTTTCTGAAAGTAGAAAAAAAACAATGAAATCATCAATAATGGTTTTGAAACATAATTGAGCCATTCGATATCGAGTACGCCAGATGCGATATTGATAATGCCCAGAGCAAAGTAAAAAATGGTTTCGTTACGAGTCATGATTGCTTGCGTTTAGTTGTACTCCGATTGCTTCTGCTAAAATTATGGCTTTTTCCATAGGATTGAAATCGACATTGCTCAAAATATCAGTCGGACGATGAATATTAGGCATTCGACCATTTTTATCAAGTGCCGCCAAAGTGACCGATGGAATTCCCGCCCGCTGAAACCAAACTGAATCAAAATCTGCTGTGTGCCAAGCTCCTGTTTTTACTTCTTTCAGCGAAGCAATTTTTGCCGTAACCTCTTTCGCTGTTTTCACCAGTTCATTGTCATAAACAATCGTTGACCAGCTACCTGTTTGGGTAATTATTTTCAAGTCTCCGCTTCCGAGCGTATCGAAATTTATTAGATAAGTTTCTTTCGTAAACTCTTGATAATGAGCTTTCATGTATGCTCTTGCTCCAATCATCCCTACTTCTTCTGCTCCAGTTATAACCAGTTCAATATCAAGGTTTTGTAAGTTTTTGTTCCAAAGTTTTTTAGCAGTTTCAATGGCTGCTGCTACGCCCGTTGCATTATCAGAAGCTCCGTTTGAATAGCCGAGTCTGAAAAAATCAATCGTGGCTGTGATGCCTTGAATGATAAAATAAAGAGCCAGAATATTAGAAACTAAAAGAAGGAAATCGTTGGGTATCAGAAACTGCGAAATAGCCAAAAACTGAGCAACCATCATCAGAATTAAACTCATTTTGAGCGATTTACGGAAATTGCCAACCATTTCTGGGCGATAAAGTAGTGAAATAGGAGCAGTATCCCAATGAGCCATCAGAATCAGTTTCTTTGCTTTCAGAGAAGTATTTTTATCTTTAATAACAAGGTTATGAGACTTAACCAGAGGAGGAAAACTCGTTACGGGCGAAGCATACCAATTGAAATACAACATGGCCATCGTAACGAAAAGAAAGGTAATGACTAAACCCAAAATCGAAGAAAAATTCAAGCATATCAAACCTGCTGAAAGCCCCAAAATCAGCCACCAAACTACCGAAATATAAGTTTTCGGCGTTCGGAAAGATTCTCGGCTAACTTTCTGATTTGCAAATAATTGTGTCAGAAAATCAAGTACTGGAACTTCGTTTTCGGTATCAACCCCTCGATTCGGGAAAGATGAGAGTTTTTCAACGATTTGTTTAGGTGTCATTTTTTAGGTTTTAGGGATAAGGTTTTAGGGGTTAGGATTTAGGTTTTAGAAGGGCTGCCCTTGAGATTAAGAAACAATAAAACCTAACTCCTAAAACCTAAATTCTATTCACCATCAAAAAACGCCTCAATTTCTTTCCAAGTCTTGAAGCGTTGATAGCCTTCGAGTTTTTGGTTATGAATCGCATCAAATAATAATGCTTTTCCCTTGAATGTACTCAAGTTTTTCTCGTGGTCATCAATCAGATAATCGGCCGAAATAATGCTTTTATCACCACAAAGTACAATGTTTTTCCAAGAAATAAACGGAAAATGCTCTTCTAACCACTCAACTTTTTCTTTTAATGAATTTGGAAACTCAACTGCTGCCGAAACAATAAAAATCTCGAATCTATCATGTAATTTCTTGATTACTTCTACCGCATCGGGCATTACTTCGAGCGTTCTAAAAAAATTCGGTTTAAAAATCTCCTCTCTTACCACATGATAATTTTCTTCAGCCAAAACATCATAGTATCCTTTATCTATGAAATGATATTCTTGAAAATCTGTTCCAATTAATCGGTTATAAATACCTAAAATTTTCTTTCCAGCGGCCGCCATTACGTCGTCCATGTCAATCGCAATACGTTTTTTTGTCATAATTTTCTCGAAGTTTGTTTTTTTGCTAAGATAATTGTTTTGAATAGATTTACACAAAAAAGGGGTGTCAAGATTTTACTTGACACCCCTTGAAAGTTATAAGGCTGATTACTGAACCGTAACATTAAAATCAATATTTATATCATCGCTTCCAGGCGTAGGTGTGCCATCTTTGGTCGCTTTGCCATTAATTGGTGGCTGGTGACGTAATTGAACTTTCAATTTGCCAGTTCCTGCCGTATTTGTTTTGGCATTTCCTGTTAAGCCAATTCCAAAATTATTGGCATCTTTATCACCATAAGTGTAAGTCAATAAACTGCTTGGGGTTGGGGTGTAAACAAATAAATGTTCATCGCTTTCTTCCTTCACTTCTTCGGTAATATTGCTAACTGGCATTTTTGACTCATCTAAAACCTCAACTGTTAAGGTATAAGTTGTATTTGGTTTTAAGCTAATAGCATCAACAGTTGGAGCTTTTCCACCATCACCATCGGGGTCTGAATATTTAAACGATTGTGTTGTTCCGCCACTTGAAAAATTTAATTTTACCGTTGTAATTAATTCATTTTCTTCTTCGGCATCTACTTCTTCATCTTTACAACTTACCGTAAAAAGTGTAGCACTGATTAGTAAGCTGAGTAGAGCAATGTGTCTTTGTTTTCTTTTAGTTGCCATGAGATATTGGTTTATGAAATAATATTACTTTTGCATTGATGTTGCAAATATATGTTATAAACTACTCAAGTGCAATAATGTTGCAAATATTTTAAAAAGAATATTTAGCACGGAAAACCATATTTCGACCAATTTCATCGGCAAAATAGCGGAAGCGGTTGAGATAATCTCGGTAGGTAGTATTGAATAAGTTGCTGATAGTCAATGAAATATTGAGCGATTGTTTGGCATTAATCGAAAATTGTTGACTTGCCGAAGCACTCCAAAGCGAGTAAGCGGCTGGGGGAGGAGCGAAGTCTCCGCCATATTCGGTAAAGATAATTTCAGAACTTGGAATATCAGAGAAAATGATTTTAGTAGGAACACGATTCTGCTTGGCTACGTACAGATTCGTCAAAGAAACCGAAGTTTTTTTCCAGTCATAACGAATCGTATTTTCCCAACGATTGGCAGGAATCTGAATCAGTGGCTGATTATTACTCAAATCTTGGGCTTTTAGGTATGAAATTTTACTATTGAGTGAAAGATGCTTGATGATTTGTACAATTCCGTTTAAGTCAAAACCTTGAAAACGGCTATCTGTTTGTGTATAAATAAATTCAGGAAAAGCCCCACGAATCGTCAAAGCTGGGCGACCAGTAGGCGATAAAAAGATAAAATTATTGATGTAATTATTGTATAAATGTAATTCTGCTTGGAAATTTTTGGAAACGTAATTGGTTGTAAATGAAAGGTTTAGTGCAACTTCTGGTACAAGATTTTCATCACCACGCTCAAAACTTGCTGCTCCATGATGCACACCGTCGCTGTAAAGTTCATTAACCGTTGCTGCTCGCCATGCTGAACTGGCATTGGCCATAAAATTCCAACGGGCATTGGGTCGGTAATTTGCTCCGAGCGTACCCGTAAAGTTCTGATTATTTTGTGTATTATTCACCACAATTTGCCCGCCACGAGGAATCCTGTAAACATTCAGATGTCGAATATCATATCTAAAACCACTTTCAATTTCCCAATTATTTCGCACGATGCGTTCAATCAAGAAAAGCCCATTGGTGAAGTTTTTAAAATTAGGAATTAAAACCGTTGAAGAACGTGGCTCGGTGAGTGTTCCTGTAGTAAGATTTTCTTGATAAAGGCTATTAATACCAATCGAACCTGTCAATAATTTCAAGAAAGGTTTGTGTTCAAAAATCAGCTCACTTGAATATGTTGTTAGTTTAAAAAGCTGCGTAAGGTTTCTATCGCCACGCAAAATATCAACTTCTTTACGAAAATCGTACTGTCTTCCAAGCGTCAAAGAAAGTACTCCGTAGCGATTTTTGAGCGTATTTTTTACTTTCAATAAATTATGCTGAACGTCTTGATAAGGTCGGTCGATTGCGTAAGTAAATTTTTCGGGCGTGTAAATCGACAACGGAGTACCACGTTTAATGGCTTCAATCAAATCAGAAACATTTCCAATATGCGAACCCGAAAATACCGCAATTTTTGTATTAAACTGACTAAAAAAAACTTCACTTATCCAATTTTTTCTTTTATAATCTACTGATAATGAATAGTTTATTTCTTGGATTCCAGTATTTGCCAATCTATAATTGGGGGTCGAAATATCTCCACCACGTTTATAAGTTCCTTGAATTCTATAACCGATTGAGTACGGAATTTGAGAAGTTTTACCAAGTTTTCGTACTCCACCTTCTAAAATTCCAGCATTGGCAGTTTGATTTCCATTCGTGAAATATACACTGTTAATTTCGCCCCCGATTGTCGTTGAGTCGGGTAGGGCTTCGGGTTCGAGCATGATTACACCCGCAATTGCATCTGAGCCGTAGCGAACGCCCGCTGCACCTTTCAAAACCGTAATTTTTTTAGCCACAAAAGGGTCAATTTCGGGAGCATGTTCACTGCCCCATTGTTGGCCTTCTTGTCTTACACCGTTGTTCATTATCAAAACCCGATTCGAGTGCATTCCGTGAATGACAGGTTTGGCAATCGAACTGCCTGTTTGTAAGGTAGTTACACCCGAAATCTGTTTCAGGGCTTCGCCTAACGATTGTCCACGAGTTTGGTCGAGAGCGGCATTTTCAAGCGTACTTTTAGTTTGCGTAAGATTTTCTATTTTCTGAGCCTTGATGTCTATATTGGCTAAGTGCAGTTCGGTTTCCGAGAGTTTGATGTTTTGTTCTGCTCCGTGTTCTAAATTTATTGTGTAGTTTTTCTCTTCATAACCCACAATTCGGCCAATAACAGTATATTTTCCTTGACAAATATTTGAGATTCGGTAAAATCCTTTTGCATCGGTGCTTACACCTTTATTCAATTCTTTTATCAAAACCACTGCTCCAATAATTGGCTGTTTTGTGGCATCATCTTGTACAATTCCTTGAATGAAGCAATCGCATACTTGACCAGCAGCCCCCCCCGCCCCCAATAGGGGAGCTAAAAATAAGATTATGTATTGAAATGCTTTCTTCATTGTTGGTTTTTACACAATTTAGAAAATTGTGCTATTGATAAATGCAACTTTATTGCAAATATAATAAAAAATCCCCGTTGAACCATTCAACGGGGATTTTTATATGTTTCTCAAGGAAGACTTCGCTTGAAGCGAAGTCTTCCTTAAACTACTCTGCCACTCTCGAATAATATTTGTTATAGATAGCTTCGTAGCGTTTAGCTGCGGCTTCTTGGTTATTTCGGCTACAAATATTTGAGATAACCTGCAAATTACGAAGGTTGATTTGCAAATAATCTTGGATATTATCAGGCATCCACTCCGCACTTTTCTGACCTGCTTTCTGAGTAAAATAAGCCAAATTTCCATCAGCACGCTTTGTGATTGTTTCTGCAATTTCCATTGCTTTTTTAGTATCACCTACTTCAAAATAATACATTACATAGTTGGTGCAAAGTTGATCGTAAGGAATTACGTTATCTGGCAATACTTTATTAGCGTAATCAAGTACCTCTTTGGCTTTGGTTTTCTTTTCTTCTCTAACCAATTGGTCAGCTAAACGCAAGAACGCCAAACGAGCCGTGATAATTGGCACTTTCAAGTAAGTTTCCGAATCATAATACACATTCGGATTGTCCATTCCTCTCCAAGCCATTTTCTTCAACATATTGTCATACATTACGTCGGTATTTGCAAAACCATCATCGCCTTGGCTTACTTTGATTGGCAATAAACGGTAGGCGTAACCTTCTAACTGCATGTAATCTTTCAGATTCAAATAGTTGTCATTGGCCAGTGTTCCAGCAAAATAAATTGGGCGTTTCCAGTTGTTTTGAGCAATCATTTCGAGTTGCATCAAATCGTTTTTCAACAAGTCACGCTTGCCGATATTCCAAGTGATTTGACCAGTCAAATATGGTTCAAATTGTTTTGGTACAAAGCCCATTTTCTTCACTGCCTCAATATCATAATTCAAGAAAAGGCTATCCGATGGCAAAGAGTTAATGCTCTCGCCAGTTGTTAATGGAATTTGAATGGCTGGGTCGTTTTTCTTCACCAATTCCAAATAATCTTTCAAGTTGATTGGGTCACTTAGACGCTCAACAAAAGGAATTTGGTCGTTTACGCCACTCAATAATTGGTCGGTTGTAAACGTAATCGGCAATGCTTCTGATTGATAAGTTTTGCGTTTCATTTGCTCGCAATACCAATCTGTACCTAATAAGCTCAGGTTACACACACGCACGTCCGTACGGAAACCTTCAACTTCCTGCACATACCAAAGTGGGAAAGTATCGTTATCGCCACCCGTAAACAAGATTGCGTTTGGAGCACATGAATTCAATAAGTTTTTAGCAAAATCTACTTGGTGGTAGCGGCCTGAGCGGTCGTGTCCTTTCCAAGTTTGAGGAAGCATAATTAATGGAACAGCTAAGCCTAAAACTGTTGCTCCAACTGCTCTTGCTTGTGAATTTTTGATGAATTTCAACACATAATCAAACAAGCCCAATACGCCAATTCCTATCCAAATTGCCCAAATATAGAACGAACCAACGTAGATATAGTCACGCTCACGAGGCTCTACTGGTGGTGAATTGAGGTAAACAACCAAACCAACACCCGTAAGTAAGAATAAAAGGAACATAACGAGTGCATCACGCTCACGACGGAAATAATGATACAACAAGCCCAAAATACCTAAGATTACTGGCAAACCGAAGAAATTTGTACGTCCACGGTTCTCTTTGATAGCTGGTGGAAGTGCACTTTTTGACTCAAGAATATTGGTTGGTCCAGCACCTTCAATATCGCTCGAACGTCCCCAGAAATTCCACGCAAAATAACGCCAATACATATAACCCATTTGGCGTTTCATCATGTAGCCAATGTTGGTGAAAAGCGTTGGCTTTTGACCTTCTGCAAGACCCATTTCTTTTCTGTATATCTGCTGATGGCTACCATCACTACTCCACATACGTGGCAACAGGCTTTCGCTATTTGGTCCCCAAATGTAGTTAGGTTTGTAGTCATAAACTTCATATTTGTCTTTACCCATTTTATAAATAGGCTCGCCATTTTCGATAGATTCAAGTTTTCCTGTGAAAACTGGGCCGTAGAGTAGCGGACGGCTACCGTATTGCTCACGTTTCAAATACGAAACGTAGTTTAGTACATTGCTCGGATTATTCTCGTTGATTGGCGGATTATAATTTGAGCGAATCAAAGCGATTGTGTAAGATGAATATCCAATCAATACAAAAGCGAATGAAATCAAGGCCGTGTTGGCAATGACCATGCCTCTCTTTTGTGTATAGAAAATTCCGTAGGTGAGTCCGCCAATGAGTAAGATTACGAAGAAAATAATACCAGAACTGAACGGCATTCCGAAGGTATTAACGAAGAGTTTTTCAAACGTAAAACCCAAAGAAGGGAAGCCAGTGATAACACCAGTATTAACAACGCCTAAAACTAATAAACCTACCAAGAAAGCAATAATACCGCCTTTCCAAGTGATTTTCTTAGCTTTTTTATAATAATATACTAAGCCCAAAGCAGGAATAGTAACGAGGTTGAGTAAGTGAACTCCGATAGAAAGACCCACTAAATAAGCAGTAAATATCAAGAAACGGTTGGCTTTTGATTCGTCTTCGATGTTTTCCCAACGAAAAGCTGCCCAAATTACTATTGCCGTAAAGAACGACGACATTCCGTAAACCTCAGCTTCAACCGCCGAAAACCAGAAAGAATCAGAAAAAGCATACACCAACGAACCAACAGCACTTGCACCAAGTACTAAAATGATTTCAGTTGTGTTGAGGTCGTCGCCTTTTTTACCAAAAACTTTACGAGCCAAAAGCGAGATTGTCCAAAACATAAATAAGATAGTAAACGCCGAAGCAATTACCGAAACCATATTTACCATCAGAGCAACTTTCGTGACATCGCCACCCGCAAGGAGTGAAGCCATGCGGCCGATAAGTAAGAAAAGAGGAGCCCCAGCAGGGTGTGGAACTTGTAGTTTGTAAGAACAAGCGATGAACTCGCCGCAGTCCCAAAAACTGGCGGTTGGCTCAACGGTGAGCGTATAAGTAAGGAGTGCAACGGCAAAAATCGCCCATCCGACGATATTATTAAGCCTTGTGAAATTGTTCATTTTTTGAGATTAGTGAATAAATATTCTCTTGATGACCCAAAATTAGGGAATTTGCAGGATAATCAGGCAGAAAAGAAACTTAAATTATCTTAAAATAAGGAAAAATCATTGAATTGAAAATATAAAATTGAGTAAAAATGAAGAAAGAAGTAATGTTTATGACAGAAAACTCTTTCATGATTTTTGATTTCTCATAAACTTTCTAATTCCGAAAATTAATAATAAACCAAAGACCAAATATAGTGCCGATGTTGCACTAATTGAGGCACTCATGCCGTATTTGGTGCTGGCATAAGCAATGGCAATCGGGGCGATTCCACCACCAAACCAGCCGATTGAGTTCATAAAACCAACAGCGGTTGCACGGTTTTTGGGTTTAACGACATCGTGCAGCGATGCCCAAATATTGGCATCATAAAGTCCTTTGAAATATCCAAAACCGATGAGAGCAAGAATCAAAATCGGTATTGAGAGTGTCCAGCCAGCCAAGAAGATAAATGGTACACCTATTATTAAGCCAATACTTTGGGCCATCATTCGGCCGCCTCGGTAGGTTTTTACTAATTTATCAGCTAAAAATCCGCCCGAAATAACGCCTAAAACCGAGGCCATTTGTAAGTAGAATGTAGCGTTTAGTCCTGCCATCGAAAGGCTCATATTGAATTTATTGTAGAGAAACGAAGGCATCCAAGTCAAGAAAATACTGGCTACGAAATTTGCACCCACAAAAACCGCCACCAAAATCCAGACCATTGGTTGCTTGAAAACTTGCTTGATGCTATCAAAAATATTGCCTTGTTTCAAATCAAGTAATACGTGCGAACCGTCTTCGATTTCTTCATGTACTTCTGCCTGCCCACGAACAGGTTCTTTCAGAAAACCCAGTAAAATGACTCCCAAAAGCACGCCAAGCCCACCGAAAAGATAAAAACTCGTGTGCCAACCATAGTATTGGCCCATGAAGCCCGCAACCGTTCCGCCTGCAATCGTACCTGCATAAACACTTGATTGATGAAACGACATGGCTTTTGAGCGGGTTTCTTTGCTATGATAATCGCTCAGAAGCGACATAGACGCAGGAAAGTAAAAGGCTTCACCAAAGCCTTCCAAAGCTCGGCAAATAACTAAATGAATATAATCAGTAGAAAGTGCAGTTCCGATTGTAACAAGCGACCAAAAGATAAGTCCACCAATGATGAGGGTTTTACGTTGAAATCTATCGCCAACAATGCCCGCAATTGCTCCAAAACCAGCATAAACCCACATAAATGCTGCTCCAACGATGCCGAGCTGAACATCGCTCAAACCCATTTCCTGCTTCAATAATGGAAATACCGAAAAGATAGCTTGGCGGTCGGCGTAGTTGAAAAAGCATACGAACCATAACATAAAAACAACCCACCATTTGTAGTTTTTGCTCATGTAGTTTTCATTAATTTCTGCAAAATACTTTGAAAAATTTTATGGTGAAACTATTTGTTATTTTTCGGATAAAAAATTTAATAATTTAAAGATGAAAGGGAGGTGTTTGTAGATTTCAGGCATAAAAAAACGGTTTGAAGTACATTCTCCAAACCGTTTTTATGCTTAATTGCTGAAAATATCAATGAAAGAAATCTTTCATTTTTTCAAAGATGCTTTTATCGCTTTTATCAGTTTTTGGCTGGAAATTAGGCATTGTTCTAATTTTTTCAAGAATAGCTCTATCTTCCGAACTCAAAGTAGTAGGAGTGAAGAGGCTCACATGAACCAATTGGTCGCCTACGCCGTAGCTGTTGAGTTCCTTCAAGCCTTTGCCTTTCAAGCGTAAAATCTCGCCCGATTGTGTTCCTGCCTTGATATTTATTTTTACTTTTCCACCAACGGTCGGAATTTCAACTTCTCTTCCCAAAGCAGCATCGGCAAAATTCATGCGTAAATCAAAATGAATATTGCTACCATCACGTTTAAGTTCTGGATGTTCTTCTTCTTCAATTACTATCAATAAATCGCCCGCAATACCGCCACGAGTTGGTACGTTTCCTTTGCCAGTCATCGAAAGCTGCATTCCTTCGCCCACACCCGCAGGTATCTTGATTGATAATAAATCTTCATTCAACTGGCGGCCTTCTCCAAAACAAACATCGCAACGTTCGGTAACCACTTTTCCTTCGCCTTGGCAAGTCGGACAAGGGCTTGTAGAAACCATTTGCCCGAGCATTGTATTCACAACCTTACGCACTTGTCCTTGCCCGTTACAAGTTGCACAAGTTTTTAGTGAGGTGCCGTGTTTCGAGCCATTCCCGCTACAAGTATTGCACGAAACGTAGCGTTTTACTTTTATTTTCTTTTCTACGCCATTAGCAATTTCTTCTAAGTCGAGCTTGAGTTTAATTCTCAAATCCGAACCTTTTCTTACACTTGGGCCACCACGACGACCACCGCCGCCACCACCGAAGAAACTACCGAATGGACTATCATCACCAAAAACACTTCCGAAAATATCTTCCATGTTTACGCCCGCACCACCACCGAAGCCACCTGCTCCGCCAACACCTTGATGCCCAAATTGGTCATAACGCTGACGTTTTTCGGCATCAGATAATACGCCATAAGCTTCGGCAATTTCCTTAAATTTTTCCTCAGCAGCTTTATCCCCTGGGTTTTTGTCAGGGTGATACTGAATCGCCAGCTTGCGGTAGGCTTTCTTTAATTCATCTTCTGAGGCATTTTTAGCAACGCCCAATATTTCGTAATAATCTCTTTTTTGTGCCATTTTTCTTGAATTGAGAATTAAGAATTGAGAATTGAGAATTAAATAGCGAGTCTAACATGCCGCATTCATTCTCAATTCTCAACTCTTAATTCTTCATTATTTTATGAACCCACTACAACTTTTGCGTAGCGGATAACTTTATCGTTTAGTGAGTAACCTTTTTCTATTTCATCAATTACTTTGCCTTTGTTTTCTTCACCTGCTGCAAATTGAGTAATACACTCGTGAAGCTCCACATCGAAATCCTTTCCTTTTGATTCGATAGCTTTTACGCCCTTGCTGGCCAGCGTTTTTTGAAACTTATTGAAAATCAAAGCGATTCCCTCTTTCATTGGCTCTACTTCGGTAACTGTCTCGAATGACTTATTGGCACGTTCGAAATCATCAACAATCGGAATCAATTCTTTGAGTAAACCTTCGGCGGCATTCTGAATTAGATCAATTTTTTCTTTTGATGTGCGACGACGGAAATTTTCGAAATCAGCGTATAAACGTAAATATTTGTCTTTTGCTTCGGCAAGTTGTGCTTCGAGCGACGCTGACTCCGATACGTTTTCTTCAACACTTTCGTTTTCTTCTACAACTTCTTCGGTTTCTACGGTTGTTTGTTCTGCTGTTTGTTCGTCAGTAATTGTTGCGTCTTCTTTATTTTCTGCCATTTTGTAATCTATTTTATTTTTTGCAAATTTCGACAATTATTTTGCCAATAAGAAATTTACTGACAAGATGGCAGAAAATACCTAATTTGATGTCTTTTTAGAATGACATTTCAGAAATGGCATAACGGTTTGTTGATTTTAAACATAGAAATTTATTAAACTAAGCAAAAGTAATGGAAAGAATTAATGTATCGACTGGTGCAAAATGGGAGGACATCGTTGGGTATTCTCGTGCAGTAAAAATGGGAAATATCATTGAAGTAACAGGCACAGTTGCCACTGATGGTAGCGGAGAAATTGTAGGGAAAAATGATGTTTATATTCAAACAAAATTTATCATTCTAAAAGTTGAAAAAGTCCTCGAACAACTGGGAGCTTCACTGAAAGATGTAGTGCGTACTCGTATTTTTGCAACAGATATTTCTAAATGGGAAGAAATTGGTAAAGCTCATGGAGAGTTTTTTAAAGATATAAAACCTTGCACGACCATGGTCGAAGTAAGTGCTTTGATTGGTGCTGATTATTTGGTGGAAATTGAGTTTTCGGCAATACTGGGGGCTTAAGATGGGAGATATTAGATTCGAGAAAAGGGATTTTTTTACTCTTGTATCTCGAATCTAATATCTCGTATCATTATTCTAAACCAAATTATTTCGGATGGCATAAGCCACCAAACCTGCCGTATTTTTCAGCCCAAGTTTTTCCATCATTCTTAGTCGATGACCTTCAACCGTTCGTGGGCTGAGTGCCACAATTTCACCAATTTCGGCGGTTGTGAGTCCTTCGCAGATATATTTCAAAACCTGTATTTCACGCTCCGAAAGGTCGGTTTTGTAGTTAAATATTTTGCTTTCTTGCTGAGGCTTACGATTCATTTTACGAAGCATAATTTTGCTCACAAAATCGCTGAAATAGATTTCGGTTTCGTTTACTTTTCTAATGGCCTTTTCTACTTCTTCGGGGTCAGTATCTTTCAATAAATAGCCATTTGCTCCGATTTCCATCAAATGCAATACAAATTGGTCTTCGTCTTGCATTGAAAGTATAAGTACTTTTACGTCAGGGAACTTCGCTCTCACGATTTCGGTGGTTTTAATACCATCAAGAACTGGCATTTGTAAATCCATCAAAACTACATCAATTTGCTGGTTTTGAAGTTTGTCGAGAAATTCTTGTCCGTTTACTGCCTCCATAACTACCTCAAAATCAGGTACTTGCTGAAGGATTGAAATCATTCCTTTGCGAAATAAATTGTGGTCGTCAACGACCGCTAATTGTATCTTTGACATAGTTTATAGAATTCTGAGTTTTGAGTTCTGAATTAGCCTTTCAAAACTTGTTGGATTTATAGGCAAAAGCCTCAAAACTCGTCAAATAGGTATTTCAATAGTGGTGGTTGTTCCTTTTCCGATGCTTGATTGAACATTAATCGTTCCATTGATTACGCTCAGACGGCTTTCCATATTTCGGAGTCCTAAGCCAGATTTAGGGTCATTGCGTATGGCCGCAAAATCAAAGCCTTTACCATCATCGGTAAAGATAAAAATAATTTTATTGTCTTTGGTCGTAAGTTTTAAGGTTATTTCTTTGGCTTCGGCGTGTTTGAGGGCGTTATTGACGAGTTCTTGAATAAGTCGGTAAATTGTCAACTCAATTTTTTTGTCAAAACGTTGTTTTTGGGCAATCCCTTCGTGACTAAAAGTAAAAGATGTAGTAGAAGCCAAATGTACCTTTTGGATGAATTCGTCGATTGAAAGTATCAGCCCAAATTCTTCGAGTGTGCTGGGTACGAGTTCTTTAGAGATTCTACGTACTTGCCCAATTGATTGTTCGAGTAGTTCACGGGTTTGTTTACCCATTTTTGCTAAATCTTCAGCACTATCAAGTTTTCGGAGGAGTTGATTAAAACTCATTTTTGTAACCGAAAGCATCGCCCCAACCTCATCGTGAAGGTCTTTAGCTATTCTGACTCTTTCAACTTCCTGTACTTCAAGGGCTGACTCAAGCATTTGGCGTTGCATTTCGCTTTTTAGTTCTTGAATGGCTATCTTTTGTTGTATTTGTTTTCTCTGGTAGTAAGTCACGAACAAAATAATAGCCAACAATATTATAAAAGTAAATATTGTTAGAAAAATGACTACATAGAAATAATCGAAATTATTCAATTTAATTTGAATTTATCAGGTTTAAATTTTTACTAAACTTAAAAACAAAACTCAGAATTATTGATAATATAAAGAAACAAATATTATCAATTTGCCATAAAACCATTGGATTAACCCTTGTTTCGCTTATAATATTTTTTACAAAAAGGTACATATAAAAAGTACTTGAGAAATATAGTAAGAACGAAGCACTTAGCCAATAATATGAATAAGTTAATATATTTTCTGTTTGTAGTTCTTTTAGGATCTTAAAAAGATGTACAAAGGCAAGAATAGTGATAGAAATACCCGAAACCAAGTAAGAATATTTATTAAATACGGCTGTGTTAATGTTCAATGTTCCATTGGCTATATCAAGAAAAGAAAAAATTGTAAAAACTACAATAAGTACATAAATTAATCTTTTCAAAAATACATCTTTTAGCAATAAAATGTAAAGGTATGCAATCAAATAAAAACCAACTATATTAGTGAGATTATAATAAAAAACAGTGTTTGCGTAGTAATTATATTTTAAATAAAGAAAATTATATACAAGTCCAATGATGTTTCTAATGAAAAGAAGGATTACATAAATAGATAATATTTTGAGTTCTTTCGTCAAATATTGTCTATTTATGTAAAGGATGATTAGCGGTAATACTATAGATATATCAGAAATCACACTTAGTATTCGCATTATTGTTTGTAGCAGCATTTGAGCGTATTAATTATCGTTAAAAGGAGGTTGAGGGTTACCATCGCCGAGCCCATCGCCATCGGGAGCATCTTTTAGAGCTGAGTGGTTGAATTTCAAATCATTTCCATCAAGTCCAACTGGAACAAGAAATAAGCGAGGGTTCATCGTTCCATCATCCGCCATATTATTTTCAGCATCTTCGGGGCTTATTCCGTAGTAAATTCTCACACCTAAAATCTCTTTGCCGATTTTTCTTGGATTTAATAAGGCCATTAATTTGTCTTTCCCAAAAAACTCGGCTTCTCTGATTAAGCCTTTAGAGTCAGTAAATGCTTCTTTTAAAGAAATGCCACTTTCCACTTGTTTTTTGAAATTTCCAGCGTATTCTTTAATTTTTGTTACGGCAATTGGGTTACCTGAGGTAGTAGTCTTTTTTTTCATCTTTATAAAGTTAGCTTCGACTGTTTTTAGATAGTATGTATATTTCAAAAATATATATAAATTGTAGTATTTCAAAAGAATATTAGTGACAATAGTTTTGTAAGTTGTTGATTGTAAGTGTTTTGTATAAAGTTTTTCTTAAAATAAAAGTAAAATTACTTAATAAAATGCGTAAAAATACGGTCAATTAAATACGTAAAAATACGTAACAGATAATCAAAATAAAAGCCCCTCAAATCTTTAAGACTGAGGGGCTTGGGTACTGAAGTCAATTTAAACTCAGAAAAAAACTATATTCTTTTCACGTTAACTGCATTCAAACCTTTACGACCTTCGACAGTTTCGAATTCAATACGGTCGTTTTCACGAACCTTTGTGCCGTTTAAGCCCGTCACGTGAAGAAAAATCTCTTGTCCTGAAGCATCATCAACCACAAAACCAAAGCCTTTTGTTTCGTTGAAGAATTTTACTGTACCTGTTTGCATTGAAATTAAATAAATTAAAAGAGTAAATAAATGAAATGCAATGTACGTAATTTTCAAGAAAAAACAAGTTTTCGAGAAAAATATTTTTGCACTAAACCAATATTTGATTGTACAAAAACTTAGCGTTGATCATTATTTTATTGTTAAACCCTTGACAAACACGATTTTTTTACTAACTTCGTATTCACTTTTTCAAGACAATGCTAAAAACAGGACAATTAAGATACTTAGTTGAAAATCAACTTTTCGGAGTTTGTTCTCGACTCGGCGAAAAACTCAACTTTTCGGCAGGAAGCGTTCGTATATATTTTATCTACGCTTCGTTCTTCACTTTTGGCTCTCCGATTATCATTTATTTAGTATTAGCGTTTTGGATGGAAGTCCGAAAACACCTACGCCGCCATAAAAATCCAACTGTTTGGGAGTTTTGAAATCGTTTAATTTCCCCTCCTTTTTTCAAGGAGGGGTGGCAAAATTCTGACGAAGTCGAATTTTGACGGGGTGGTTAAAGATTGTTGAGGTCTTTTAAAACAAATTTTACGAAAAGAAACCACCCCCGCCGACTGCCGTCAGGCGACCCCTCCTTGAAAAAAGGAGGGGAAAGTATTAATTCGACTACTCTCAAAACAAAGCTAATTGCTTGTCATCATCTTGATTATCAATATTTTCAGAGCCGTTTTCAGAGCTATCATCAATCGCTTGTAGTACTTCCACAACAGCTACCTCTTCTGCTTTTGGTTCGAGTTGTTTTACTTCTACAACTTCATAAGCATTAATTTTCTGTCCAATGGCTTTCCAGCCACGTACTTCTACAAATTCATCTACTAAAATCGTTTGGGTTTCGATACTTGCTTTTTTATCGGCTTTGGTTTTTATCTCAAAACGAGGGTATTTATCCAAACACGCAGTCAATAAACGTGAGTTTTTGGTATCAGAAATAAACAAGAATTTCTTATCCATCGTAGTGGTTTCGATTTTGAAACGTTTGATGTAATAAATCTTGTGTTCGCCCTCGTAGTGTAAGCACGAAATTGGTCTTTCTGGTTCGTACTTTACTACTTTCAGAATATCTTTCTGCTCGTAGCGGTTTGTCAGCTCGAAGTTCGTAAACTCGTATTGTCCATCTTTATAAATCACCAAAATCTTATCCTCAGAGCCGAAATTACCCAAATACTGGCCGTGTTCGTCACGGTTAAGTTTGCCAATTACTGCATCGAACCAAATATCTACACCTCCGAGGGTCGATTTTCCCGCAGATTTCAAGACAATCTTACGTACAGGAAATTTCGTTAGAACATTCCCCATTGAATTACGATTTTTGATGGCGAGTTCAGAAAAATCCCAATCGAATTGTTTCTTTTTTGCTGTTGAATTGGCCGTAAGATTTACCGCAACCGATTCTGCTTCACCATTATCATTGGCTGTGAAATACAATATTTTTGACTTTGGATTACCCATCGAAACATCATATTCTTTATCACGAGTGATACCTGTTACGAAGAAACGTTTGGCGTAAGATGTTCCAGATTTTCCATCCAAATAAATCGCATTGTAGATTTTTCGCTCATCGTTTTTACGGAAAACCGAACAGTAGATAATGTCTTTTCCTACAAAAACCTTTTCTTGAATTTTCGTAATAACATATTTGCCGTCTCGTTTGAAGGCAATAATATCATCAATATCTGAACAATCCATTACGTATTCGTCCTTTTTCAAACCATATCCAATGAAGCCGCCTTCACGGTCAACGTAAAGTTTTTGGTTATTGGCTGCCACCACGGTTGCTTGCACAGACTCAAACTGACGAATCTCGGTTTTACGCTCACGACCTTTGCCGTATTTTTTCAATAATTCTCGGTAAAAAGCAATTGTGTAACGAACGATGTTGGCTAAGTTATCTTCCACTTCGGCCAATTCATCAAGCAAACGTTTCATTAACTCATCTGCTTTGAAGGAGTCGTATTTTGAAATACGCTTGATTCGGATTTCGAGCAAACGAAGTAAATCATCTTCTACGATTTCACGATAAAAATCTTTTTTGTAAGGCTCTAAACCCTTATCGACCGTTGCTACTACCGCCTCGAAAGTCGTACATTCTTCAATATCACGGTAGATTTTGTTTTCGATGAAAATCTTTTCGAGCGAGCTATAAAGTAATTTCTCTTTGAGTTCGTGACGTTTAATTTCGAGTTCACGTTGAAGCAAATGTTTGGTTTGCTCGGTGCAATCTCTCAGAATATCGCTGACCGTGACGAAATGTGGTTTGTTATCAATGATAATACAAGCATTGGGCGAAATGGAGTTTTCACACTCAGTGAATGCGAAAAGGGCATCAATCGTAATATCAGGCGAAGTATTTGGTGCCAGATGAATGATGATTGAAACTTCTTTTGCCGTGTTATCTTCAACTTTTTTGATTTTTATTTTTCCTGCATCATTGGCTTTTATGATAGAGTCAATAAGCGTAGCGGTAGTCGTACTAAACGGAATTTCCTGAATTTCAAGTGTTTTCTTGTCGATTTCGGCAATTTTTGCACGAACTTTAATTTTTCCGCCTCGTCCGCCATCATTGTAGTTCGTTACATCAACTAAACCACCAGTCAAGAAATCGGGGTAAAGTTGGAAAGGCTCTTTTCTAAGATAAGAAATTGATGCCTCGCACAGCTCAATGAAGTTATGCGGCATAACTTTTGTAGAAAGGCCTACGGCAATACCTTCAACGCCTTGAGCAAGCAATAACGGAAACTTCGCTGGAAGATTGACAGGCTCACGCTTGCGACCATCATACGACATCTGCCATTCGGTAGTGTCTTCATTGAAAAGCACATCGTTGGCAAATTTCGAGAGGCGAACCTCGATATAACGAGGAGCGGCAGCACCATCGCCAGTGCGAACATCACCCCAGTTTCCTTGGGTATCAAGCAAAAGGTTTTTCTGTCCCATCGAAACGATAGCATCACCAATTGACGCATCGCCGTGTGGATGATATTGCATACTTGAGCCAATAACATTTGCCACTTTATTGAAACGCCCATCGTCCATTTCTTTGAGGGCGTGCATGATTCGGCGTTGAACGGGCTTTAGTCCATCTTCGATGGCAGGTACGGCACGTTCGAGGATTACATACGAGGCATAGTCGAGAAACCAAGTCTCGAACATATCGTCAATTACTTCTTTTTGTTGCAGGGGGTCGTATTTTGGTGTTTCGTCACTCATGTTAGGTCAGCAATATTTTTAAGATTTTACCAAACGTTGTTGCATATCATCCTATCCAAACAGTGAGTATGCACGGTTTAGCTAATATTGAAATAGCATTTTCTATGGCAAATATACTAAAAAGGAGCAATTTATAAGAATGGATTGATGATTCTGAGACGATTTTCAACTAAAAAATTATGTTGTAAATCTTCTGAATAAAGACAATTACAACCTGAGATTTGGGCTGCTGCTACAATAAGAGAATCGTAAAGTTGGAAGTCGTATCTGATTATTAAGTCTTTGGCTTTTTCTAATGTTTCTTGATTAAGAGAAGCTATTTCGCAATTACTGAAAAGTTTATTTGCTTTTAGGATTATATCAAGTTTTGGCAATTTTAGCAATCTTTTTGAAACATTCAGAAATTCAGAAACAACCTGTGAACTAATGATGGGTTTCTCAAAAACCAATGTTTCAGCAATCAAACGCTTGTCTTCATCGGAAGCATCAAATAGGTAAATTAGAATATTCGTATCAAGTGCAATTTTAGTCCTCATAGTTATTTGCTTCGTCTCTATCGAATTTATAGTTGCTCAAATCAATGAGATTATCTTTGAAAATAGCTTTAATATCATCAATACTTTTTTCTTTCTTATCAATAGGTGGTGCCTTCTCAATCTCGAAGGCAATAATTTCAACCTGTTTGCCTATCATTTCTTCAGGAAAGTGCAGTGTGTAGGTACTTTCGGTCGGGAAAATTATCTCTCTTATCAGTTCCATAATCGAATTTGTTTTTATCAAAGATACTCATTTTTACTTATTCATTTTGTTTAGGATTTATTATTTAGAAATATTCTAAATAAAGTTTGCAGAATTAAATTTCGGTTTTACCTTTGTATTATTATTTAGAATAAGTCTAAATAAAATTAACTTTAAAAATAAATCTTCAACATAAATATTGACCATGAAAACAATCAATTTTTTAGTCGATTTACAGCAAGCCATTAGTTTGCAAAATCTTAAAAATGAGTTGAATACAGTTGGAGTGAAAGCTTT
Organism: Emticicia sp. W12TSBA100-4; assembly: GCF_040253585.1. NCBI lineage: Bacteria > Pseudomonadati > Bacteroidota > Cytophagia > Cytophagales > Leadbetterellaceae > Emticicia > Emticicia sp. W12TSBA100-4. The sequence goes on from NZ_JBELAU010000007.1 coordinate 263,888, forward strand.
TACAATTGATTATGTGAGTCAGCAAATTTCAATCGTGAGTTCTGACGAAATCAAAGATGAGATGATTGATTGTGCTGTGAGAAAAGCAGGCTTTGACTGTAAATGTTTTAAGGTTTGTAATCACGACGATAAATAAATCTATATAACCCTGACCCTAAAAAGACCTCGTTTTCGGGTGACATCGAAAACTGCCAAGACCCTAAGTCTGCACACTTTTTTAATTTTTTATCTAAATCACTAAAGAAAAATGAAAAGTAAATTTATTAAAACAGGTATTCTCTTATTTATAAGTTCATTGCAAGTAATTTTTGCCCAAAGTGGTGTTATTAAAGGAAAAATCACGACATCGGATGGAAAACCCGCCGAATTTGTAAATGTAATCTTGAAAGGTATGACCAAAGGCACTGTTGCCGATGCCGAAGGAAACTACCAGATTGCTAACCTTAAAGAAGGCAATTATACAGTACAAGCTACATTTGTTGGTTTAAAAACCGAATCTAAGAAAGTAACAATCACAAACGGACAAACCCAAAACCTTGATTTTGTATTGGAAGCTAGTGCCAATCAATTACAAGAGGTTTTGGTAACAGCAAATCCGAGCAAATACGTAACCGATTATCCTTCTATTTCGCTCCGCTTGAAGACTCCTTTGCTCGAAATTCCACAAAATATTCAGGTAATTACCCGCCAAACGCTTCAAGACCAGCAAATCTTTGATATGCAAGAAGGCGTGATACGAAATGTAAGTGGGGCTACTCGCTCCGAACACTGGGAAAATTACGCTCGAATCGTGATGCGTGGTTCACGGATTGCTGCTTTTCGTAATGGAATGAATGTGCAAGCAACTTGGGGGCCACTCAACGAAGACATGAGTATGGTTGAGCGAGTTGAGTTTGTGAAAGGGCCAGCTGGTTTTATGCTTGCCAGTGGCGAACCGAGCGGTTTTTATAATGTGGTTACGAAAAAACCTACGGGAATTACGAAAGGCGAAGCTAATATGGCAATCGGAAGTTTCGGAACGTATCGCACGACTGTAGATTTGGATGGTTTATTGAACAAAGATGGAAAATTACAATATCGTCTAAATGTTATGGGCCAAATGAAAGGTACACAACGTGCCTTTGAATACAACAATCGTGTTTCAGTAGCACCAGTTATCAAATATCAAATCAATCCGAGTACTTCCATAACGGCCGAATATACCTTTCAGGGCGTGAATATGTCGCCATTGGGGTCGAATTATATCTATTCACCGAACAAATTAGGCGATATTTCAGCCGATTTCACTACGCTGGAGTCGAATATGGCTCCTACCAAAATCAACGACCAATCGTTAATCGTTACACTTGCTCACAGTATCAATAAAAACTGGAAATTTACAGGGCAAGTGGCTTATCTAAAGTTCAGTCAAGTAGGTTCGAGCCTCTGGCCGACGGGTTTTAAAGGCGATACATTGCAAAGAGCCACATCAATTTGGGATATTTTAGGCCAAACTCGTGTAGGTCAGTTTTTTGTGAATGGCGATGTTGAAACGGGTAGAATCAAACACCGTATTCTGGCGGGTGTTGATATGGGCGATAAAGATTATTACCACGATTGGGCTCAAGGAGGAGCAATTGTTGGCTCGCAAGGCTTTAATGTGTATAACCCAGTTTTTGGAAAAGTGCCTGCTTCGGCGTACCCTAAATTCGACCGTAGCCTTAGCATTCGTGAGCGTGGCGTACATTATAATAATCTTTACACCGCACTTTATGCCCAAGATGAAATCAGATTATTGAATGATAAACTGCGTTTGACTTTGGCAGGAAGATACACTTCAACGGGCGATGAAGACCCGTATTCGGGTAAAGTTTCGGCAAGTAAGTTTACGCCAAGAGTTGGTTTGAGTTATTCGTTGAATAAGAATACGAGTGTATATGCGGTTTTAGATGAATCATTTATTCCGCAAGCAGGGGCTTCATATACAGGTAAAAAATTCGACCCGATTACGGGAACAAACAAAGAAATTGGCTTGAAACGTGAATGGCTCGATGGCCGTTGGACGGCTTCGGTGGCGGCTTATCAGATTACGAAAAATAATGTACTGACGGCTGACCCTGTCAATCAATTTTTCTCGGTGCAACTTGGTCAAACCAAAACCCAAGGAATTGAATTTGATGTGCGTGGACAAATATTGACAGGTTTAGACGTAACGATGAACTATGCCTATACCGATGGAAAAGTTACAAAAGACACTGAAAATCAGCAAGTTGATCGCCAGTTGCCAGGAACCGACAAACACATTGCGAATGCGTGGGTTAGCTATCGTGCAACCAGTGGAGCTGCACAGGGTTTGGGGCTTTCGTTAGGAGTTTCGCATGCTGCTGGACGCACTTCTTGGTACTCTGAATATGACAAAACCATTGATGCAACGATGCCAAATTTTACTCGTTTTGATGGAGCTGTTTCTTATCAATTCGATAAATTTAGTGTAGCCTTGAATGTTAATAATTTATTCAATGCCGATGTTATTTCAGGTGCTTATTATTCGTGGAGTAAATTCTATTACTGGCAAGCCGAGGCCATGAGAAATGCTCGTTTGAGTATCAATTATAAGTTTTAAAGCTATTATTAAAATTCGGCCTTAGCCTCTTAGAGGCTGAGGATGAAGCGAAAAAGTCAACAAATGAATTTCAAAAAAATCATAGGTAAGTTGCACCTTTGGCTGGGTCTTTCAACAGGCTTGGTGGTGTTTGTTGTAAGTTTAACAGGCTGTTTGTATGCGTTTCAGCAAGAAATTCAAGATGCTACGCAGCCTTTTCGATTTTCAAAAGTAGAAGAAAATCGTGCCGTTTTGCCACCATCTGCCTTTGAAGCCGTAGCCAGAATAAAATTGCCCAAAGCTCATTTACACGCCATTAATTATCCTGCAAAAGGCCGTAGTGTAGAGGCTATTTTCTATGGTTTTGACCCTGAACATTATTATATTATTTATCATAATCCATATACCGCCGAGGTGATTCATGTGCAAAATATGGAAGAAACCTTCTTTCATTGGGTGCTTGATGGGCATTATTATTTGTGGCTAAAACCCGAAATTGGTCAGCCGATAACTTCGTATGCTACGCTGATTTTTGTTTTTATGCTCATCTCGGGTATCATTCTTTGGTGGCCAAAAAACAAAGCAGCAGCCAAACAACGCTTTTGGTTTCGTTGGAAAGATGCTACTCAGTGGAGGCGAAAAAACTACGATTTGCACAATATTTTGGGTTTTTATAGCTCTTTTTTGCTGTTAATCATTTCGGTTACGGGTATTTTCTTCGGTATTCAGTGGTTTACTTCTCTTATTTATACGGCTACGGGTGGCGAAAAAGAACTCTTGTTTTCTGAACCTGTTTCGCAGAAACCTATTGTTACCGATTTCAAGAAACCAGCCACTGATTTGGTTTGGGAAAAAATGAAAGCCGAACACCCCGATGCACTTTCGATCGAAGTTCACACTATTGAATCTGATTCGGCAACGATTGGAGCAAATGTAAATACCCGTGAAGGCGTTTATTGGAGTACCGACTATCGTTATTTCGACCAATATACCTTGAAAGAAATACCCACCAAAACCGTTTATGGCCGACTAAAAGATGCCAATACCGCCGATAAATTAATCAGAATGACTTATGATATTCATACGGGTGGAATATTGGGTTTTGCTGGAAAAGTCTTGGCTTTTTTGCTTTCAGTTGTAGCTACAAGTTTGCCAGTTACAGGTTTTTATATTTGGTGGGGGAGAAGGAAGAAGTCCTCAAAAACTAAGGTTAGTAATGATTTGATAAATGAGATTAGTCATGCTTAAAGAAAACCATTATAAAGATGCAAAGGCAATTTTAGATGCCAAAATCGAAGAATTGGGGCTTCGGAAGACTGTTGAACGATATAAAATCTTAGAAGAAGTGTATAAGCGTGACGATCATTTTGAGGCTGATGAACTATATTTTGCTTTTGTAGAACGTAATTTTTCAGTAAGCAAATCGACCGTTTATAACACGCTTGATTTACTTGTAGAGTTGGGACTCGTAAAAAAACGCCAGTTTAATGGTTCGCATGCAGCTCGCTACGAAAAGTCCTTTGGCCGAAAACAACACAGCCATTTAATTTGTGTGGATTGTAATCGAGTATTTGAGTTTTGCGACCCACGCCTACAATCCATTCAAGATTCAATCTCTCAATTCTACCAGATGCCTATCATAGAGCATTCGTTGATTATATACGGTCAGTGCCAACGAGAAAACTGCCAGAAAAATGGGTAGTCCAGAAGCAGTTATGCTTATTTGTAAAACACCTTATTTAAAATTAATCTAAATAAATCCTTGTTCATTAAAATTTCGTATTTACTTTTGCAGTGTTATTTAGAATTGGTCTAAACAAAAATAAAAATACTTTAATGAAGTCTTTAATTTATACAATTTTACTTTCTAAGTTGGTGATTTTTACCGCTTTTGGACAAAAAGCAGCTATCAATGGGAAAGTTATGGATGGGGCGAAGCAAGCGATTGTAGGAGCGAGTGTGACGTTGAAAGGAACGGTAAGAGGAGTACAAACCAACACCAACGGAGAATATGTGATTAAGGGTTTAAGAAATGGCGAATATACACTTGTAGTATCGAGTGTTGGTTTGAAAAATAAAGAATTGAGTTTTACACTTCAAGAAAACGAAGTAAAAAGCTTTGATTTTGAGTTAGAAGACGAAACTTATACTTTGAAAGACATTCAGGTAGTAGCAAGCCGTGGAGTAAGAGGAAACGAACACTTAGCCGAAGTTGATGGCTATTCGATTAATGCCACGAAGAAAAATGAAGTCATTAAACTCGATAACCTCAATGCGAACTTGGCGATGAATAATAGCCGTCAGATATTTAGTCGCACGCCAGGTATTTCGGTATGGGAAAACGATGGTTCGGGTATTCAGTTGGGCGTGGCATCTCGTGGTTTGAGTCCGAATCGCTCGTGGGAGTTTAACGTTAGAATGAATGGCTACGATATTACACCTGACCCAATGGGTTATCCAGAAGCCTATTATACACCACCGATGGAAGTAGTTGACCGCATCGAAATTGTTCGTGGTGCATCTTCACTTCAATACGGGCCACAATTTGGTGGATTGATGAATTTTGTACTTCGTAAACCAGATATTTCTACTCGTGTAACGGTCGAGTCGCAGAATACAACGGGTAGCAATGGTTTGTTTAGTACATTCAATTACATTGGTGGAACGGAAGGACGTTTGAGCTATACGGCTTATTATCAAAAACGTTTTGGAAATGGCTGGAGAGATAATAGCTACTACAACACCGACCACGCTCATGCCGAGTTAAGTTATGCCATCACAAATAAGTTTAAGATTGGAGCAGAAGCAACTTACATGACCTACAAAAGTCAGCAAGCAGGTGGCTTGACCGACGCTCAGTTTGCTCAAGATGCTCGCCAGAGTGTGCGTAGTCGAAACTGGTTTAGTACGCCTTGGTTGGTTCCTTCGCTCTCGGCTGAGTATATTTTCAGCGAAAAAACAAAATTGAGTTGGAAAGCATTTGGCGTAATTGCCGAGCGTAGCAGTGTTGGCAATGTTTCGGCTATCACAACGATCGATAATCTTACTTCAAATCGACAAGTAGATAGAGATTACTACAATAATTATGGGTCGGAATTACGCTTCATCACAGATTATAAATTGTTGGGTTTAAACAATACCCTTGCCAGTGGATTGAGGTATTATAACGGAAACATCGACCGCAAACAACAAGGAAAAGGTTCAGTTGGTAAAGACATGGAGTTTACTATCGAAGGCGACTATCCACGTGATTTAGACTTTAACAATATCAATAAAGCAGCCTATTTTGAGAATATTTTCCGTTTCAATAAGAAGTTTTTAGTAACAGCCGGAGCAAGAATCGAGAATATCAGCTCGACCATGCAAGGGCGTTTTAGCCTATCGAATGGTGTTGCCAATAATCTTACACCGATTACTCGAAATCGTAGTTTCTTACTTTTTGGTGGAGGAGCAGAATATCACCTAACCGAGCAATCGGAGTTTTATACAAACATCTCGCAGGCCTATCGCCCAGTTTTGATTTCTGACCTTACACCTCCAGCGACAACCGATGTGATTGACGAAAATCTACAAGATGCTCGTGGCTATAATTTTGATTTCGGATACCGTGGCAAAGTAGCTAATTACTTGAACTTCGATGTTGATTATTTCTATGTGAATTACAATAACCGAATCGGAACAATCACACAAACAAATGCTGCCAACCAACGTTATCAATTCCGTACCAACTTAGGTCGTTCGGTAAGCCAAGGTTTCGAGGGATATATTGAGTTTGACCCAGTAACGGCTTTCTTCAAAAAATCTAAAATTGGTTATGTGAGTATGTTTGCTTCGATAGCCTACATTGATGCCACTTACCGTAATTTCAAGACAACTTCGGTAGTGAACGGACAAGTAGTAGAAGGAAATCTTTCGGGCAAAAGAGTAGAAAATGCTCCTCGTAAAATCAATCGTTTTGGAGTTACGTACAACAAAAAAGGATTCTCAATTACGTGGCAAATGAGCGATATTGGCAAAGCTTATGCCGATGCTTCGAATACAGAAGTTGCCAATGCCGCCGCTACAACAGGCGTAATTCCAGCTTACACCGTACAAGACCTTTCGGCGAGTTTCAAATTCTTGAAGCATTACAATGTTAAGGCAGGTGTAAACAACCTAACTGACGAACGTTATTTTACACGTCGTGCGGGTGGGTACCCAGGCCCAGGAATTTTACCAGCTGATGGCCGTACATTCTACATTTCAGCAGGATTTAAGTTTTAAATTATAACAGTAAAGAAGGGAGTTTTAAAAAATTCCCTTCTTTTTTAAAAGTTTATTTATAATTAGTCTAAATAGAAATTATGATTTTTCCAAAGAAAACTATGAAAAATACCTTACTTATATCGGTCATATTAATGCTAAGTAATTGGACATTTGGCCAATCTGGAAATCTGAGAGGAACTGTCAGTAATAGCGAGGGGCAAGCGGCTCCTTACGTATCTATTCAATTGAAAGAAACCAAACGAGGTACAACTTCAAACGAAAAGGGAGAGTTTACTATCACAAACATAAAAGATGGAAATTATACCTTAATTGCTTCGTTTGTTGGATATAAAACCTTAGAGCAAAAAATTAAAATTGAAGAAGGTAAAACCCTCAATCTTTCGCTTGAATTATTTGAGAATTCGGAAATGTTGAAAGAAATTGTAGTTTCGGGTACTTATACCGCCAACCGAACCGCTACATTGGGCAAAGCCAATATTCGTCCGCTTGATTTACCTCAAAGTACGGCCGTTGTGAGCAGCACCGTAATTGCCGACCAACAAGCAATCCGACTCGGTGATGTGGTGAAGAATGTCAGTGGGGTTTCGCTCACCGAAACACGTGGGGGCGTTGCCGAAACTTTTTCTTCTCGTGGATATAGTGTAGGTATTGCGGGTGCAGGAGGTAGTATTTTCAAGAACGGCACAATCAGTAATACGATGGGTTTTCCTGATGCCAGTACTTTAGAGTCGGTAGAAGTTATGAAAGGAAGTTCGGCTTTACTTTACGGCAATGTTTCGGGCGGTGTGATTATCAATATGGTTACGAAAAAACCTCGTTTCGATTGGGGCGGACAGGCCTCAATGCTTGTAGGAAGCTATAATCAATACAAACCAACCATTGATGTGTATGGTCCGATTAGTAAGAAATTGGCTTTCAGAGCAGTTGGCACCTACGAAAACGCACAAAGCTATCGTGATGTTGTAAAAACAAATAGAGTGTATGTTACGCCTTCATTGTTATATAAAATTAGTGATAAAACCGATGTTTTATTGCAGGCCGATTACTTGAAAAGCAACATTGTGCCAGATGCAGGGGTAGGAACACCTAATAGCAGAATCACGATTACCGAATTGCCCGAAGCTCCGAGAAATCGTTTTATCAATACTTCGTGGGCCTATAACAATACTAACCAAACATCTGGTTTTTTGACTATCAACCACCGTTTTAATAATAACTGGAAGCTTACCGCTATTGGCTCGGTGCAAGATACACGTGTAAAAGGGTTTGGGGCAGGAGTACCAAGTGCAATTGCTCTTAATGGCGATTATACACGAGCATTAAGTGCGGTGCATACGGCCGAGAAGGACTATACAGGCCAAGTAAATTTGAATGGAAGTTTTAAAACTGGAAAAATCAATCATCAATTATTAGTTGGTGCAGATTTCCTGAGAATCGAGAATGTGAGCCATACTTTTAAATTCACATCAGCTGCTGGGGTAGTAGGTACTGCTTATGATAAAATTAATATTTTCGACCCTACGAAATACGTGGCTCGCACCGATATTCCTACCATTGCGGATACTGCTCGCACAACTACACCTCAGAATCGTTACGGTATTTATGTGCAAGATTTAATTGCCGTAAGTTCTAAGTTTAAAGTATTAGCTGGGTTGAGATATTCTTATCAAACAGCTTTCCAATCAACCATCATAAATCTTGAAAAAAATGTTTCACGTCGTGGCACAGCGGTCGATAAATCAGATGCAGCATTTTCTCCAAAACTTGCTTTGATTTATCAGCCATTCCAGACAACCTCTATCTATACTTCATACAGCAACAACTTTACTATCAATACAGGTACTGATATTAATGGCGATGCCCTAAAACCATCTATCATTGACCAATATGAAATTGGGGTGAAAAACGAATTTTTAGATGGAAAACTATCGGCCAATGCGAGTGTCTATAAAATCATTAATAGCAATTTTGCTCAAACGGCTCTTTTCGATAAAAACGGTAATCCGAACACCAATACTTCAATCAGAGAATTATCGGGCGAAACAACCAGCGATGGTTTTGAAATTGATTTCAACGGTGTTTTATCGAAAAACTTCTATTTCTTGCTTGGCTATGGTTATAACTTTATGCGTTATACCAATACAACGGGTGTGGTTGGTTCACAAGTTGAGGGTGAACAATTGATTAGAAATCCAAGAAATACAGCAAATGGTTCTGTGTTTTATACTTTCGATAAAACTAAGTTAAAAGGCTTGAAATTAGGTATTTCTGCCTTCTACACAGGAAAACGTTTTGCAGGAAATAATAATGTAGTGGGTTTGAATGGTGGTTTGAATAATACAACTGCTGCATTGAGTGCTTATAATGCCTTGATTCCTCTAACTGGCTTTACTACAACTGACATTTCGGCGGGATATACTTTTGGTAAAATCTCTATGCTCGCCAAAGTTTCAAATATTTTCAATACCATGAATTACATCGTGCATGACCGTTATAGCATCAATCCGATTGCTCCACGTCAGTTTTCAACTACTTTGAGTTATAAGTTTTAAGGTTTTTGAAAACTCCTTAGGAACATCCAAATTGGATGTTCTCAAATATAATTATCGTATATCTTACTCAATTTTTAGTTAAATATCTTTATTGAACGTCCAATTTGGACGTTCCTACGAAAAGGCAATAACTAAATTGGTAAACAATAGATTTTAATTGCATTCAGTGCTTTATAAACCAAATTAAAACAATTCAAAAATGTTAAAATTATTAGTGCCTATTCAATTATTTTTTGTTGGATTTTTTGGCTTTTTTGGCTTTTCTTTCATTAACAGCCCAGAAGAAAACCATGAAATGACTATCTGTAAAACCGTTGGCGAAACAACACTTCCAACAGTCAGTGTTAATCCAAGCCTTACGAATTCGCCCATCGAAACTGACCCAAATAAGACTTACACTTTACCAACATTGACAAAAAACAATAAAGGAGAAGTAGTTTTATATTGGACAGAAAAAGACCCACAAAACGTGGTTTCACTTTGCTTTGCTACTTCAAAAGATGGGAAAACTTACAGCGAAAAAAAGACAGTTTTTGCTGATGGGGGCTTAGGAAACGGCCGTTTGATGCGTCCGAAGTTATTATTCAAGAAAAATGGTGAAATGGTTGCTGTTTTCTCGTATCGTACGAGTCCAGCAATGCCACCGAGAGAAGCACGCCCATCAGCTCAGCTCCAAGAAGCTAATCATAGTAATCACAATGCACCTGCTCCACAACAAGCACCAGCAACCAGACCAAAACGTAGTTCGGAAATAAGATTTACGGTTTCAAAAGATGGTGGAAGTACCTGGACTTCGCCAACCTCGGTTGATACTGATACTACCAAACTCACTCGTGGATTCTTCGATGCAGTTTTATTGGCCAATGATGAAATTGCGGTAGCTTATCTGAAAGATGTAAAAGGAAGCACCAAACACGAAGAACGTGATTTGCGTTTGGCAATAACTAAAAATGGGGTTTTCCAAGCAGAAAAACTCATCGATGCTGTGGTGTGTGATTGCTGTAATATCAGTATGGTAGTTGATGAAGCTGGTGCTTTACACATGGTTTATCGTGATAATAACAATGATATTCGTGATATGTCGCACATTGTATCTAAAGATAATGGAGCAACTTTCTCAGCTCCCAAAACTTTGTATGCTGATAAATGGGAAATCAAAGGCTGTCCACACGCAGGTGCTACAACAGTTTCGGTGAAAAACGAGCAGTATGCCACATGGTTTTCAGGGACACAAAATGGTCAATCGGGTTTTCGTTTGGCCAGTTCATCGGGTAAATTATTGAAAGTTTTAGATGCTTCGGCAAAAAATACGTACATAACAGCTGATGATAAAACAGCCGTTTTGGTTTGGGAACAAACTTCCGAAAGTGGTGTGAGTAATGTATTTTACAGCAAAATCATCAACGGAAAATTGCTTGATAGTCAGAAAGTTATAGATTCAGATTACGGACAAAATGCCAGTACTTTAGTATTTAATGGTAAAGTTTTGGTAGCTTACGAAGTATTGAAAGCAGATAAAAAGACGGTTTTAGCGGCTAAGGTTGTGGAGTAAGCCAGTCAACGGTCGATGGTTGTCAGTCCACAGGAATATAAATTGTTGATTATCAACCAAATCAGATTGTAGGACACATATTTACAACTATTTGATGCAAGTAAAAAGGCTTATTTCGCTGAGAAATAAGCCTTTTTTATTCGTAATGTCCTCGAAGTGAAAATACTGTAATTTCTGTATCGCTCACTTGATATACCAAACGGTGTTCATCATCAATTCTCCTTGACCAATATTTCTTTAAATCTCCTTTGAGTGGCTCTGGTTTGCCAATGCCCTCGAAGGGAGTTCGGCAACATTCTTGAAGAATACGGAGAATACGTTTGAGCGTTTTAGGGTCTGAATGTAACCAATCTGCTACTTGTTGAGTTGCTTTTGGTTCGAGTTTGAGGCTTCTCATTTCGACGCAATTTTGAAATTTTCAATAGCGTCCATCAACTTATATGAATCATCTTTTTCAAAAGATTCAATGATATTTGATAAATCATTATAAGGAATAGAAACGGCATACTCATGTTCTTTCTCTGCCACAGTATCATTCACATCTGAACTACTGATTGAAATTTTTATCAAACGATTTTTGAAGGCTGTTTTGATTGCCTTAAAAACGTTTTGGTCGAATTCTGACTCGTTTAGTTGATAAGTCACTTCCATAATTGTAGATTTTTTTCAAAAATACGAAAAACCTATGAGGTTCCGAATCGTTACAACTTTCAAAACCTCATAGGTTTAAATTACTTATTTCATTGCTGCTTCAAAGTTTTCGTTTACTTTTTTCCAGTTTACAACATTCCAGAAAGCGGCTACGTAATCGGCACGTTTGTTTTGGTATTTCAAATAATAAGCGTGTTCCCAAACATCAAGAGCCAAAATTGGCGTTCCTTTGTCAGTTGCTACGTCCATCAATGGGTTATCTTGGTTGGCAGTCGAAACGATTTTTAATTTCTTATCTGGCGTAACGATTAACCAAGCCCAACCCGAACCAAAACGAGTAGTGGCAGCTTTGCCAAATTCTTCTTTCATTTTATCGAAACCACCAAAAGTTGCTGTAATGGCATCAGAAAGTTTACCAGTTGGCATTCCGCCCGCATTTGGGGCCATGATTTGCCAGAAAAAAGTATGATTCCAGTGTCCACCGCCATTATTTCTTACTGCAACTGGATATTTGCCGATGTTGCTCAATAATTGGTCGATTGAAAGTTTTTCCATGTCGGTTCCAGCAATGGCTTTGTTGAGGTTATCGACATAGGCTTTGTGATGACGGTCGTGGTGAATTTCCATCGTCATTTTGTCGATATGTGGCTCAAGAGCGTCGTTGGCGTAGGGGAGTGGAGCAAGGGTGTGCATTCCGTCAAAATACACAGGTTTTGAAGCATAAATATCACTTAACTTAAAAGCGAAGGCACTTCCTATAAAGGCTTTGATGAAATCTTTTCTGTTCATTGGTTTATGAGGGTAAATATTGACTGAATTCTTGTAAATAAACGCTGTTCTTATTTATATACCAAACCTTAAACGCAGTAAAGGCGGATTTTATGCTTAATCGTCGGATAATTCTAAGTTTTAAAATTGTTTTTTCTTCTTCTGAAAAAGTATCATCGCTGAAATATTCAAACAAATCATTTAAAAATGGACGCATTTCTTTTTCGAGTTTTCTTCTCAAGTTTCTTGCCTCCAAAGTTTTAAGCGGAGTTGTTCCTGTAAAAACGTCTTGTATAAGTGTAACAGTTTTTTGTGTTAATTCGTCCGTTTGAAGAGCAATAATTTTAGGTTCACCAAGAGGCATTATCTCATACTCAAACTTTATCCAATCCAGAATCTTATGATTTTCGTTCGTACAGTTGAGTAATGGATGGTATTTTTCTAAATCATTTTTTATGTTAATGCAGTGCTGACATGCGTAAAAAAGGTTGTTCCAGTCGAAAAGTTTTTCTTTATTATTTTGGTGTGGCTCAAAATGTTCGACATTGATGCTTGTAATATCTTTGTCTTCGCAGATATAGCATTTATTATGAAAATCATTTTGTATCCTTTCTAAAACCTCTCCACATTTATAGTCACCATTATTCTTTTCTTTTTCAACTGATAAACAAAGTGGAGCGGGCTGTGACTTCACAATATTTATCATTGAATAACTAATTTTTGTGTTTCTAACTCTTTGATTCTAAGACTTAATTCTGGCGATAGCGTTTTGGCGATATTATCTTTAAAATAGATTTTTAGGTCTAATTTACGTTCTTTCTCTTCACTTGTTAAGTCTGATTTATTTAGTAATGTTTCGTATTCATCTAATTTAGCCTTTATTTCATCGGAATATTGGTCAACATCGAAATATGATTCTACGATACCCTCAACCGAATATCCTGATAAATCTTCAACTCGTTGCTTAGTTTCTAAATCAAAAATCACAGCATTATTAACTGAGCTTAGAACAAAGGGTGAATGAGTCGTGACGATAAACTGAATTTTTGGAAAAAATGAAGTCAGAAAAGGCAAGATTTTCTTCTGTAAATCAATGTGTAAATGCGTTTCGATTTCGTCGATTAAGACAATGCCTTGGAGGTCGTAAACCTGAGATGCTTTACTTTCCATTCTTATCATTATTTCACTCACAATATCAAGAATAGAAGAATAACCATCAGATAGGTTCAGAAAATCGAAAGGTTCTCTATTAGGTAGATTTATATAGAAATTGTATTGGAAATTATCACGAACAAATTCTAAAACTAAATTAGGCTCATCAAAAATGTGTCTGAGGGCATTTTCGAATTTCAAGAACCAGTTGTCAATTTTAGAAACTTTTGTGTTATCTTTTTCTTCAGTTGCAAAAGAGCGTTCGGCTCGTAAATTTACCAAGTAGTCAATAAAATTCCGATTCGCTTTTTCGTGATTATGAAAATAGTGATTAATATCTATTTTACGTAAAAAATCTGGTTTTGAAAATTCTACTCTACGTTTTGCCGATAAAGATAAAAATATAAAACTTGCATTAGTTACATGAAATGGAAGTAGCTCAGGTAAATTAAATGATAACCTTATGTTGGCAGTCTTATCAGTTCCTTGGGTAAACTGTATTATTTCTTCAATAGTTTCTTCTTTATTGCCAGAATTATTTCTTACATACTCAACATCTGAAAGATAAATAAGATATAATTTATCAGCAATACAGTTATGCAAACTCGTCTTTCCACTACCATTCTTACCAGTCAAAATGAGGTGTTTTCTTTCTTTTTCTGAAAGAAGAATATCCACATTTTCAAGGTGACGGACTTTATTGATATGTATTTTACTGATAAAAATCTCTTCCATAATGCAGGGCTTTTGTACAAATATAAAACTTAAACCCGATTTACTTCATTAAAAAACGCTTCTAATTTATGAGGGTCTAATTTGCCGTCGGTGCGGACACTGCTGCATAAATCTAAACCGTAGGGCTGAACTGCATCAATGGCAGCTCTTACATTTTCGGTTTTTAGTCCACCAGCCAAGAAAACAGGTACTTTTGATTGCTCGACAATCTTTCGGCTAATCGCCCAGTTATGTACTCGACCTGTTCCGCCGAGTTCTTTTACTGCCAAATTGGGGTTTCCCGAATCAAGCAAAAGTGCATCCACTTTCTCTGCTATTTCGAGTGCTTCATCCAACGATTTTTCATCAACTACGTGAATCACCTGCACGATTTTTATAGCAGGAATTGCTCTTCTAAAATCATCGTAAGTGCCAGTTTCCAAAGCATCAACAATCTGAATGACATTTGAATTGACAATCTTTTGGTGTGCAATAATATCAAAACTATCAGTACGACTGGTCAGTAGAAACGATGCAATCGGTGGTGGTATTGTTTGGACGATTTCTTGAATCAATTCATCAGAAATTGGGCCTGGCCCGCTCGGCATTTTGGACACCAAACCCAATGCCGAAGCTCCGTAACTAACGGCTTGTTTAGCTTCCAGAGGTGAACTAATGCAGCAGATTTTGACTTTTGGTATCATATTTTTGTCTGAAAGCATTCTTTATTCATAAAATCCTGCACTTCTTAGTGGAGGGTGAGTGAAGTCGAACTCTATTCATAAGCAATTCTGCTCGTAATACTCCGTCCGAGGGTTACTTCATCGGCATATTCGAGGTCGCCACCGATTGGAATTCCACGAGCGATGGTACTTATTTTTTTATTGAACGGTTTTAGTCGTTTTTGTAGATAAAAGGCGGTAGTATCGCCTTCCATTGTTGGACTGAGTGCCAAAATAATTTCTTGAATATCAGGTTCTTGTTCGACTCTCTTTATCAACGATTCAATATTTAAATCGTTAGGTCCAATGCCCGCTAATGGCGAAATGATTCCTCCTAAAATATGATAAAGTCCACGGTATTGAGCGGTGTTTTCGATGGCCAGTACATCACGGGTATCTTCTACGATACAAAGCACTGACGCATCACGGCGGGGCGAACTGCAAATTAAACAGAGTTCGTCATCTGAAATATTGTGACACTTTTTGCAGAAAGTAGTCTTTGTACGCATCTTTGTTAGGGCATCAGCCAAAAGTTGCGTCTGCGATTCGTCTCTTTTCAATAAGTGTAAAGCCAATCTCAAAGCCGATTTTTTACCTATTCCCGGCAACTTTGATATTTCAATAACAGCTTCTTCTATAAGCTTGGAGGGGAAGTTCATTTATTTTTTTATAAGTCCACTGTCCATGAACGATATTTTTTCATAATGTGACGAAGAAGAGATTCGAACTTTACGTCTAAAATTATTTCAGTAGTCCATAATCAATTTTTGCCGAACTACTGACTATTTCAACATTATCTCAGCCGAAATTTCACGGCGACAGATTTCGTTTCTCATGGCAGCTAATTCCTCAAAATCTCCCGATTTTACGCCACATTTTCCTTTATAATGAATAATCAGCGTACACTGTTCGGCCTGTTCGGGAGAATGCTGGCAAACATCTATGAGAGTAGATATTACGTGGTCGAAGGTGTTTATATCATCATTGAAAACGACTAATTCCCATAATTTAATAGCGGAGAGGTCTTCGGTAATCTCTTCAATTACTTCAATTTCTGGACTTGGTAACGTTGTCATTTGTCGAGGTTTTTGCACGAATTTGGGTTAATTATTTTTTGTAAAAACTTGATAGTCAAGTGTTTTTGAAACTAAATAATACATTTTTGAAAATTTGTAAATCAATTTCTAATGCTAAGATAATTTATTCTTGCGAAAGTGTAGTTTTGTTATCGAAAAAAAAGTTTTGATATTTGGATAAGATTTTAAACCCTAAACAAGTATGTCATCAACACTCGCACTAACGATTCTGGTTATTTATTTCTTAATTCTGATTGCTATTTCATTTTATACAGCTCGTGGGGCTGATACTAATACTTTTTTTACAGCTAATCGCCAATCACCGTGGTATTTGGTGGCTTTTGGTATGATTGGAACATCAATTTCGGGTGTAACGTTCGTTTCAGTGCCAGGTGCGGTCGGAAAAATTCAGTTTTCTTATTTTCAGGTGGTGTTGGGTTACGCCGTTGGTTATTGGGTAATTGCCACGATTTTGATGCCGATGTATTACCGACTGAATTTGATTTCGATATACGGTTATCTCGAAAAACGCTTTGGTTTTTGGTCATATAAAACGGGTTCGGCTTTTTTCTTGCTTTCTCGTACCATTGGTTCGGCAGTGCGTATGTATGTAGCCGTACAGGTTTTGCAACTCGCTATTTTTGATGCTTTGGGCGTACCTTTCGAAGTGACGGTTTTAATTGCAATGGCTTTGATTTTTGTTTATACATTTAAAGGTGGCGTAAAAACCATCATCATTACCGATACACTTCAAACTTTCTTTTTGCTTACGGCATTGGTTTTGACAATTTATTTGATCGGAAAACAACTTGATTTGGGCGTTGGTGATTTATTCTCAACCGTTCGAGATAGCCAATATTCAAAGATTTTTGTGTGGGATTGGGCAAATAAACACCATTTCGTGAAAGATTTCCTATCAGGAGCGTTTATTGCCATTGTTATGACTGGTCTTGACCAAGATTTAATGCAGAAAAATCTCACTTGTAAAAGCATCGGCGAAGCACAGAAAAATATGTTTTGGTTTTATGTAGTGCTGGTTTTTATCAATTTGCTTTTCTTGAGTTTGGGTGTATTGCTCTATTTATATTCTGAGAAAATGGGCTTTCCAATTCCTGCTAAAACAGATGATTTATATCCTTCGTTAGCACTTGGAAATCAGTTCGGAACGTTGGCGGCCGTTACGTTTTTGTTGGGTATTACGGCTGCAACTTATGCCAGCTCCGACTCGGCACTTACAGCACTCACAACTTCGTTTTGTGTCGATTTCTTGCATATCGAAAAATACGAAGAGGCCAAACGCCAAAATCTAAAACACTATGTGCATATTGGTTTTACGGTAGTGTTTATTATCGTAATCTTGATTTTTAGAGCTTTAAATAGCCAAGAAGTTATTTCGGCGGTATTTAATATTGCGGGTTATACTTATGGCCCACTACTCGGACTGTTCGCTTTTGGACTTTACCTTAAACGTCCACTAACTGATAAATACGTGCCATTTGTGTGCGTAGCTGCTCCATTTCTTACTTATTTTATTGAAGAATTTACAAAGAAAAACCTTGATTTTGAATTTGGTTTCTCAAAATTGATGCTCAATGGATTTATAACATTCTTAGGGCTTTGGTTGCTTTCGAGAAAAGGAGAATAGTTGAGAATATTTTGCGTTAAAATGAAGGACGGCATGGTTTCAAACCATGCCGTCCTTGTTTACTACCGAATCATTACCCCACCCAGCTCAAAAAATTCTGCACCCAAAACATCATTTTTAGGGCGTATTTGATGAAAGGCAATGAAGATTGCTCGATACTTCGGCTATTATTATTGAGGTTTAAATCAAATAAAATCTTGTTTTTCGGGTCGATTATAACCGAATTGATTGGCTTTTCAAACTCCAAAACTTTCGAATAATCTTCCCCATTCCAACTGATTAATTCTTCTTTTCCGTCCGTAAATTTTACGAGTATTTCGGTTGGAATTATCATATCACCTAAACGTTTGATGGTGCATTTGTTCTGGTCGATTTCACTTACTTCGTAATCGCAATCGGGGGCTTTGTAGAGAGCTTGTTCGAAATACCAATCAAAGTTTTTTCCGTATTGATAATTTGTTCGTTTCGGAGCAATTTCGTTGACTACTGCCACAAAATCTTTTACAGCTGGGTGCTTAAAACGCCATCTCATAAAGTATGTTTGCAGGATTTCGTCCATGACTGGTCTTCCAACCAGATTTTCCAAAGTTTGAAGCATTACGGCGGTTTTCATATAAGTAAGAGTGCCGTAAGTGCCTCTTGGATACTCCCACGATTTTCTGAAAATCTCCGAAATCTTCACGTTTTTCATGCTCACATACGCTAATCGAGGATTTTCCGTATCATTTAGTTTGAACCCAAAGAGGTTTATCATTGAGCCTTTACCATAAGTGGCGTCCATGATTCGGCCTTCGTAATATTGGTTAAAACCTTCGTCCAAAAACGATTCTTCAAATTCATTTGAGGCCAACATTCCTTGAAAATACTGATGTCCGAATTCGTGAATCGTGACTACTTCGGGCGAGCGAATACCGTTTGGTAAACCCCATGCAGTCTCGCCACATGTAATAAAAGTTGGATATTCCATGCCAGCCGAACCTGCGGCTGCCAGCGGTGGGTCAACCAATGTCAGTACCGAATGCGGATATTTGCCGAGATGTTTATCGAAATACTCTAAAGCCGCAATGGCCGACTGAAAATAGCGTTCGGTGCTTCCGCTGTGTTCGGGCTGAACAACTGCTTTTATTTTTACATGTTTCCATTGGCGTTCTGAAACCTCAAATCGAGGCGAAACCGTCCATGCAAAATCATGCACATCATCGGCTCGGTAGCTGATGGTTTTTGTATTGTCTTTGGTAATTTTTTCGTTCTGAAAAACACCCGTTGCGGCCAAAACAAAGTTTTTCGGTACGGTCATATCAACTCGATACGTGCCAAAATCAGCATAAAATTCGCTGTCAGCGTGAAATTGGTGGCAATTCCAAGCACCTTTTTTTGCATAACGCATTCCTGCCGACTCATAAACACCGATTTTTGGAAACCATTGCCCAACTAAATGATAATCGCCCGCATAACCCGTTCGAGCAAATACTTTGGGTAGTCGAGCTTTGAAGTTGATGTCGAGCGTGATGCTTTCGCTGGGTGCAAGCGGGCTACTGAGCGGAACACTAATTACGGTTTGGTCTTTGTCATTGAGGTCGTCAGGTTGAATAAATTTGATTTTCGATGTCAGGTTTTCAACACCACGCACTTTCATTGAAATAATATCAATCCATCCAAAATTACCTTTGTTTTTAGCGTCCATCATTTCACCACGAAGCTGCCCGCCTGACTCTTTCATAAAAGTCGAGTTTTTGTTTTTGAAGGCATTGAGGTACAGATGAAATTGTAATTCACTGATATAATCGGTCGAAGTATTCGTCCACACAAGTGTTTCTTTGCCACTGAGTGTATGTTTTTCGGGGTTGAGTTTTACCGAAATTTCATAGTTGGCTATGCGGTTGCTCAAAGGCTTGGTTTGTGCTTTCAAAAAATGAACACAAAGCCAAGTTAGTGCAAGAGTAACGGTAAATTTTAATAGAAATCTATTTTTCATCTCTTGAAAAAAAGTAGTAAATAACATAAAACCACGACAGAATACCATGTACGATTGCCCATCCTATTGACTTATTATTCGACCAAGAAATAACAATGGCCAACACAGCACCGAAGCCAATTCCATCATGTACTACATGAGATTGATTAGTAGGTTCGGTGTGTGCAAAGACAGATAGACTTAAACAAAGAAAGGATAGAATCAGTAAAAGAGACTTCTGCATATTGGTTAGAGATTAATAGTTATCGCAATTTAGAAATTAAATATTATTTCTGACTAAAAATTCAGACTTTTGCAGAAAAACAATGAGCGATGTTTTTGCATAAAACCAATTTTTTAATGCGGGCTTTATACCCCAATTTCGTCTGGAGAAAACCCTCTGACGAAAAGAAAATTTATCTTACTTTTGATGACGGTCCAATCCCCGAAGTAACCGAATTTGTGCTGGAAACTCTCGAAAAATACCAAGCAAAGGCTACTTTTTTCTGTATCGGAGATAACATCAGTAAAAATCCGAGTATTTTCCAACAAATACTCAAAGATGGTCATTCGGTAGGCAATCATACATTCAATCATTTGCGTGGTTGGGCTACCGAAGATGTTGCTTATTTAGAAAACGTTGTCAAATGTCAAACTGTAATTCAAAAGAATGGGCATCACACAAAGCTATTTCGCCCACCTTATGGGCGTATTAAACGTAAGCAAGCGAGTGTTCTATTGCCTGATTATGAGATAGTTATGTGGGATGTTCTGAGTGGAGATTTTTCTCAGAATCTTTCGCCCGAAATAGTCTTAAAGAAAACCATAAAGCATACTGAAGCTGGATCAATTATACTTTTCCATGATAGTATTAAGGCAAATGACCGTATGTCGTACGCACTACCGAGATTTTTAGAACATTTTTCAACCCAAGGATTTCAGTTTTCGAAACTTTAAATACTTTTGCAAAAACTAAAACTGTCCCCATACACATGAGTCTCAAACAATTGTTTTTCTTTATTATTATTGTTGTTTTTAGTACTATTCCGAGTTTTTCTCAAACCAAGTTTATCGAACAAAAAGCAGGTCATATTATTTATATGTCTTTGCCCGAGTATATGGTTAAGACGACGGACCTCAACGATGTTGCTTCGATGCAGTATATGAACAAAGCTAAAGAAGCGTATGTTGTAGTAATCGAAGATGCAAAGGAAGACTTGGAAGCTGATGGAACAAAATATGATAATTTAAAAGAGTTTCATGACTCTGTGATTGAAAGCCTTATATCAGAAGACCCAAAAGCCAAAGAATCAAAACCGACGGAATTTCAACAAAATGGCAATAAATTTTACCAAACCGACTTAAATGCAACCTTACAGACGGAAGATGGTAAAGAGATAAAAGTAACATATTTAATTACTTATGTAGAATCTAAAACGCACTATTACCAAGTTTTGTGTTGGACTTTAGCCAATAATTATAAAGATTTAATAAGTGATTTTAAGAAAATTGCTTCAACAATTAGAGATTGATTTTAGTCTACAGTGCATAGATGCAATAATCGAAAAAATTTATACGATGAGTTATCCCAAAGTAAGCATCTTAGTAGCCGCTCGGAATGAGGAAGAAAACATTACCGATTTATTGCATTCGTTTACTCAACTGAGTTATCCTAAAGATAAGCTGCAAATTCTTATCGGAGATGACGATTCAAATGATGCAACTGCTGAAATTGTCGGAAAATTTATGGCTGAAAATATTTATATTCAGTACGTTAAAATAGAAAAACAAATTGCTGAACTGAAAGGTAAAGCAAATGTTTTGGCACAATTGGCTTATCTGACAACGGGAGAGCTTTTTTTCTTTACTGACGCCGATATTGAAGTCCCCAAAAATTGGATTGAAGCGTTTGTAGAAGAAAGGAAAAACGAAGGTGTAATAGTTGGACTGACATTCGTAAAAAACAAAAATTGGTTTGAAGCAAGTCAAGCAATTGAATGGCTTTTTACGCTAAAATTAATGAAAACTTTGGCCAATTTTAAGATTCAATCAACTGGAATGGGTAATAATATGATGGTTTCGGCTGAGGCTTATTGGTCGGTTGGTGGTTACGAAAAAATCGGTTTTTCGATTGTGGAAGATTATGCCATTTATAAGTCAATCATTGATGAAGGTTTTGCTTTTAAGCAATTATTCAAGCCAGAAGCAATGACGCTTACCAAACCACCAAAAAAGTATTTTGAGCAACGTAAACGCTGGGTTTCGGGTGGAATTTCAACAGGGTCGATTCTGATTTTCCCAGCTTTGATTCAAGGTTTTTTGTTGCCTATTTTGCTGATTATCAGTCTTTTTTCGTGGAAAAGCGTTTTAGCGATTTTCATTTTAAATCTTTTGATAAACTTCTTAGTTGGAAGCCAAATCTTTAAAGCCCTCAAGCAAAATCAACTCCTAAAGTACATTCCCGCTTATACGATGTATATGTATCTGTTTTGGTTTTTACAGTTGATGGCTTATTTTTTACCAACTAAATTGGTTTGGAAAGGGCGAGAATACTAAAAACAATTGTGGCACACCTTTAAGGATGTGCCACAATTTTCTTAACCTATTTCTATATATACTCTAAGGAATAATCACTTTACTAATTACTTTCTCGGCACAAAGTTTATTGTAAGCCGCAATGTCTTTTGCAATCAAGTCATTCATTTCGGTTTTTAGTACATTCCACTGTGCATCGAGGGCGGCCAATTGCTTTTTCTGCCCACTCGTAACGGTCGGTACGTTTGAGTCAATTTCGCCTCTTACGAAAATATAATCTGCACTTAGCATATTCTTGAAATTGATAATATCATCGTTTGATTCTGCTTTGTTTTGTACCAATTTTTCTTCCCAAACTTTGATTTTCTTCACAATCGTATTTCCTGCATCTACAACTGTTTTTAGCTCAGTTTTTGTGGCCAAAAGACTGCTTACCTCGCTGATTTGCTTAGAAATTTTACGCATTCTGGCGATTGACTCGTGAATATCATTCACTCTATTTTCGAGCGATTTGAGTGTATTTTCTTGGTCTTGATAATCGGCAGCCGTTGCATCGATGCGTGGGTCAGCGAGAATTTTCACAGGAACTATTTTAATTTGTTTTCCGTAGGTAAATTTAGCCGAATAACTGCCTGGAGACATTTTACGGCCATCATAACTACCTTCGATAAATACTTTTGGAATACCTTTGATGGTTTCGGCACGCATATCCCAAACAAAACGATTCATACCACCTTTCATGAGAAGCGTTGGGTCTGGCGATGGGCCACCTGGATACACTTCAAAATCTTTCTCTTTTTTGCTGCTATATGTTCTTACTACTTCGCCTTTTGCATTGCTGATTTCTAAAGTCAAGACCAACGATGTATCAGGTTTGGCTGGCAAACCATAGTAAAAAACTACGCCCGTAGAAGGGTTTTCGCCGAATGAAGCACCCTCTTCTTCGTCATCTTCGCTGACTTTATCAAGCGAACTACGCCCCGAAACTCTGTAGGCATCTTCGGGCGTGAAAGCCGTCAAACTATCTTTTGATAACTCACCTTTCAGTTCTCTAATTGGAGCTAAATCATCCAAAATCCAAAACGAACGGCCTTGCGTTGAGGCAATCAAATCGTTTTGATGAATTTTCAAATCGGTGATTGGCGTAATTGGTAAATTCAATTGCATATTCGACCAACTTTTACCGCCATTCATCGAAACATAAAAACCAGTTTCTGTTCCTGCAAAAAGCAAATCTTTTCGTTGAGAATCTTCACGTACTACACGTACACAAGCACCATACGGAATGCCTTCCGTGATTTTTGTCCAAGTTTTTCCGTAATCAGTTGTTTTATAGATAGATGGCGTAAAATCATTTTGCTTGTAGCGATGTGTAGCAATGTAAGCCGTTGCGTTATCGTGCGGCGAAACCTCAATGGCATTCACCAAACATTCTTCCAGACCAGTTGGAGTTATATTTGTCCAAGTTTTGCCATTGTCTTTGGTGATATGTACCAGTCCGTCATCACTACCTGTCCAAAAAACACCTGCTTCGTTGGGAGATTCTGTGAGGTACGAAATTGTTGCGTAGTTTTCGCCACCCGCACCTTCATTCGTATAGGGAGCTCCACCCAAACCGAGTTTAGTTGTATCTTTTCGAGTTAAATCAGTCGAAAATTCTGTCCAGGTTTTCCCTAAATCTGTTGTCTTCAAAACTACATTTCCTGCATGATAATAGGCTTTTTCACGTTTAGAGTAGATAATCGGAGCATTCCAGTTGAAGCGGTACTTCATTTCTTTTGCTTTCAAGGCTTGGTACTGAATCGGGGCTGTCATTACGCCTTTTCCTTCTTTGTTTTGCAAATCAAGTAGTTCGATTGTTCCTTGATAACTGCCACCCATTACGTAGCGAGGTGCATCTGGGTCAAACGCTAAAAATGCACTTTCACCTCCTGCCGAATATTCCCAGTCACGCTCACGAATACCGCTACCATTGGTTACTCGACTCGGAATCATGACCGAAGTATTATCTTGCTGTCCACCATAGATTCGGTAAGGAAACAAATTATCGGCATTGATTCGGTAAAATTGAGCAGTAGGCATTTGGTTTTGCGGAGAAAATGTTTGTCCACCATTGAATGAAACGGCTGCACCACCGTCATTTCCCAAAACCATATTTTTACCATCTTTAGGGTTTATCCATAAGTCGTGATGGTCGCCATGCGTTCCACCAAAAACACGACTGAAAGTTTTACCCCCATCAATAGATTTGAGGGCGGGAGAATTAAGTACATAAACAATATTTTCGTTGGTTGGGTCAGCGAAGATTTCAATATAATACCACGCACGTTGAACCGTTCGGTGGTCTTTGCTTACACGAGTCCATGATTTACCTGCATCGTCAGAGCGGAAAACGCCACCTTGTTCTTTTTCGGTATCTGATTCAATGACCGCAAAAACTCGGCTCGGATTTGCTCTCGAAACCACAATTCCCATTTTACCCAGTTCTTTTGGCAAACCTTTATCGAGTTTTGTCCAAGTTTCGCCAGCATCAACCGATTTATACAAACCACTGCCTTTGCCACCGCTTACTATTTGCCACGGTAAACGACGATGATCCCACATGGCAGCGTACATAATTCTTGGATTTGTCATATCCATGCTCAGATCTGAGCAACCTGTATTATTATCAACAAAAAGCGTCTTTTTCCACGTTTTCCCACCATCAATTGATTTATAAACGCCTCTTTCTTCGCCCGCACCGTGCAATGCACCTTGTGCAGCTACATAAACAACATCAGGATTTTGTGGATGAATACTGATACGAGAAATATGACGAGTAAGGTCAAGACCTAACTTTGTCCAAGTTTTTCCTGCATCAGTCGATTTATAAACGCCATCACCATAAGAAGTCATTACACCACGAGGAGCGTGTTCACCCATGCCCACGTACACTACGTTTGGGTCAGATTCGGCCACTGAAACAGCTCCCACCGAACCAGTTTTGAAATAACCATCTGAGACATTTGCCCACGTAAGTCCAGCGTCGGTTGTTTTCCAGAGTCCACCGCCAGTAGTACCCATGTAATATACTTGTGGATTACCAATTACGCCCGAAACTGCCACCGAACGCCCGCCACGGAATGGGCCAATGTTTCGCCATTTGATGGCTTTAAAAGTACTATCGTAGTCGATTTTCGTTGGTTTTGGTAAAGCCACAACCGTTGTCGTAGGGGTTGGAGTAGTTTTAGTTTTCTTTTTGTTTTGGGCAAATGCTCCAAAAGAAATTGTTATAATCAATAAAAAGATTGATAGTTGTTTCTGCATTTTTAGAAATGAGTTTGTGTTAATGAAGACTACATTTTTCAAAGATAACTAATATCTTGTTATACTGACCTACACTGAATATTCTATACCTTTTTTCAGCGACAAAAAGGGAGTTTAATGGGGCAAAAGTTGAATAATTTTCAGAAAATGACTTTGTTAAACTTTAAAGAAGACAAATTGAAAGGTTAGCTTGCTCGGTTCTCACCACGTTAAACATATTTTTTCCATTTAAAATAAATCCAAAGCACTATAGATATGGCAACCATGCTGCCGATTGTATAAAAATAACCATTTGGGTGACGTAGCTCAGGCATATTGTCGAAATTCATGCCATAAATGCCAGCAATGAAGGTCAAAGGCATGAAAATAGCAGTAAAGACTGTGAGCGTTTTCATGACCGAATTCATCTTATTACTCAAACTGGTGAGATAAATATTCTGAATGTTTTCAATCATTTCTCGGTAAGATTCAATCGTTTCGAGTGTTTGTAGAATGTGGTCGTAAACGTCTCTCAGATAGATGTTTGTGCTTGCTTGAATCAAATCTGAATTATCACGAGTAAGCGAGCCGAAAATATCTCTGAGTGGCAAAACTGCTTTACGAATTTGCATCAATTCACGGCGAAGTTCGTAGAGTGCAGTTTGGTCGTCTTTGTGTGGATTTTCGATGATTTTTATTTCTAAATCTTCCAGTTTTTCGCTAAATTTTTCGAGAATCACAAAATAATTATCAACCACTAAATCACAGAGCGAATAAAATAAATAATCGGCTTTGCCTTTACGGGTTTTGCCAACTGAGGCTTTTAGTCGGGCAAAAATTGGAGCAAAAACATCAGATTTGTGCATTTCTTGAAACGAAACTACGTAGTTCTTGCCCAAAACGAGTGCTACGTGTTCGGTTTCAACTTCATTGAGAGTATCGTTGAATTGCAGCATTTTCATTATCACAAATATATTTTGTTCTCCAAAATGCTCCAATTTAGGTTTCTGCTCGGTGTTGAGAACATCTTCGAGCAAAAGTGGGTGCAGATGATAATGTTTGCCGATTTCTTCAACAATATGCACTTCATGTACGCCATCGACATCGAGCCAGTTTACGTGCGATTCGTTGGGTGAAGGCTTACAGTCAATAATTGATTTTACTATCTTTTGTTGATATATTTCATCGTTGAATTCGACTAATTTTACGATAGTATCAATCGGCACATCTTTGCCCACATATTCCAACGTACCAGGCGAAGTGAAAACCTTTGTTTGAACGTATTTCTTATATTTTTTGTGGCGTTTAGACATTGCTATGCTTCTTTTTTCCAACCTAAATAAATATCACTCAAAGCGATATTACAGTTGATTGACTTAAAATCAATTGTATCGTTCAACGATTCATAAGAACGATACTGCCAGAAAATAATATTGTCATGCTTTGAATAAACTTCAACTCGAACTCTGTCTTGGGCAATCAATAAATATTCTCTCAAAGACTCTATCTGTTGGTATTTTCTAAATTTTTCTCCTCGGTCATATTTTTCACTCGAATCAGAAAGAACCTCTACAATTAATATTGGATTTTTTGCCGCATTTGGGTGTTCAGCATAACTTTCTATTTCACCACAAACAACCGAAGCATCTGCATAGACAAATTCATCTTCGGCGGTGGCGATTGCCAAGTCACTATTATAAGCTAAGCATGGTTTTCCTTTGAGACTGTTTCGTAGTTCGGCAGCTATGTTATTGGAAATTAGGGCGTGCGAAGGTTTTCCGCCTGCCATTGCGTATATCTCTCCACCAAAATATTCATTTTTTTGGAGAGATTTTTCTTCCAATTCGATGTATTCTTTTATACTGAGCTCCTTTTTTAATGCCGAATCTCCCATTTTTAAGCTTGATTTTTATGCAATTTAGAAATTTTTCTTCTCACCCTTCCAAAAACTGTTTATTAAAATTAAGCAAAAAAACCTCTTTCACACCACGAGTAATGGCCGTATAAAGCCAGCGAATAAAATCGCTATCTACTTCGGCATCGGGCGGCAAATAGCCTTGGTCAACAAAGACTGCATCCCATTGGCCACCTTGTGATTTGTGGCAAGTCAGAGCATAGGCAAATTTTACTTGAAGAGCATTTAAGTAGGAATCTTTACGCAATAAATCTTGACGTTCTTTCTTAGATTTTACCCAAAAATAATCTTTCAATACATTTTCGTAGAGCATTTTATTCTCTTCGGCCGTTAGTGTTGGCGAATTTGAATAAAGCGTATTCAGAATAATCTTACAATCAAATTCTTCTTCATCGGGATAATCGACGAGTTTTAGCGTTACATTGGCAAAACGCAAACCGTGCATTTCTTCTTCTCGACGAATCTTGATGACTTCCACAAAATCACCGTTTGCAATAAATCCAGCTTTTGATTCTTCGCCCAAAACTGTATAATTATTTCTGACAACCATCAGCATATCACCCGAATCAAGCTCATTTTCGGAGTAATTAATAGCAGTTCGGATATACCGATTATACTGCACCGCCGTTTTATTTGAGCGAGTGATGATCGTTGTATTTTCTCGTCCGTATTTATCGTAGGCGTATCTGATTCCATCTTCCAGACGCTCGCCCGTCATTCTGTAAAAGTCCTTGTATTTGCTTGTAATTAACTGAATACTGGGCGTTTCTTCTTGCAATTGTTTTCGTAAATCGGTAGCATTTGTCAAAATCCCTGAGCCTTCTCCCTGACGCATTACTTCGGTCAGTACGTGTTCGGTCACGGTGGCGTGGTATCTTCCTGCCAAATGGTCGGCACTCAAAGCAGGGCTGACTTGCATTCCCACTGGTGGAAGTTGGGCTTCATCGCCAATCAGAATGAGTTTGTTGGTTTCTTGCTCAAAAACAAAATCGAGTAAATCATGCAACAAACTATTAGTGCCAAATTCTCGGTCGTCCGAAATCATCGAGGCTTCATCGACAATGTAAACTGTGCCTTCTTGTGTATTTTTCATGCGTTCAAAAACCAACGCACCTGTGTAGGTATTTTCTACTTGCCGATAAATTTTTTTGTGAATCGTCAAAGCCATTCGCTTCGAGTAGCTCGACATCACTTTGGCAGCTCGACCCGTTGGTGCGAGAAGCACTGCTTTATAGCCAAATTCTTTCAAAACCTTAATGAGCGTACTCACAAAAGTTGTTTTACCAGTTCCGGCATAACCTTTTAGTATGAATGTATCACGGAATCGTTCTTCATCCAGAATAAATTCGTCCATCAATTTAAAAAGCTTCGCTTGTCCGAAAGTAGGAGTAAACGGAAATTTACTTAGAAATCTGGTAGAAGGTTTTATATTTTCGTCGAGTGCCATTGTCTAAATGTATAATTAAGAATGTAGAATGAAGAATGTAGTTTTTCTGATGATACACACTCATAATCTCTAATCCAAGTGCAAAATAAACCTTTAAATTTTAAAAACATTCAAGATTCATGAAATCCCTCGTGGCTGATTCATTATCTTTGTGCCGAAATAGCTAAACTAAATGTCACAATCGGAAGTTCAAATAAACGCCCAACAACTTTATGGAAACAGAATTAGGGTGCGTGCGTGTGGAATTTGTATCGAAAACGACCGAGTGCTGATGATTGGGCATCGGGCAATTTTGGGCGAAAATACTTTTTGGAGTCCACCAGGTGGAGGTGTAGAAGTTGGCGAAATGGCCGAAGACGCCTTGAGAAGAGAGTTTTTGGAAGAAACTGGGCTTGAAATAGAAGTTGGTAAACTATTGATAATGAATGAGTTCGTGAAACTGCCTTTGCACGGAATCGAGCTGTTTTTTATAGTGAAAAGAGTAGGAGGAGAGTTGGCTTTGGGGCACGACCCTGAAATGAATTTGGATGAACAACTGATTCAAAAAATAGAATGGTTGTCGTTAGATGAAATAAAAAGATTAAATTTGAGCGAAAAACACCAATTTTGGCAAAAGTTTGGAAGTTTTGATGAGATAATTGCGTAAAAACTTGTTTAAATATTGTTACAGATTGTTTAATTTGTTGCAAATTGTTGTGTTGTAGAATATATTCTTCAAAGGCTTAACAATCATGTAACCACTTGAAACAAAAATAACAACTTTTAACTAAGTCTGATTTTACTTTTGCTAATAATCTAAATTGATTAAAATCATTGGAGAATCCTGTTTTAAATATATCACCGAGTTTTGAAATAAAAGACGACCGCTTCGATACCAACCAGATAGCCGACTGCCATCTGTTGATTGAAGTAAGCCGTGACCGCTTTAGATTTACTGTTTATAATACCCTCCACGATGTAATTATGTGGCTGGAAGATTATCATGTTTTTTCATTGTTGAACGAAAATCAGTTATTAAAAACACTCAAAACAGTTTATCAAGAACACCAGTTTTTGGCGGCTAATTACTGGAAAACGATTCGATTATCGGTCAATGCCAATCATTTTACGCTTATTCCTGACGAATACTACGAAGCCGATGAAATAGCCAAGTATTTAAATTTTGCAGCTGGAAAAAACGTATCGGAACGAGAGCAAATCTTTGATTTTAAACAAAGTCGTTTTGGAGCAGTTTGCATTTTTGGCATCGAAAAAGATACTTTTGCCTGGTTTAAGGAGATGTACCCAGCCCGCAAAATTGATCCAGTACCTGTAATAGGCTCGTTGATTGAGGGTATTGTGCAGGATAAAAATAACGATGGTTTACATCTTTATTTTGAAGACTATTATATTACGATTATTTATTTTAAAGACGCTAAATTGCATTTTTGTAATCGTTTTCATTTCCGAACATCACAAGATATGGTCTATCATGTATTATTTGTGATGAACGAACTTGGTTTACCTGTCGATACTCCAACGATGTTTTATGGTGAAATTACCTCGTTTTCGGAAAGATACATTCAGCTTACGCAGTCGCTCAGTGATGTAAAGTTTGCACTAAATCCAACAAAAATTCGTTTTAGTCAATACTTTGATGATTTACCCGAACATCGTTATTATACATTGTTTAGTTCGTTTTATTTGTATTGATATTTGGATGAATTGATAAGAACGTCCAGTTTGGACGTTTCTACAAGTAAAAAAATAAAATAACATGAAAAAAGTTGCCCTTTTCCCAGGTTCGTTCGACCCCTTCACCAAAGGGCATGCTGATATTGTGATGCGTGGATTAAAACTTTTTGATGAAGTAATTATCGGTATCGGTACAAATTCGGCTAAAAAACGTTATTTCTCACTCGAAATGATGACCGAAAAAATTAGAGAGACTTTTAAAGATAATAAAAGTGTAAAAATTATCTCCTACGACGACTTAACAGCGAATGCGGCGGTAGCAAATGGAGCAAATTTTTTGTTAAGAGGTTTAAGAAATACAACTGATTTTGAATATGAAAATACTATTTCGCAAGTAAACCGACACTTGGTTGGCGGGCTTGAAACCGTTTTCTTAATCACCTCCCCAGAACTTGCCCCAATCAGTTCTACAATCGTTCGTGAGTTACACAAATATGGGGCAAAAGTAGATGATTTTTTGCCTTATGATTTGGATTAAGATTTTATAAACCATCAAATATTATGAAAAATATCCTTTTTTTAGTTTTAGTATTATTTGCCTTTAGTTGCAAAAAATCAGAAGTAACAACTAATGAACCAATAAAAGTTCTTTCGGCCAATTTCTGGAAACTTGACCGCTTTGCTGATACAGATGGTAAAACCTTGAGTCAAAATCAATTAAATTCGCAAGCACAAGCACTTTTTGGTTTAGATTATGAATTTCGTGATGATAATGTAACCCGTGCAAAAGACCGCATTACAAAACAAATCTTGAATGCAGGAACTTGGTATCTGATTCAAGATAATCAAGTTTTAGATATTGATATTTTGGGTTTTAAAGGGCAATTTAGAGTAGTCGAAATATCGAAGACTAAGATGGTTCTACAGGCCGAAAACAACAAAATGATTAGTGCTGGACAATTCGTAAATATGGAGTTTATTCCCGCATTATAGCCACACCCAACCCTCCTTATCGGTGGTCCGACCCAATAGGAGGGTGCTAAATCTTTCGTAAGTGAATTTCCTTTCCGAACCTATTATTTCTCAGGCTACGGTGCTGCTAACCGATAGCCGTTTTGTGTCTCAACCTGAGCATAGCATATTTTTTGCCATCAAAGGCGAGCGTCATGATGGTCATGCCTTCATCAAAGACCTTTACGAAAAAGGTGTGCGTGAGTTTGTGATTGAGAAAAAAGCACTCAATGAGACCCTAAAATCTCAATTCGAAAACTTATCAGACGCTCAATTTTTTGTGGTCGAAAATGCTATTCGTGCTTTACAGCATTTGGTTGCGAAACACCGTCAAGCATTTGATATTCCAGTAGTTGGTGTCACAGGTAGTAATGGCAAAACGATTGTAAAAGAATGGTTGAGCGTATTACTGGCTAAAGATTATAATTTAGTAAAAAGTCCACGAAGCTATAATTCACAAATTGGCGTGCCGTTATCGGTTTGGGAAATAAACGAACACCATGATTTCGGTGTTTTTGAGGCTGGTATCTCAAAATCGGGCGAAATGGAATTTCTCGAACCAGTCATTCGACCGACCATCGGCATTTTTACAAATCTTGGTTCTGCTCACGACGAAGGTTTCAGAAGTAGAAAACAAAAAGCTACCGAAAAACTTCGCTTGTTTCAGCGAAGTAAAACCCTCATATACTGCAAAGACTACGAAGATATTGATGATGAAATCAGAATTTTACTAAAAGCTGTCAACCCAAGCATTGAGCTGATTGGTTGGTCAAGAAAAGCGGGTAGTAAAATCTTTGTTAATGCCACCAAACATAATACCTACTTCACTTTACAGATTTTGTGGAATAGCCAAATCTATGATTTTAAGATTCCATTTGCCGATGATGCTTCCATCGAAAATGCTACGCATTGTATTTTCTTGATGCTGTATCAAGGCATCAATACGACTGAAATTCAAAGCCGTTTGGATATGCTCAAACCGATAGCAATGCGTTTGGAATTGAAGCAGGGAATCAATGATTGTTATCTAATTGATGATACTTATAACAACGACTACGCAGGCCTTTCGGTTGCTCTTGATTTCATGACTCAGCAACATACAAAGAGAGATAAAGTGTTGATTATCAGTGATGTGTTACAGTCTGGTTTAGAAGAAGCTGATTTGTATGAAAGCATAGCCGAACTTATCAAGGGTAAGCAAATTGATAGAGTGATTGGCATCGGAGAAGTAATTTCTCGTAATCAAAAATCTTTCTATACGTCGGCGATTAGTGATAAAAAAAGCAATATTGCACCAATGGTTTTTTATCAATCCACTGAAGAGTTTTTGGAAAAATATCCTATTAACCAACTTCAAAGTTCATTGATATTGGTGAAAGGAGCCAGAAAATTTGAGTTCGAGAAAATTATCAATCGACTAACGCTGAAGGTTCACGGAACTGTCTTTGAAGTAAATCTCGATGCTTTGACTAATAACCTGAATTTTTACAGAAATAAAATTGGTTCGGGTACAAAAATAATGGTAATGGTAAAAGCATTTGCTTACGGAAGTGGTAGTGCTGAGGTAGCCAGTTTGCTGGAATATCACCGAGTGGATTATCTGGGAGTTGCTTATACTGACGAAGGTGTTGTGCTCCGCCAAAATGGAATAAAACTTCCAATTATGGTACTCAATCCGCAACCTGAATCGTTTGCAAAGTTAATTGAGTATAATTTAGAACCAGAAATCTATAGTTTTAAGGTTTTTGAACAGTTCTTAAGTTTTATCAAATCTTTTGAAAATAAGATCTTTAAAGTTCACCTCAAACTTGATACAGGAATGCATCGACTGGGTTTTGAGGCACAAGACATTGATCGACTGATTGAGTTATTGAAGCAAAATACAAAAGTTAAAGTTGCTTCAATTTTTAGCCATTTGGTTGGGGCTGATGAAAGCGAGCACAATGCTTTTTCTAAAACTCAAATAGAGCGATTTGAGCAAATGTCGCAACAAATTATTGATGTTTTAGATGGGCAAAAACCTTTGCGACACATCTGTAACTCAGCAGGAATTATTCGTTTTCCTGAAGCAAAATTCGATATGGTTCGTCTCGGAATCGGTCTTTACGGCGTGGAAGTAACAGGCACTGAGCAAAAAGAATTGCAAACCGTCGGGACATTGAAAACTGTAATTTCTCAGATAAAACACCTAAAATCGGGTGAAACAATTGGTTATAGTCGAAAAGGTGTTTTAGAAAAAGACTCAAAAATTGCAACGATTGCTATTGGCTACGCCGATGGTTTTGACCGTGGTTTCAGTAAAGGTGTAGGCAGAGTGTTAGTCAATGGCGTGGTTTGTCCTGTGGTAGGGAATGTGTGTATGGATATGACGATGATTGATGTAAGCGAAGCCAACTGCAAAGAGGGCGATGAAGTGATAATATTCGGTAAAGACTTATCTATCAAAGATTTAGCTGCTTCGATTGACACAATTTCCTATGAAATCCTGACAGGCGTAAGCGAGCGTGTAAAGCGAGTTTTTTATAAAGAATAAAAAAAAGAAATTGGCATACCTCAATAAAGTGTGCCAATTTTTTCTATCTATTTAGAGTTTATCCAGAGCTGCCAGAACATCTTTTTCGGTATAAGACTTCAAATCAATTTCAACTGTTTGTTGTTTTTCAACTTTTATATCCTTAAAGTAAGCGAATATCTCACCATCTTTGGTTTGTGCCAATGCCACAATTTTTACTTCTTCACCTACTGGTACTTCAAGCGATTTTCCTTGATAGACTTGAATAACTGAATTTATATTAGGAAAAAGCATAAATATTATCATGTTTTCCAAACCCAATTTGGGCGAAACAAAATTTACATTGGTTTTTTCTCCAGCGTAATCATAAAACTTATCACAGTTAATCCAGCCAAAACGTTGAGGAAATAATTCATATGTACCTCTTCCTGCAAAGATTGGCTGAACTTTTTTAATCGTATCATTTCTTATTGTATCTCTTGGTGCTTCGGCCCAAGTGAAATTTTCTTGGTTGTTAATTGCTTCATAAAACAACCACATATTTTCATCAGGCTCCTTAGCTGGAACCGAGATGTTCGGAGGATTTAGAGGGATTATATTAAGATTTACTCCGTTTTTACTTACATTCAAGTAGATTGCTCCGCCTGTAACCAACATTCTATTAAAAGAAACCGTTGGTTTTTGGTGCAAAAGCATATCTTTTAGGGTATATAATTCAATAATTTCAATATCGAAAGGGTATGTAACCGCACCATTTTGCTGACTTCGCACATTCCATTCATAAAGCCATATTTTTGTGCCTTTTTTTGTGATAATTGGCAACTCATTGATATTATTCACTCTAATTTTTTCGGCTTTACTGGCAAGTTTTGAAAGTAAGGGAAGGTTTCGAGTGTTTTCAAAAACCTTATCTTTAAAAGGGTTTATTTCCTCGGTTACAGCTTCAACCTCCACAGGAATAAGTCGGTCCTTTGAGCATGAATACATCGAAATCGCAAAGATTCCGAGTATAAATATTTTCAAAAATAAGTGTGATTTCATAAGGTTTGTAGGTCGATATTAGTGGATAACTGGACAGCTATTTTTCTTTTTTAATTTAATAAAACCTGGGTAAATCAATAAGCCTGCTTCGGCATAAGCTTCGTCCCAGAGGATATTATATTTTATTTCAGCAAAAAACCTTGTAATGTGCGAACCAAATGAAGTGCCGAGTCCTATTTTGGGTAATATGTTTTTTTCTTTGGCTTGGCTATTGATACTATTGATATGATTGAACCATTGGTTATATTCAGCCCCTGCGGTTATGTATAAATTTGGCTTTTGTGGCTCAACTCTACTTCTCTGATAAGAGATATTTTTGGTAGAAGTAATCAATAAAAAATGCACATTGAGGCCAGCATAAAGTTCATGAATCTCATTGAATTGGGGAGCATATTTTACGTCTGGCGTAAGAGTGATTCTGTTAGTAATTGGAATTTGTGAACGAATGCCTACACCAATAGTATTCAGCGGGAAATTGTACATCAATGAAGCTCCGAATGAAATCTTATCTTGTGCGTAAATAGTTGTTGATACAAGTAAAATTAAGCAAATTAATTTGGTCTTTTTTAGCACAGTTAAGTGTGTTTTTGATGTTTGTGAAATAACAGCTTCACAAAAGTAAAATAATAATTTTACTACATCAAAAATCTTTATTGATTTGATAATCAATAGAATGATAAACCACTTTTTATTCTATAAATACACTTTAAGAAAATAATAAACACTACATTTACCCGATTTTAGAATATCATCGCTAAACTCCACCAAATGATATGGCAAAAAGCCAAGATGCGAAGAAAGCTGTAAAAAAAGAGCCTTTGAAAACAGCCAAAGAGAAAAAAGAAGAAAAGCGTGAGAAAAAAGCCAAACGAGATTAGAACGAAATTAGAATTGAGTATTTTTACTCAAATTGTCTCTTGGTTTTTTGTTTTATATTTATTTCGATTATAATTTTGAAATGTCATCGAAAGAGGACATTAACAAATATTATTCGAAAAAAATGAAAAATAAATTTAACGCCTTAGTGGTGTTATCGGCTTTGGCGATAACCACTACGAGCTTTGCACAGACTAAAGCTCCAAATTCGGCTAATTATAAGCAGCAAAATCAGCTTTTGGGACGTAAACAAACGGCTTCAGCTCCTGCTCAAGTGCAGTTGAATAACGATTATTCGACAAACCCATTGGCTAATCATCGTAATTATAAGGCACAAGGCACTGCCGAAACACAGTCAAAAACAGTTGTAGTAGCTGTCAATAATAACGATAGCCACTCGAACTATAAGCAAAAAAACCTTTTGACGAGAAATGGCCGTGATGTGCGTTATAAGAAAATAAATAAAGCAGATTCGACACTGATTGTTGCTGAATAAAATAGCCTAAAGCAAAAAGAGTAGCTTTTAAAGCTACTCTTTTTGCTTTATTATAAGTCAGTTACAGAGGTTTCGTTCCACCCGATTGCCCGAAGATCTCTTCTGATAATTTCTCATCCAAGGCGTAAATATCTTTTCTGAAATTTAACTGACCTGAGCTACTCACCCAAGTTGTAAAATAGACGATATAAACTGGAATCGTTGGCTTAACTTTAATGATATTTTCTTTGTCGGTTTTGAGTACTTCATCTACTTTTTCGCTGTTCCAATTTGTATTGTTTCGGAGTAAATAAAGAGCCAGTTTTCGAGGTTCAGAAAGTCTGATACAACCATGACTAAACGCACGAGCCGATTCGTTGAATAAGCCTTTTGATGGGGTATCATGCAAATAAATGCTGTAACTATTCGGAAACAAAAACTTCATTTTCCCTAAAGAGTTTTTATTGCCAGGTTTTTGTCGGAAATTGTATGGCGGAATACTATTGACGTATTTCGACCAGTTAACACTCGAAGGGTCGATTACTTTATTGCCCGATAGTACTTCCATGTTATTTCTGCTCAGGTATGAAGTTCCTCTTTGAAGTTTGGGCATGATTTCATTGCGAATAATACTCGTAGGAATATTCCAATACGGATTCAGTATAACCATTGATAAATCGCCTCTGAAAATACTCGTCTTCGATGCCTCTTTTCCAACCACCACATTCATATCCCACGCAAGTTTTTTGTTTTCAAAAACATGTAACCTAAATTCAGGAATATTTACCATCAAATAATCATTTTCTAACTCAACAGGTGCCCAGCGGAGCCGTTCTATATTTATCATCATTTGTCTGATTCGAGCTTCGATTGGCACATTCAAAGCAGCCAAGGTTGCTGTACTGACTTTACCGTTTTCGGTCAAGCCCATACGTTTCTGAAAACGTTTCACAGCACTGGCCAGCGAATCGGTAAAGAGCATCGTGGTATCTTTTTCTTTCCAGTCACCTGTAATCAAGAAATAGTTTTTTAGACTTAAAATCGCAGAATCTTTATCGCTCAAAGCAAGCACCTTTTTAGAAGTAATGATTTTCGGGAAACCACCTTTTTTCTGAATCTCTCGGTACTGGCGAAGTTTTTCTTTGAGTGCGATATAGTACTGATTAACAGGTTCTTGTATTCTATTTGCCTGTTTGCTTGACACCAACGAGTCGAGTAAGGTCTGATAGTTTTTCTTTTTGCGAGGAATAAACCATTCGAGGTCAATCGGGTCTTTGGTTGTGCCACCGTAGGCACGGTGAGCAAACTTAAAAAAGGTAGTTGTGAGCAATAGTTCCAGATTGTGCATGCGATCTTTGTGCTTCAAAAACTCCTTCTCGTTATCTTGGGCATCGGCCAATAAACTATCTAAAACATGATTATTGAGGGTGCTATCGGCAAAATCATTGCTATAATTTTGAAGTTGACTATAAAAGTCGGGTGCTGCGTGCGAAAGCCCATTTTTATTGAGCCATGCAAACTGAAAATTTCGGCGAGAATAAAATGCTGAAACCTCATTTCTTATCGAATCTGTACTGTTATAAGTTTTGAAGAAACTGGAGATTTCGAGGCTATCGACCTTCAAATCGGTGAAGTTTTCGGTCGAATAGACACTTTCATCGGCCAAAACTACTTTCTTTTTAGATTTGTCCTTGCAGCCTGTAAGGGCATTGATTAAAAACAAAGCAATCATAAGCGAGGAAATACCTCGAAAAAAGACTGACTTTTTAAGCGTGTATATAGAGTAAACTGCCATTAGCGAGTACAGGAACTACCTGCGGAATTAGTTCGTTTGGCACGGCTGGACAGCCATAACTGCGGCCAAGTCTGCCAAATTGATGAATAAATGATTGACTAACATAAGCAGCTCCATGAATAATAATTTCTCGACGACGGGCATTATCATTAATGCCTTTTTGTAAGCCTTCCAATAAAAGAGCATCGCCATGTTTCGGACTTTTAATCGGACTTCCGACCATATAAAAACCCAAACTGCTTTGGTGCGATTCCATTTTATTAGAGAACGAACAAGCTATGTTTTCGCCTGATTTCTGACCATGAGCCACTAAAGATGAAATTAACAATTTTTTCTGTGAAATATCAATTACAAATAATCGTTCCACGCTCGATGGTAGAGAAAAATCCACAATAGTGATGATAGGTTTGGCAGGATGAAACTTCTGAAAACCTTGTAAAGATTCCTTGAAAGCCTCGAATTTTACTTTTCCAGCTAAGCTACACTCATTGTATAGCTGGTGAATCGTATCAGTTTGGCAAGCAATTTGGTTTTTTGAAACTGTATTTTCTTGTGGTTTGACTACACAAAGATTAAGCAAGAAGTATAGAAAATGAAAACTCGTAAACATAATAATTATAGTTTATAGACCATACTTTTATAAACACCATTTAGCAAGAAAATATTGCAAGAAATAAGATTTTTCTAAGAATATACTTTTTGTCTAATGCACAGAATACTGATTGCTATCATACTTTTATGTGCCGTTTGACATAAAATAATTGATAGATTGAGGGTAGTTTTGAAAAAAATCAGAAAGACATGAAACGAACTGTAGTTGTAATATTTTTAGCCACATTGAGCTTTAGCTGTACCCGAAATCTGCACATCGAACGAGAGCCAAACATTGCTATTGAGCAGTATCGAACTTATGGTTGGAATAAACTCGAAGCTACCAAAGCCTCACATCCGCTTTACAGTTCGGTTGAGTTGAATCAAACCTTGATGCGAGAAATTGATAAAAACTTAGCTAAAAAAGGTTTTCGTAGAAATATCGCCACACCCGATTTTCTGGTTGATTTTCATATTTATGTAGAAGAACAAAAATTTCAGAATTTGGTGTGTGGAGCAGGTTTTTACAGAGGCGAGCGATATTTACCCGATTTGAGCCAACATACTTATTGCGAAAGCCCCGAAATAGTGAACTATGATGACGGAACCTTAATCATTGATATCGTAGATGCTCAAACAGGACAATTAGTTTGGCGTGGAACTGCGGGGGAAATCATAGATAATCCTGCTTATGCTACCGAGATTTTCCGTAAGAAAGTAAAAAGAATTTTAAAGAAATTTCCACTTCAAAAAGCAGGAAACGCTACCAAACAAAAGACTGATTTAGAAAATGTAATTTCGGTGAAGTGAGGTAAGAAAATAGAACGCTGATAATTATAATTTTTATGATAGAAATGATGTCTAAAAGATATCACAAAATATCATACTAATCTTAAAAATCTGCGTTCTATATTTTTATGTTTAAGAAACCCTTAAAAACGGCATTCCCATCAAAGCCTGGATCATGGTGAAGCAGACATAGGCAAAATATATGAAAGAAAATCCCCAAATGGCTGTGTTTGCAGTTGGTGCTTTGTATTTGCTCGAAACCCAATACCCAAAAATCGGAATGATTTGCAAGGCATGAATACCAAAGAAATGAGATACACGTAAATCGCCATAAACCGTACTCCAGTTCAATAATGGCAAGCCGACACCCCCATCTTTTGCTCCAACGGTATGGCCATTTAGTTGACTAACGTAACCCCCAAAAAGGCTAAAAACTACAAAAAGTACAAGTCCAATTTTAATACTTAAAGCTAAAGGAACAGAAATAGTGTATGTCTTTTGGCGAATAAATATCCACGCAATGCGAAGTGTCAGAATCGTAATAGTAAAAATAAAAACACCCATTAAAGCATATAATACTCCACTATATAAATCAGTTCGATTGAAGTGAGAAAGCTGCCCTCTGAAAGCCTGAGAGGTAATTGCTAATTCTTCAAAAGCATAAATGATTATCGCAATTCTCGAATATTTTCTTACTTGTTTTTGGTCATTCACGTAGTAAAGTAATAATGCCATTGTCCAGCTATAAATCCAAATGCTTAATGTGAATTTTATAGGTTTTATCATCGAATTAATGCCTAAAACAGTTGTTTCGTTGAAAAAAGCATAAATTCCTAAAACGATGGTGGCTATAATATTGGCTGTTCCTAAATGTGCCAATAATTTATTTCGGCGATAAATTTCATTGATTAGATTCATGGTTTGAGGTGGTTTTGATGGTTTTTATAATAAAGAAAATAAGATACCCCATCGGGCCAAACATAAAAGTAAAGGGCAGTGCAAGCGTTGCCCACCAACGAGAAATATTAAGTTTCTTGGCTGCACGAACGATGTATGCTCCCACAAATAAGTCGAAAGCTAAGTAGTGAAACCAACCCGCCGCCACGGCATTATCATTTTGAAAAAGTGCTTTTACATTGGCAAGCGAGCTAAAACTATCGGCTTTGAAATCACTGATGTCTTTCAGAATTAAAAAAGTATAAATGACCGAAAACAATAAAATAAAACCATTCAGAATAATATTTTGGGTATGTTTCCAGTTTGGAGCAATTATTAGCAATAGCCAACCAAAAATGATAAAAGAATTACCAAATTGAAAAATTGAAGAAGCGTTCATGTTAGTCGATTAGTTTGATTGAAAATGTTGTATTGTTGGCATTGAATGTAATCTTACATTCTTCGTAGGCAGGAGCTGCAAATTTTGGTTTGATGTTTTGTGAAAAACCAAAAGGTTCTTTCGGATAGCCTACGATATTAGTATCCAGTTTTTTATTACCATTTGAATCTTGGTAAAGTGCTAAAGCATATTCACCCACTGGAATATCGGTAAACGTGAGTGTAACTTCACCAGTTTTGCTGGGTTTCACTTCTTTGGCAAAGGCAAATTTACCTTCGTCGGGGAATTTGTTTTCTTTTTTATAAAAAGCAATTCTGAGAATAGCAGTACTTTTTATGTTAGAAATTTTTAAGTAGAATGTTTGTGCGTGGCTTT
Source organism: Emticicia sp. W12TSBA100-4 (assembly GCF_040253585.1). NCBI lineage: Bacteria > Pseudomonadati > Bacteroidota > Cytophagia > Cytophagales > Leadbetterellaceae > Emticicia > Emticicia sp. W12TSBA100-4. The sequence continues at coordinate 305,178 of NZ_JBELAU010000007.1, forward strand.
CAGCAAAACCAAAGAAAAGGAGGGATGTGAGCAAAAGAATTGATTTCATAATTTTGATTGTTTGATGTTTCTTGTGCAAAATACTGAAATCTAAAACTTATTTAGCTGTCACATTTGTTACAAAATGTCAGGAAATTTATTTTTGACTAAGCATTTTTCGTATTCTACTAAGCGATTGGCGTTCGATTCCGAGATATGAAGAAAGATAAGTAAGCGAAATGCGATTGAAAACATCTGGACGACGTTTAATAAAGTTGAGGTAACGTTCGTCGGCTTTTTCAAATAAAAAACTTTCCAAACGGCTTTGTTGTTGCACCAAAACTTCTTCGGTCACTAAACGCCCATAACGTTCGATATTCTTATATAAATGATAGCCCTCTTGCATCACAGTGTAGGGTAAATTGACCACTACGCTCGGTTCGAGGCATTGAAAATAGTATTTGCTTGGTTTTTGTCTAATAAAAGCCCCATAATCGGTTGAATATTCATTTTCCTTAATGAATCCAATCGTAATTTCATTGCCCTTATCATCAATATAAAACGATCGCATAAGTCCAGTTACAACATAGCCGATGGCGGTTTGAATTTGCCCAGCTTTCAAGTAAAATTGCTTAGTCTTAAACTCTGATATTGTTAAACCTTTACTGATATAGGCAAGTTCTTCGTCAGTAATTTGATTACAAACTTGCTTGTAAGATTCAAGATAGATGCTGATGGCTGTTTCCAATTTGGGGATAAATTTTGAATAAAGATATAAAAAACTTTGCGATTCTTGATTTATCAAATGGATTGAAATTTCTACGAAATCATTTTACTCTTAGCCTATTCTTAAACTATATTTGTAAAAAAAACTCATTCAACCTTGAAAAAACTCACAATCTCCCTTCTTTTCTTTGCTTGCGTAGCTTTTCGCAGCGAAGACTTTAAACCTTACACTGAGCATATTCCTGGCCTACAACACGGTTTGGATATGCAGCCGATTCCCGCAGGCGAATTTATGATGGGAAGTCCAGAGTCTGAAAAAGACCGAAAACCCGATGAAGGCCCGCAACACAAAGTAAAAATTGATGCTTTTTGGATGGCAAAATACGAAATTTCATGGGAAATGTACGAGGCCTATTTTAATAAAGAACTCGAAGTAAAAGACGAAAAAAATACTGCTGAAGTAGCTACTCGTGTCAGTACCGTTGCACGACCGACCCAGCCTTACGTCGAAATGTCGTTTGGGCAAGGCAAAGAAAGTGGTTTTCCTGTTTGTAATGTCACACAGTTTGCTGCTCGCTCATTCTGTAAATGGTTGTACGCAAAAACGGGGCATTTTTATAGACTCCCAACCGAAGCTGAGTGGGAATATGCCGCTCGTGCTGGTTCAAAAACTACGTTTTATTTTGGTGATGATGCCTCGAAAATGAAAGAATATGCGTGGTATTTTGAAAATTCCGATGGAGCATATAAAAAATCAGGGCAACTAAAACCCAATGCTTGGGGACTTTATGATATGTATGGAAATGTAGCCGAATGGACTTCTGACCTTTATGTTGCTGATTTTTATGGTAAACCTGAAGCGGCAAACAATCCTTATATCAAACCAACCAATCATTATCCGCACGTTATTCGTGGCGGGCATTGGGACGATGATGCTGATAAATTGCGTAGTGCTTCTCGCCGAACTTCAACACCCGAATTAAAACAACGTGACCCACAAATTCCGAAGTCTGATTGGTGGTTGACAGATGCTCCATTTTTGGGTTTTAGAGTAGTTCGACCAGTAAAACAGCCATCAAAAGAAGAAATTGAAGCTTATTTTGCTCGTCCACCGAAAGATATTCCTTGATAGAGACTTATTTTGAGCTATCAATAAAATTGCGGAGTAAAGGTAAATCATCAGTGCCGATTACATCGACTTGTAAGGCTTTGAGGGTTTCAAATCCCAGCTTCGTGTTGGGTGTTCCCCAAAGCCTTACTTTTTTGTTTTTGGCGTGCATTTCGTTTACAAAAACACTGATTTTATCGGCAGTATCTTGCGAAAGAGCTTCTTTTCCTGCCCAATATTTCCCGAAGTCGGTAAAACTCGCACTGACAATGTATATTCTTTTGGATGCTTTCTTTGAATAAATCAAACTTTTTCGACCATCAAACGAAAACATCTTATCGTAATTCTGAAACTCCTCAGGCTTTGGCATATCACCACTGATAGATATTTTCACGTGGCGAAGTTCTTTTTTGTAAGGTTTTAGCTGTGAATCAAGCACTTGCATGATTTCTTTGCCTTGCTTTTTCAAATCGAGCAGTAAATGCAATGGCTTTTTATTAGGATAAGGATAACCGCCATTTTCTTGAATTTTAGCAAAGAGTGGTTCAATATACAATTTTCGGAGCGTTCGCTCGGTTGATACATCTTTTAGGTCGTGAGCTACGCACAATTCGCCATCTTTTAGATATAAATCGGCTTCTATCGAATCAAACCCCAATTCGTAGGCCGCAAAAAATGGCTGTTTCTGTTCATAATCATTGTGAGAGTGAATGATTTGGGCTGAAATATTGCTACTTATAACTAAAAGTATAGCTGAAAATAAAAAAAGTTTTTTCATATTTAAAAGGTTGATATTGATTTAAGCAGGTTCGGAAACTTGCTCTACTTGTATTTTTGCAGCCAAGCAAAAAGCCTTTTGGCATCTTCGGTTTTGAAAAGTTGCGTGCCTTCGTTCATGGTTGCTGCCGAGCCACAAGCCACACCCCAACGGAGCATTTCTTGCACACTTTTACCCTCTGACAATGCCCAAACCATGCCACCAACCATACTGTCGCCCGCACCGACGGTGCTTTTTTTCTGAACTGGTGGAGCAGGAATGTGCTCGTGGATATCTTTAGTTACTAAAACAGCCCCCTGTGGCCCAAGTGAAACTACTACGATTTCGCAGCCACCTTTGGCAATTATTTCACGAGCAGCTTCATCAACTTGATCGATTTCTAAGGTTTCAACGCCTACCAGTTTTGCCAGTTCGCCAACGTTTGGTTTTAGTAAATAGACACCTTCATCAATCGCTTGTTTGAGAGGTTCGCCCGAAGTATCAATGACGAGTTTTGAACCAATTTTTCGAGAAACTGCCGCTACTTTTTCGTAGAAATCGTCGCCCAAACCTGCCGAAAGGCTTCCGCTGGCTACCAAGAAATCAGGTTTTAGGTCCTCAATTTGTTTCAAAATTTCGTTTGCTTCTTCGGGCAGAATTTCTGCCCCAGGCATTCCGAAACGATACTGTGCATTGGTCAGCACATCGACCGCAATAAAGTTTTCACGAGTCCAGTTTTTAGTTGCAATTGTCTGAAAATCAATATTTTCTTTCTTCAGTAAATCTTGTAACAAATCGCCCGTAGGACCACCTGCCGTGAAAACTGCTTTTGATTGTCCGCCCAAACGTGCAATAGCTTTTGATACATTGATTCCGCCACCACCAGCATCAAAATGAGGGTTTTCGCAACGAATTTTCTGTTCGGCCACTAAGCCCGAAAACTTTGTACTTTTATCAACCGCTGGATTGACTGTGAGTGTGATTATTTTATTTGACATAATGTAGATTTACGAATTACGATTGATGAATGAAAAGATTCAGACTAAAGATAATCTTTTTCATTGGAATCTTCTTTTTATTTCCCATTAGCTTTATTTAGAACCTGCTGACTGATAATTGTTAACTGTTGACTTTCTATTTTCTCTCGGATGAAAACTTCGCATGGTTTCTTCTAAAAATACTCTATCGAGGTGTGTGTAAATCTCTGTTGTCGTAATTGACTCATGTCCGAGCATTTCTTGAACAGCTCGTAAATCAGCTCCACCCTCAATGAGATGTGTAGCAAATGAATGACGAAATGTATGCGGCGAAATGTTTTTCTGAATCCCTGCTCGCTCGGCTAAGTCTTTGATTATCAAGAAAATCATTACTCTCGAAAGTTGTTTTCCTCGACGATTCAAGAAAACAATGTCTTCGGCTTCTTCTTTAATATCTTGGTGATTTCTAATACTTTCAAGATATATTTTTGTGTATTTAATGGCATCCGTGCCGATTGGAATCAACCTTACTTTTCGCCCTTTTCCGAAAACTCGTACAAAACCAATATCGAAATAGCAATTCGTTAGTTTTAAATCAATTAGTTCCGAAACCCGCATACCGCAACTATACAAAACCTCTAAAATGGCTCGGTTACGAGTCCCTTCGGGCGTTGAAACATCAATCATTTCGAGCATCTGCTCGATTTCGGGAAAAGACAGCGTATCGGGCAGTTTTCGGCCAACTTTTGGCGATTCAATCAAATGTGTGGGGTCGGTCTGAATCAGGTTTTCGATGGCCATGTATTTGTAAAAAGACTTAACGCCAGATAGAATACGTGCCTGTGAAGTAGCCGAAAGACCGAAATCATTGAGGTATTCCAGAAAATCCATAATATCACGCTCGGTGATGGTTTCGGGCTTAGGTTGGTGCTTCGAGATTTCGGCAAATTGACTGAGTTTTTCCACATCACGCACATACGCTTCGATGGAGTTCTCGGACATCGAACGCTCCAAGCGTAAGTAATTTTTAAAGTGCTGTATGTAGATTGGCCAATTCAAAAGATATTCTGTTAATTTTACGGCAAAATAAGTCTTTTATCTCGTAAAAATAGTTTTAAATGTTGTTTTAGTTGCAAAGTTGTTAGGTCGAGCATAGTTTCTGAACAATCTACAACAATAACTAACAATTTTGAAACAAAGATTTTAACCAAAAAACTATGTCGAAAAATATCATCATAATCAACGGCCCAAACCTTAATCTTCTTGGAAAACGTGAACCACATATTTATGGAAGTCTGACTTTTGAAGCTTATTTTGAAGAATTGAAGGCGATATTTCCTGACGTAACACTACATTATTTTCAGTCGAACCACGAGGGAGCAATCATTGATAAAATCCACGAAGTGGGCTATGGCGATACCGAATTTGCAGGAATTGTCATCAATGCGGGGGCATATACGCATACTTCGGTGGCAATTGCTGATGCACTTTCGGCCGTAAAGACACCTGCCGTTGAGGTACACATCTCGAATATTCATACCCGTGAGGCTTTCCGCCATCATTCGTATCTGACTCGTGTATGCAAAGGCATGATTACGGGCTTGGGCGTAAAAGGTTATGAATTTGGGGTGAGGTATTTTTTGTGATACCTCACATTTTAATGATTGTTTTGCTGCTAATCAGCTTTTTATCGTTTCCGTATAATCTCAAAATATACTTGCCTTTGGGTAAGTGTTTTACCGAAATTTGACCGTTTTCAATGGTTTGATTTTCGATAACTTTACCTTGTAAATCTACAATTTCGACGGTTTTTAGTTGCAAAGTTGAGTTTAACTGCACAAAATCCTCGCTTGGATTGGGGTAAATCTTAAAACTATCGGCTTCTTTTGAGGTGCTGAGGACTGGGTTGTAGGTTACGGTGTTGGAGAAGACTTGAATAGGAAAGGATATTAAATTACCATTAAACAAGTAATTTTGCGTTATTCCCCCTATAACTCTAAATTTTGGTTTTAAATTAGGCTTATTAAATAGAATTAAATCAATATTTGCTTTTACATTAATTGTAGTATCTTCGGTCTTGTTAATTGCTAAATAAAAATCTTCTTCTATTGATTCCACATAATATTCGGATTTATTTGAAGAATTATTATTCAATTTAAATGGAGTCCATTTCAAGGTCGTATTTTCAAGACTTAGTTTAATATTACAGGACTTATTGAGTGATAGTGCCGATTGAATCCCACATTCATTTTCATACTTAAAGGCATAACAATATTGATTTTTATCTAAATCAACATCTTTATCCATGTAAAAATTAGAAAAAGATTCTGCTATTTTTTCAAAATTATTGCCATTAACCGAGCGGTAAAAAAGGTATTTGCTTCTTTTAATTACCGGAATTTCTAAAATATTAAATCTTATTCTGCTTGAGTCATCAACTGAAACTATCGAAATATTATCAGGTGCAGGGTACTCTTTAATAGCAGAAGGGTCTATTATAATTTGAGGTGATTTTACCCTTACTTGAGAAGATGCAAGAGATGAACCATTAAAAGTAGTTACTTGAAAATTATATTTCTTTTTACAATCTAAAAAATCAAGTATTTGAGATGTTGATGTTGTAGAAATAGTGTTTGGCTTCTCTCCAGTACTAAAATAGCTTATCAAATAACGGTTTAGATTTGCAGAGGGAATATTCCATTCTAATTTTGTTTCATTTGCTGATAAAAATGTCGCATTCAGTTTCATTGTACAGATTTCATCTGATAGCACCTCGCTATTACAGTCATCTTTGAGCTGCAAACGAAAGCAATAAAGGCTGTCTTTATTCAAACCCTCAATTGTTTGGGTTGCAGATGAAATTCCACTATTTCTTATAATTTTCTTACCTGTATCAGTCCAATTACCTTTACCTGTCTTTTTTTGAATAGTATATTCTTGCCCATCTAAACCTGATGATACTGTTAATTTAACACTTTCGCCACCATTTAAACCTTCTAATTCATTGATAATTGGTTTTGCAACTGAATTAATCCAGTAAGGGTTACTATTGCAAACTTCTATTTCATTTTTATTCCCTCTTGTATAAATTGCAACAATTGCGGGGGCTGCCACAGGAGGATTTAAATAAGAATGAGTATTATCAAATGGAAAACTTGGTTTTGAAATAATCTCCTGAAAACCATCACCCCATAAAATTCTATACTTGCCATGTTTCTGGTTTTTAGGCGTATTCAGAAATGTGACAGTTACGCTTTTATCACCGCATGAAGAAACCTTTACATCAGGCTGTTCCGGTTGAATAACTTCAACAGCTTTACAAGCGATATAAACTTGTCCTTTATAATTTCCAGCTTGTAATATCCAATAAGTACCAGATTTTGATACTGTCATTGAAGTTTGTGGTGGAGGAAATCTCGTTATATCCTGCCCATCTTTTAAATCATAAATATAAACAGGATTTATCAATTCATCTCCATTTGGGGATATTGCATTAAATACACGAAAAGTTGCATCAGGATTTTGTGCGTCTGTACATCCGTATTCTATGTTAGTACTAAATCCTCCGCCAATCAAAATCCCATTGCCAGGATTAGTACATTGTGTAGGCATCGTAGCCTGCTGCCCAAAAGCACGAATTGAAATGAAAATAAAAAGCAGAAGAGTGGAGAGTTGTTTCATCTAAATAAAGTTGTATTTTATTGAAAGCCACAAAGTTAGACTCAGAAATTTTAGTTTCCAAAAACTCACCCAAATTGCCTGTTTCTACGCTAACAGTCGTTAAAAACACCCCTTATGTCGATTATTTAATAGGAATAATACAAAAACTTTTATTATCGTAACAGTTCAGTATATTTTTGCGTTTATTTTATATTACTTATCTAAATTTCTAAACAGATACTCCTCTAATCATTAGTTTAATATGCGTACGATTCTGACTATTGTTGCTGTTGTTGCGGTCTTGGTACTTGGCAAAATTTTCTTCTTTAAAAAGCCTGATTTAGGCGAAAAAGGTCCAGGAGGCGGAGCAGGTGCAGCACCGTCGGGGGCAAAAGGTGGCGAAAAAGGTAAAGACATGAAAGGTGGCGGCCCTGCCGTAGCCGTAAATGTTTTTGTGGTCAATACCGAAAGCCTTGATAATGTGATTACTTCGTCAGGTACGATTTTTCCGAACGAAGAAATTGAGTTGAGAGCTGAGGCTTCGGGCCGTATTCTTACACTTAATATCAAAGAAGGTAGTCGAGTGGCAGCAGGACAAGTAATTGCAAAAATTAAAGATACTGACCTTCAAGCACAGTTGAAAAAACTCAATTTCGAGATAGAATTGGCCAAACAAACCGAAGCTCGTCAGAAGAAATTATTGGACATCAACGCTATTAGCAAAGAAGAATACGAGATTACGGCTAATAAAATTAATACCCTCAACGCCGACAAAGAGCTCATTGAGGCAAATCTCGAAAAAACAGTTTTGAAAGCTCCATTTGCTGGAAAAATTGGTTTGAAAAACGTCAGTCAAGGTGCGTATGTGACGCCAACTACAAGTTTGGCAACACTCGTACAGACAAACCCTGTAAAAGTTGATTTTTCAATTCCAGAAAAATATTCTACGCTCATCAGAGTAGGCAGAAACGTAAAGTTTGAAGTTGAAGGGCAACCAGAAGCACACTATGCTAATGTAGTGGCTATCGACCCAAAAATCGACCCAAATCTTCGTACTTTAAAACTCAGAGCTTTAGCTAAAAATCCAGCCGATAGACTCGTGCCTGGTATGTTCGTGAGAGTTTCGGTAGATTTAGATATTGCTCAAGCAATTATGATTCCGACTGAAGCTGTTGTGCCAGTTTTGAAAGGTAAAAAAGTGTATGTAGTTCGTAATGGAAAAGCTGACGAAGTAATGATTGAAACGGGCGTGCGTAACGACAAGAAAATTCAGGTTACGAGCGGACTAAGAACGGGCGATTCACTCATTGTTTCAGGTATTATGGCATTGAAAAAAGATGCCCCAGTGAAAGTTAAAGGAGCAAATAAATAGTTTATTGGTTGCTGGTTATTTGTTAGGGGCAATTTTAAGTTCACTAAACAAAATTTCCAATGACAGATAACCAATAACTATTCAATAGATTGCCAAAACCGAATAAAATTACGGTCTTTTGACCATTGACCATCGACAAACATGTCAATCTCAACCATCTCTATCAAACGTCCAGTATTAGCCATCGTGATGAACCTACTCATCATTTTGTTTGGAGCAATTGGCTATACTTTCTTGGGTGTACGTGAGTATCCATCCATCGACCCGCCTGTTGTTTCGGTGCGTACCAATTACGTTGGTGCTAACTCCGATATTATTGAGTCGCAGATTACCGAACCTCTCGAAAAGGCATTAAATGCCATTGAGGGTATAAAATCCATTAACTCGTCTTCGAACAATGGTTCGAGCCAAATTACCATCGAATTTGAAATCGGTGTAGATATGGAAACTGCCGCCAACGACGTGCGTGATAAAGTTTCGAGTGCAGTGCGTCAGCTTCCACAAGACATTGACGGCCCGCCAACGGTTTCAAAAGCAGATGCCAACTCTGACCCAATCATGAGTATGCTTTTGCAGTCGGACATCAGAAGCCACATGGAAATCAGCGATTATGCTGAAAACGTAGTTGCTCAACGCCTACAAACCATTCAGGGCATTAGTCAAGTAATGATTTGGGGACAGAAAAAATTCTCAATGCGTCTGTGGATGGACCCAAATAAATTGGCGGCACAGGGCGTGACAACACAAGATGTAAAACAAGCCCTTGACCGTGAAAACGTAGAGCTTCCAAGCGGGAAATTAGCGGGTGATAATACTGAATTAACCGTAAAAACCATTGGTCGATTCAAGGGCGAAGAAGATTTTAATAACTTGATTGTCAAGACAGTAGGCGAAAAAATCATTCGTTTTAAAGATATTGGTAATGCCGAACTCGGAGCAGAAAACGAAGAAACGTTGATGCGTATCAATGGTATTCCTTCGATTGGTTTGGCAATCGTGCCACAACCAGGTGCAAACTATTTGGATATTTCGGCACAGGTAACAAAACGTTTAGACGAAATCAAAAAAGAACTTCCGAAAGATTACCGAATGGAGTTGATGTCGGATAATACTACTTTCATTAAAAAATCTGTTGAAGAAGTAGGCGAGACACTCTTGATTGCCATCGGCTTGGTTGTTATCATTATTTTCTTGTTCTTCCGTGACTGGATTATCGCTGTTCGCCCATTGATTGATATTCCTGTATCACTTGTTGGTACGTTTTTCTTCATGTATATTTTTGGTTTCTCGGTCAATGTTCTTACGCTTCTTGCTATTGTTTTGGCAACAGGTTTGGTTGTTGATGATGGTATTGTAGTTACCGAAAATATCTACAAAAAGATTGAAGAAGGCATGAAGCCGATTGAAGCGGCAATCAAAGGAGCAAACGAAATCATGTTTGCCGTACTTTCTACTTCAATTACGCTTGCTTCGGTATTCTTACCAGTTATATTTATGGAAGGTTTTGTTGGTCGTCTTTTCCGTGAATTCGGTATCGTATTGGCCACTGCCGTATTGATTTCTGCATTCGTTTCATTGACACTTACGCCAATGTTGAATGCTTATTTAGTAAGAAAAAATCAAAAACATAGTCGTTTCTACGAAATGACCGAGCCATTCTTTGAAAGAGTAATCGAAGGATATAGAACTCGTCTGACGAGCTTTATGAATATCCGTTGGGCTGCTATTCCGTTGATTTTACTCACTTTTGGTATGACTTGGTATTTCGGAAAAGACCTTCAACAAGAATTAGCTCCACTCGATGACCGTAGTGCCATGCGTTTGCAAATCACTGCTCCTGAAGGTTCTTCTTTTGAGTTTACTGATAGCTATATTCAAAAACTTGGAAAAACAATCCGTGATTCAGTTCCAGAAGCAAATGTAATTGTAACGATGACAGCCCCAGGATTTTCGGGTTCGGGTGCAGCTAATACAGGTTTTACGAGGTTAGTGCTTAACGACCCGCAGGACAGAAAACGCACACAGCAACAAATTGCTGATCAAGTAGGTAAAATCACCAAAAGAATGCCTGATGCAAGAGCGTTTGTGCTTCAACAAGAAACAATCTCTTTGGATAAAAGAGGAGGTTTACCAGTACAATACGTTATTCAAGCACCTGATTTTGAGAAACTTCGTCAATATGTACCGAAGTTTATGGAAGAAGTGGCTAAAGACCCAACCTTCATGGTATCGGATTTGAACTTGAAGTTTAATAAACCCGAACTCGAAGTAAGTATTGACCGTGAAAAAGCTAAAAGTATGGGCGTTTCAGTAACGGACGTAGCTCAGTCGATGCAATTGGCTTTTGCTGGCCAGCGTTTCGGATATTTTACGATGAATGGTCGTCAATATCAAGTTATCGGACAATTTGACCGTGCAAACCGTGACGAACCTCTTGATTTGAAAAATACTTACGTAAAAAACAATCGTGGCGAAATTATCCAACTCGACAATATTGTAAAAATTAACGAAGAAAGTAGTCCACCACAATTATACCACTTCAATCGTTACATGAGTGCCACAGTTTCTGCTGGTTTAGCACCTGGAAAAACGATTGGCGATGGTATCAAGGCAATGGACAAAATCAGAGATAAAATGGGCGATGAAGTTATCCGAACAGCTCTGGCAGGTTCTTCAAGAGATTTCTCAGAAAGTTCGTCAAATACTCTCTATATGTTCTTATTGGCTTTGGTTTTGGTATATTTGATTTTGGCTGCACAATTCGAGAGTTTCGTTGACCCATTCATTATCATGCTTACTGTACCTTTGGCGATTGCTGGAGCGGTATTTTCATTATGGTATTTCAACCAAACACTCAATATTTTTAGTCAAATTGGTATGATCATGCTCATCGGCTTGGTAACTAAAAATGGTATTTTGATTGTAGAGTTTGCGAATCAATTGCGTGAAAAAGGCATGAGCATCAGAGAAGCAGCCATTGAGGCTGCGGCTATGCGTTTCCGCCCAATCTTGATGACGAGTTTTGCCACAGTTTTAGGTGCAGCACCTATTGCCTTTGCTCTCGGCTCAGCAGGAAAAAGCCGTATGGCGATGGGTATCGTAATCATGGGTGGTTTATTATTCTCATTGGTTCTGACATTATATGTAATTCCAGCGATTTATACTTTCTTATCTCGTAACAAAAATTTCGAGCGTATGAAACAAATCGAAGAAATTGCTCACGAAGCTGAAATGGCATAAAAACATAGGGCGTATCGCATACGCCTACAAGCACAAATACTCGTTGTAAGGGCGTATGCGATACGCCCTTACGTATAGATTGAAACTCTTAATCATGAAAAAATACTTTCTGTTCATATTTTTATTGCCTGCTGTTTTACAAGCCCAAGAAATATTAACACTCGAAAATGCCGTTGGAACTGCTCTTGAAAAAAGCTACGATATAAAAGTAGCCCAAATGCAGCAAGAAGCATCAGAATTGCAAGTCTTCAAAGGAAATGCAGGAATGCTTCCAAGAGTAGATTTGAATGCCAACGTTGGAAGTGCATTCAACGAAGTAAGCCAAAAACTCTCAAACGGCAGTGAAATCAATCGTTTTGGTACAAGCCTTGCTCCAACCACAAACTTGGCGATGTCATGGGTACTTTATGACGGAAAAAGAATGTACGCCACTCTCGATCGCCTCAAAGGACAAGGACAATTAAGCCAATTACAGACTCGTCAAATGATGGAAAATACCGTTGCGAGCGTAATGCAGGCATATTACGAAGTGATGCGTCAGAAACAAACGGTGGCTTTTTTACAGACCATCATTAAATATTACGAAGAACGTCTTACGATTACACAACAGCGTTGGGAATTTGGTAAAGGCTCAAAATTAGATTATTTACAATCAAAAACTGAGTTAAATACCCAAAATACGCAATTAGTTCAAGCCAAAAATGCGGTAAAAAATGCGAAGGTGACGCTTAACAACCTTTTACTTAGACCTGCCGACCAAGATTTTGATGTGCAGGAAGTAGTAGGAATTATGTTCGACCCTACAACCGAGCAACTCAAAAGTCAAGCTCGTGCTGCCAATAAAGGTTTACAAGCTTTACGTAAATCAACCGATATAAGTTTGATTACTCAAAGAGAAGTAGCAGCTGCAAAACTTCCGAGAGTAACACTCAATTCGTCGTTTGGTTATTCATTGAGCAAAACAAATGCGGGTTTATTCTTATATAACCAAAACGTTGGTTTAAACGTTGGTCTCGGAGCAACTTGGAATATTTTCAATGGTGAAATCGTTCGTCGTCAGATTCAGACTTCAAAAATCAACACAGATATTTTGCGTAAGCAGGAAGAAAATCTTTGGGTACAATTGGAAGCAGATTTGATGCGTGCATACAATCAATACCAAACAGATAAGGAATTATTGAAACTTGAAGAAGAAAACAACGAAGTAGCCGAAGAAAATTTGAAGATTTCGTTGGAGAAATTTAAGTTGGGTGGCTCAACAATCTTAGAATTGAACGAGGCACAGCGTAGCTTGAATACTTCTTTGAATCGCCTTACAAATGCTCGTTATAATATCAAAATCTCTGAACTACAAATCATGCGTTTGAGTGGAGAACTGGTAAAGTAATGGATAATGTAAAATTGAAAATGGAGAATTAATAATGAGTAATCACAAAATGTGTACTTTTCATTATCAATTCTCCATTTTTCATTATCAATTATAAATTAAACCGCCCTCGTTTTGCCTGGCATTGGAATTTGATAATAGCCATCTTTATCTGGTAAAGTTTTAGGCAAAGTATCCCAAGTATAAGCGTCTGGCATAAGGTTGATGTCAGAATTTAGAGCCTCTTCCCACTTCACACGTTTCCCCGAATAAGTAGCCATACGACCCATAATAGCGGTCATCGTACTCATTGCACCTCTTTCTGCATCATTGATTGGCTTATTGTTTACGATACAATCAAACAATACATCGTGTTCAACTTGATAAGGGTCACCATCGCCTTCACCTTTATATCGCCAAATATTATTCCCTTTTAAGTCAAAAATTCTACCTTCAGTTGCACGGCCTTTTGTTCCTATCAAATGCTCCGAAACATCAGAAACCGTACCAGGTTGGTGGCGACACGAACTTGATAAAATCATACCGTCGGCATATTTAAACTCTACATTATGGTGGTCATAGATTTCACCATATTTCTTATCTGTGCGTACCTGACGGCCACCCATTCCGAGTGCCTCTGTTGGATAACCACCTTTAAACCAGTTAATTACGTCTATGTTGTGAATGTGTTGCTCATTGATGTGGTCGCCGCAGAGCCATACAAAATAATACCAGTTACGCATTTGGTATTCCATTTCTGTTTGGTTAGGCTTACGCTCATTTACCCAAACACCATCATTATTCCAGTAGCAACGAGCCGCTACGATGTCGCCGATTGCACCTTCGTCAATTACTTTTTTATAAGTTTCAAGATATGATTTTTGATAATGGCGTTGTAAACCCACAACTACTTTCAAGTTTTTCTTTTTCGATTCTTCAGCTGCTGCCAAAACTCTACGAATACCTGGGGCATCGGTAGCTACTGGTTTTTCCATGAAAACGTGCTTTCCTTGACGAACCGCTTCTTCAAAATGAATCGGGCGGAAACCTGGAGGTGTTGTAAGCAACACAACATCGGCCAATGCGATTGCTTGTTTGTAGCCATCAAAGCCTACAAATTTACGCTCTTCCGAAACATCTACACGGTCTTTAACTTTTCCTTTGGTTAGGTTTTGGTAACTTGAGTCAATTCTGTCACGAAAAGCATCGGCCATTGCTACAAGTTTTACGTTTTGCTTTACAGAAAGTGCTTGTAAAGCTGCTCCTGTACCACGACCACCACAGCCAATTAAGGCAACTTTTATGGTATCTTCAACTGAAGAATTAGCGAATGTTTCGATTGGTAAAGAAGCCATCGAGATACCGCCTACTGCGGCTGCCGAAGCCTTCACGAAATCACGACGAGAGAAATTTGAGTTCATTATGTGTCTGATTATAGAGTTGAATAATTAAATAACAAATTTAGTTTAATTCTCGAAACGATTACTATAATTTCTTAAAAAGTATCGTTATTTTATTGAAATTTTACATAAATTTGGCTACCAATATAAAACTAATCTTCTCTATTCAACCTTACAAAATGAAACCTTTCCTTACTTTTTTATTGATTTGCATAGGCATGATTGCTCATGCACAGAGCAAATTTGTGGCTCGTCCGCAAGCAATTCCTGCTCAAGAAACGCCAACATTGGCTATTGGAGCAAAAGCACCCGATTTTCGACTTCCAAATTATGACGGCAAATTTTATTCTCTAAAAGATTTTGCGGCTGCAAAAGTTCTCGTTATCGTTTTTACTTGTACTCACTGCCCAACTGCACAGGCCTATGAAGACCGAATCAAGAAAATTGTGGATGATTACAAAAACAAAGGTGTAGCGGTGGTAGCCATTTCGCCCAATAGTCCAAATGGGCTTTTGTTGGAAGAATTGGGTTATACCGACCTTAACGATGATTTTGATAATATGAAAATCAGAGCAAAGGAAAAACAATTTAATTTTCCGTATCTCTACGATGGCGATAATGAGGCAGTTTCGATAAAATATGGCCCAGTGGCCACCCCTCATGCGTATGTATTTGATAGTCAGCGTATTTTGAAATACAATGGTCGTCTTGATGCCATCGAAAAGCCAAGCAAAGGAGCAAATGCCGAAGATTTACGCAAAGCAATTGACGAAGTTTTGGCAGGAAAAGAAGTGACAACACCTACAACCAAAACTTTCGGATGTTCGATAAAATGGGCGTGGAAAACTGAGTACAACGAAAAAAATGAGAAAAACTGGACATCTCGCCCCGTTACGCTCGAAGAATTGGACACCGAAGGCATCAAAAAACTGGTAAAAAACGATGATTCGGATAAACTTCGCTTGATAAATGTATGGGCAACTTGGTGCGGGCCGTGTGTGATGGAATACCCTGATTTTTTGGATATTCACAGAATGTACGGAGCAAGAGATTTTGAATTTGTGTCTGTTTCGGCCGATAAATTGGAGAAAAAAGATAAAGCCTTGAAGTTTCTAAAAGAAAAACATTCGGGCGTGAAAAACTATATTTTTAAAGATGAAGATATTTATAAACTCATCGAAGCCATCGACCCAAAATGGAATGGTGCTTTGCCTTACACGCTTTTGGTTGAGCCAAACGGAAAAGTAATTTATAGCATTCAGGGAAGTATAGACAATCAAAAGCTTAAGAAAATGATTGTTGACCATCCAAAAATTGGTCGTTATTTTTGATTAAGCAAACATCAACTTTATGGCACAATTTATTATCTTTCGATGATATTTGTGCCATTTCTTTTTTAACTGAAAATGATTTTGAATTTTATCAATAAAAATAGAGACACCATTCTCTACGGAATCTCGCTTGCCTTCTTACTTTTCTTTTTGAAATGGATTGAATTACGCTTTATTATCATTAATCATACTCTTGAAATCTACGTCGGACTTATTGCCCTACTTTTCACAGGCTTAGGAATATGGCTCGCTCTAAAATTGACAAAACCCAAAGTAGAAACTCAGATTGTTGAGAAGGAAATTACGGCGAAAAATACTGATTTTATCATCAATGAAGAAGTGATGAATGAGCTTGGAATAAGTAAGCGTGAACTCGAAGTTTTGCAACTAATGGCCGATGGACTGAGCAATCAAGAAATTGCCGAAAGGCTTTTTGTTTCGCTCAATACTATCAAAACTCACAGCTCGAAAGTATTTGAAAAAATGGATGTAAAACGCCGTACACAAGCAGTAGAAAAAGCAAAAAGATTGAGTCTGATTGCATAATTGACTTAGTACTTTAGTATGAAAAAGCCAATTTTTATAAAAATCACTCAAAAGTATGACTCGAAATTATGCTAAAACTTTCAGATTTGTGGCATAAACCAAATCAAACAACATGAAAAAAATAATACTTACCAACGGCCTAATTTCGGGGCTTATCATTTCAGTTTTTCTGCTTTGTTCAATGGCTTACTGCTATGCTTACAACAATTTCAATGGCAGTATGGTGGTGGGTTATTCCGCCATGATTTTAGCATTTTCATTTGTTTTTGTGGGCGTGAAAAATTTTAGAGACAAAGAAAATGCTGGGGTAATTTCGTTTGGTAAAGCCTTTCAAATCGGTTTTTTAATTGCTCTTATTGCTTCATCAATGTATGTAATTACGTGGCTGGTGGACTATTACTTTTTCATTCCTGATTTTATGGATAAATTTTGTTCACAAGCAATTGAAACCGCTAAAGCAAATGGAGCAAGTACCGCAGAAATTAAGGCACAAACTGCCGAAATGGAAACGTACAAAGAAATGTACAAAAATCCATTAGGAGTAATATTCTTGACTTATATGGAAATTTTGCCAGTAGGTTTGGTTGTTTCACTAATCGTTGCTTTGATTTTGAAGCGGAAGTGAGAAAGGTATTTCCACCAAGCGTCGGCCACCACAGAGGCACGGATTCCACAGACTTTCATAGATTATTCTCCGTGAAACTTCGTGTAATATGTGCCTCTGTGGTAAATATAAACCTTCTCAATACCCCCTAACCAACTCAATCGCACCAAAAACACCTGCACTATCGCCGAGTTTTGGTTTTAAGAAAAGCGTTTCTACTTTGCGGTTATTGAAAATCCAGTTTTTGAGTTCTTTGGGAAAAGCCTCATAAATCATATCAATATTGCCTACACCACCACCAATTACAATAGCATCGGGGTCAAGTACATTGACGATTGAAGAAATGGCACGTCCGAAAGATTTTATCAAATGATTGAGCGTAGCAGTTGCGTGCAGGTCAGTTCCTGCTTGATGAAGTTCGTAGATTTCCTTCATTGTTAGGTCGTTTCCGCTCAATTTCTTATAATATTGCTGCAAAGCTGGGCCAGAAAATACATTTTCGTTGCAACCAGTTTTCCCGCAATAGCACATTACACCATCTTCTTCAAAGAAATTATGTCCCCATTCTCCACCAATTCCGTGCCTTCCATTGATTACTTGACCATTTACAATAACGCCACCACCAACACCAGTGCCGAGAATTACGCCAAAAACAACTTTTGCATCGGGTAAAACATCCTTCACAATTCCCATCGTTGCCTCGGCCAGAGCAAAACAATTGGCATCATTAGCCAACTCAACAGGCACTCCGAGAGCTTTTGCAAGGTCGGCTTTCATGGGCTTTCCATTCATCGACGTCGTATTGCAGTTTTTCATGGTCTGCGTAGTTGGGTCGGTTGTGCCTGGTGTACTAAAACCAATAGCAGTTGGAGCGATGTTTATTTCTTCTTTGATTGAATCAATCAATCTTACGACTTGACTTATGATATGTTCGTAACCTTTGCTGGCTTCGGTCGGAATTCTTTTTCTTACTAAAATTTCATTGTTTTCGGCATTCATCACCACGCCTTCGATTTTCGTACCGCCTAAATCTACACCCCAAAGTGTCTTCATTTTATAAATAAGGTTGATTATTATGAGGGAAAAATGCTGTTAACTTGTCATTAACAAATCAACGAGCAACTCCTTACAAACTTATAGCATCTTATCATCAAAGACAACAATTTTTATAAAAAGCTAACATAGAATCATCATCATGAAACGTTCAATTATCGTAATCTTCACAATCCTTTTGGGAGTATTTGGGTTGTCATCTTGTAATACCTACAACATCATCGAAGGAAGTGGCATTGTTCAGACCGAATACCGTCGAATGGCATATTTCAATAAAATCGAATTGTATTTTCCTGCCGAAGTTATTGTTCGTCAAGGAAATACGAAAGACATTGAAATTACTGCCGAAAGTAATATCATTGATTTAGTTTATAGCCGAGTAAGCGGAAATACCTTGATTTTAGATGATAACGGCCGTCTTCGTAGCAGCCACAACGTGAAAATCTATGTACAAGTACCTGACATCAACGCTATTTTTGTTTCGGGAAGTGGCCGTGTAATCAGCGATAACAAGATTTTCTCGAAAAACATGAATCTACGTTTGTCGGGCAGCGGCTTGATTGATGTAGCCTTAGATGTGAAAAATGATTTAGTAGCCGATTTGAGTGGTTCTGGACTGATTTTCATGGAAGGAGATACTTATAATGGTATTTATGATGTGTCAGGAAGTGGAAAAATTGAGTCGTTTGGAATGCACGCTGATAATTCGGACATCGTGATAAGTGGTTCGGGACGTTGTGAAACCACCGCACTGAGTAAACTTGGTGTAACTATTTCGGGAAGCGGAAGTGTATGGTTTAGAGGAAATCCACGCATCAGCCAACGAATTTCAGGTTCAGGAAAGATTTTTGATGCTAATTGATTTTTAATTCGTTCACAGACCTTATAGGTTTTTTCAAACCTATAAGGTTTTTTTATGCCCAAGATTCGCTATTTTTGCACCATCATAAACAAAAACCGTCGTCCGTCGTCTATCGACTGTTGACTCAAAGAATAATGGCAGAAATCAGCAAAACGTACAATCCGAAAGAGATAGAAGACAAATGGTATAAGTATTGGATTGATAATCAATACTTTAAGTCGAAACCAAATCCCGATAAAGAGCCTTATACTATCGTGATTCCTCCGCCAAACGTCACGGGTGTCTTGCACATGGGCCACATGCTCAACAATACGATTCAAGATGTATTGACTCGCAAAGCACGTATGGAAGGCAAAGAGGCTTGTTGGGTGCCAGGAACTGACCATGCTTCTATCGCTACCGAAGCCAAGGTTGTGGCGATGCTGAAAGAGCAAGGAATCAATAAAGCTGACCTTACTCGTGAAGAATTCTTAAAATATTGCTGGGAATGGACTGAAAAATACGGTGGCATTATCTTACAACAACTCCGTAAACTCGGTGCGTCGTGCGATTGGGACAGAACTCGCTTCACGATGGAGCCAAGTTTGTATGATGCCGTAATTGATGTTTTTGTTGATTTATATAACAAAGGAGATATTTATCGTGGACACCGCATGGTAAACTGGGACCCGCAAGCCAAAACAACGGTTTCGGACGAAGAGGTTATCATGAAAGATGTTCAGCAGAAATTGTATTATATTAGATACGATGGAGAGGAGGGAAGTGTAACGATTGCCACAACTCGCCCCGAAACCATCATGGCCGATGCTGCAATCTGTGTAAATCCTGCCGATGAGCGTTTCCAAGATTTGATTGGTAAAAAAGTAAGGATTCCGTTAATCAACCGTGAAATTTCGATTATTGCCGACGAATACGTAACGATGGAATTCGGAACGGGTTGTTTGAAAGTAACACCTGCTCACGACCAAAACGACTACGCTCTCGGACAAAAACATGGTTTAGAAATCATTGATATTTTGACCGACGAAGGCAAATTAAACGAAAAAGCCTTGATTTTGGTAGGTGAAGATAGATTTGTGGCTCGTAAGAAAATTGCTAAATTATTGGCCGAATCGGGCAATTTAGTAAAAGAAGAAGATTACAAATCGACAGTTGGAACGTCTGAGCGTACAGGTGCGATTATCGAACCGAAGATTTCGTTGCAATGGTTCTTGAAAATGAAACGAGTTTCGGAGCCAGCTTTGGAAAACGTAATGAATGATTCGATTCAGTTGATTCCACCGAAATTCAAGAATACCTATAACCATTGGATGGCAAACGTAAGAGATTGGTGTATCAGTCGCCAACTTTGGTGGGGACATCGTATTCCTGCGTTTTATATGCCAGATGGCACTTGTATCGTAGCAAAAGATAAAAAAGCGGCTTTGAAAATTGCCCGTGATAAATATCAATTATTTGCGTTGAGCGAAACCGACCTTACGCAAGACGAAGATGTTTTGGATACTTGGTTTAGCTCGTGGTTATGGCCAATTTCGGTTTTTGATGGTTTTAAAGACCCTGATAATGAAGATATTAACTATTATTACCCGACCAATGATTTAGTAACTGCCCCTGAGATTTTGTTCTTCTGGGTAGCACGTATGATTATTGCGGGATATGAATATAAAGGTACATATCCATTCAAAAATGTATATTTGACGGGTATCGTAAGAGACAAACAAGGCCGTAAAATGTCGAAATCATTGGGTAACTCACCTGACCCAATCGAATTGATTGAAAAATACGG
The DNA here is from genome assembly GCF_040253585.1 of Emticicia sp. W12TSBA100-4. Lineage (NCBI taxonomy): Bacteria > Pseudomonadati > Bacteroidota > Cytophagia > Cytophagales > Leadbetterellaceae > Emticicia > Emticicia sp. W12TSBA100-4. Next base: position 325,945 of record NZ_JBELAU010000007.1, read on the forward strand.
TGCAGATGGTGTTCGTACAGGAATGTTGTTTAGTTCGCCCGCAGGAAATGATTTGCCTTTTGATGAAAAACTATGCGAGCAAGGACGTAATTTTAGCAATAAAATCTGGAATGCCTTCCGCTTAATCAAAGGATGGGAGACAAGTTCAGAAGTTGCACCAGCGAGCAATAGACTGGCAGTATCTTGGTTTAAAACTAAAATGAATAAAGTAGTTGCCGAGACGCTCGACCATTACAATAAATTCAGAATGTCGGATGCCTTGATGAGTACTTACAACCTCATTTGGGATGATTTCTGTTCGTTGTATTTGGAAATGATTAAGCCAGCTTACGTTGACGGAAAAGGCTTACCAATCGACCAAGAAACTTATGATGCAACGCTCGAAATTTTCGATGAATTGATGCGTTTGATTCATCCTTGGATGCCATTTATTTCGGAAGAATTGTGGCAGTCGATTAAGGAAAGAGGTACAAACGATTCAATTTGTTTGGCAGCATTCCCGAAAGGTGGCGAAGTAAACGAAAGCCTTTTAGCTGATTTTGAATTATTATATGAAATCGTTTCGACGGTTCGTAATACTCGAAACTCAAAGCAAATTTCACCAAAAGAAGCGTTACCATTGGCAGTTAAAACCGAGAATCAAGCACGTTACGAAACTTTATCGGGCTTAATCAAGAAAATGGCGAATATCTCTGCTATTCAATACGTTAGCGATAAAGCGGATGGTATGAGTTTCGTTATCAAAGGCGATGAACTAACGATTGATTTAGGCAAAAATTTGGATGTAGAAGAAGAAAAAGCAGCTCTACAAAAAGATTTAGATTATATCATTGGTTTCAAAAAATCGACTGAAGCGAAATTGTCGAATGAGCGTTTTGTACAAAATGCAAAACCAGAAATCATCGAAAAAGAACGCCAAAAATTAGCCGATGCCGAAACTAAAATCAAAGCTTTAGAAGAAGCTTTGGCGAAGTTGGGGTGAGGTTAATAATTTGATTATATTTGTCAAAAATCAATACCACAATGACAGGAGTAAGATATATTACGGATGATAAAGGAGAGCGGACTGATGTTGTTATCAACCTTCGTAAGCATGGAAAAAGCTTAGAAGATTTTTTCGATTTTTTGGTTTTTGAAGAACGAAAAAATGAAGAAACTGTTTCTCTTGAGTCTATCTTAGATGAATTAAAAACAGAAGGCAGGTATAAAGGCTAATGCTATGTATAAGATTATCTTTACAAAATCAGCAGTTAAAGAGCTAAAAAGGTTGTCTAATCAATTAATTGCTCGGATAGTACCTGAAATTCAAGCACTTGCGACCGAACCAAGGCCTTCTAACTGTAAAAAATTGAAAGGAGAAGAAAATCGTTATCGAACAAGAGTTGGTGATTATCGTATTTTATATTCAATAGAAGACACAATAAAAATTGTTGAAATTGTAAGGATAGGACATCGAAAAGAAGTTTATAATTCATAATAGAAAAGGGCAAATCTAAATCAAGATTTGCCCTTATTCATTATACGTTTATTCAAGATTCTTATCTAAAATCATCTTCGTCGTCATCGCCGAAATTCATCTTATTGGGGTCGAACATACTATCCAATAAATCTTTGAATTGCAGACCTGTGTCCAAGTTTTGCTTGCTGATAAGAGAGTATTCAGCCAAACCATGAAGAGCAAATTCCATCATAAAAAGTTTGTCATCTTCGCCCAAACGTTCGTGGTAGCCTTCTACCAATTCCTCCAAGCCTTCAATTGTTTTCAATCTTGCACGATATTCTCGGTCGGTGAGGTCATTCGTGAAATCAATTATATTGCCTTCGCCAAACCAATTTGAAACTTGTTGAAACGGATTTTTACCCGATTTCTTTTTCTTTACAGCTTCTGGATTCGGGAAATATTTCAAAAATTCCGTTCGCATAGCTTTCCCGATGAGGCTTTGAGCCACATAAACTGGGCCTTCTACTTCTCCTTCATAAACCAATTCGATTTTTCCGTTGATGGCAGCAATTGCTCCGTAAATATCTGATACCCTTGCGTTTACGTTTTTCTCACCGTTAATTAATGAACGTCTTTCTGCTGAACTTAATAAATTTTCATAAGCAGAAATTGTCATACGAGCCGAAACCCCACTTTTGGCATCGACATATTCGCTTTGGCGAGCTTCAACTGCGATTTGCTCAACCAAATCCTTCAGAATATCATTCACAACGATTTTCTTCTGACCATCTTTAATGATAGCTTCTTGTTCGGTAATTTTACGCCCAATTTCGATAGATTTCGGGTAGTGAGTCACAATCTGGCTATCAATACGGTCTTTGAGTGGCGTTACGATACTTCCACGATTGGTATAATCTTCGGGGTTTGCCGTGAATACAAATTGAATATCAAGCGGCATACGAAGTTTAAAACCACGAATCTGAATATCGCCTTCTTGCAAAATATTAAACAACGAAACCTGAATACGAGCCTGTAAGTCGGGTAATTCGTTAATCACAAAAATACAGCGGTGTGAGCGTGGAATCATACCAAAGTGAATCACACGTTCGTCAGAATAAGGCAAGCGTAATGTAGCCGCTTTGATAGGGTCAACATCACCGATTAAGTCGGCAATCGAAACATCAGGCGTTGCCAATTTTTCATTGTAACGTTCGTCACGGTGCAGCCATGCGACAGGGGTTGCGTCACCTTTTTCGGCAATTAAATCTTTGGCAAATCGTGAAAGTGGTTCGAGTGGGTCGTCGTTGAGTTCAGAACCTTCCACAATTGGCACATATTCATCTAAAAGATTGACCATCAGGCGAGCAATACGAGTTTTTGCTTGCCCACGTAAACCCAGTAAGTTGATGTGGTGCATCGAAAGAATCGCTTTTTCAACATCGGGAATAACGGTGTCTTCGTATCCCCAAATTCCTGGAAAAACCGACTCTTTATTTTTAAGTTTCTCAACTAAATTATCACGAAGTTCTTGTTTGATGGATTTTGGGCAGTAGCCGCTGGCTTTTAATTCGCCAAGTGTTTTTATTTTTAAAATATTCTTATCGAATGTCATGTATTTAATGGATAATGTAGAATTGAAAATGAAAAATGAGCTTCTTCTGAATAACGGTTTTTCGGAAGAAATGGTTTGAGAGCTTGTACGACAATTTTCCAAATTGTCAATGTGTGCGAAACAATTTGGAAAATTGTTGTACGATTTTTTGGAAACACAAAAGCCATTTAAGCTGTATTTAGTGCTTAAATGGCTTTCATAAAATCTTTATTTTTAACTACACTGACCCAAAATTACCCAAATAATTACGAAAACGATGATTGTGCCGAAGCAGCCTCCGCCGAGTTTTTTTGCTCCGTAGCCAGCGATTAATCCTCTAAATAAGTTGTTCATGGTAGTGAAATTTAGTTTTGAAAAGATGAATTATAAAATCAATGGGGTGAAGTTAGTCAATTTTTCGTCAAAAACAACAAATTTAGCAGGAAAGCCTTCGGCAATTTGTCCGATTTCGGCATCAATACCCAAAGCTTTTGCAGGGCGAATAGTTGCCATTTTGATGGCTTCTTCGAGCGAAATTCCTACTTTTTCAACGGCATTTCTGACACAATCGGCCATCGAGACGGCTGCTCCTGCCAGATTCCCTTCTGAGTTTCGGTACTGTCCGTTTTCGAGATAAGCATCAAACTCTTCCCATTGAAATTGTTTTACCTTTTCACCTACAAAAAGAGCATCCGAAATCAAGAAAAGTTTATCTTGTTTGATTTTATAGGCAATTCGAGCGGCGGCATAATCACAATGAAAACCATCTAAGATAATTGGAGCATAAACTTCTGGGCTATCAAAAGTTGCACCCACAACCCCAGGTTCACGGTGGCCCATTTGTGTCATGGCGTTGTAGAGATGCGTACAAAGTGTAATTCCTTGATTATAAGCTTGTTTTGCTTGTTTGTAAGTAGCGTTTGAATGCCCAAGCGAGATTTTTATGCCGCTTTCGAGCAGCATATCAATTTGTTCGGGCGTAAAGTTTTCGGCGGCTATGGTCATTAATTTGATAATTCCTTTGCCGTATTTTATGATTTCTTCTAACTCGTTATTACTTGGTTTTTTGATATATCGAGCCAAATGAGCTCCACGTTTGGCAAGATTCAGAAATGGACCTTCGAGGTGCATTCCAAGCACGCCTGAGTGCGGTTCGCCGCCCGTTGAATTTTTGAGTAAAAAACTGCGAGTTGCTTCGATTCCTTTCAAGATATTTTCGAGTGGTGAAGTAATGAGCGTAGGCAGTACGTGCGTAGTACCAAGTTTGAGGCTTGACTCATGAATATCTTCTATGGTTTCTTCGTTGGCGTGTTGAGTAAAATAAAACTTTTCACCTCCATTAATGTGCGTGTCAACAAATCCCGCTGATATATGTTCGCCTGCCAAGTCTATGGTTTTTGCGTCAGAGTGGAACGCCACCCGCCTGTGGTCAGACGTTGAAATTCTACCATTTTCGATAATAATTGAGTGATTCTGAAGTACTTCCGTTCCTGTGTGAACGGTGGCGTTCGTGATGATGGTTTGCATAAAATAACTTGCTCGGGTTGAGCGAGCAAGTTAAGAAAAAACGATGAATGAATCAGAATAGGACGTAAATCATAAGCTTTTGTTTTGGTCGAGGTGTATTTGTTTTTTCACCATAGTCAGTTTTCTGCGTGAGACCTCTAAGATTTTGCCATTTGTAAGTTGAATTGTGCCTTTTTTCCCTTTTTGGTCAAAATGCTTGATAAATTGAGGATTCAACAAAAAAGATTTATGTACACGCAAAAAACCATTTAATTGAACATCAGTTTCGTACTTTTTGAGTGTAAAGGATGATATCATCTTTTTTCCATTTTTTAGATGGAAAATTGTATAATTAATGTCTGCTTCGAGATAAGTTATCTCGTTGTTTTCGGGAGTTTTGAGAGGAGTCATTAAGGCTATATATTTAGGAGTTTGAGCGAAGAGTAATTAAACAAGTTGCCAGCGATGAGCAAAATTGACGATACTCACAACATTGCGAGCATTGAGTTTTCGAGTGATATTTTTTCGATAAGTATCAACCGTAAATTCACTCACACACAGCTTTTCAGCGATTTCGGCTGATAAGAATTCGAGAGCTATGAGCCTAATTACTTCTAACTCACGGGTTGTGAGTGAGTAGCGGGCCACGAGTTCGTGCTGGTATTCAGTGCTGAGGCTACTAAAGAGAGATTCTTTAGCGAGTTTGACCTTCATTCCATTATTGACCTTTTTGATGCATTCAAGTAAGTAGTGTTGATTACTACATTTAGAGACAAAGCAGTCGGCAATAAATGAGATTTTTTTTAGACAAGAAGCCGCTATTGAATCGTGCAGAATCAATATTTTACCAGTATAAATATCTTTTAGTCTTTTTTGAAGTGTTAAATCTCCTTGAAAGAAAAAATTAGCGTCAATAATAAGAATATCACAGGTAGATTTTTGAAGAGAATTGATCAGATCTCGATTATTATTGGCAATACCGACAATTTGAAAATTATCGGATAGTGCCAACATCATCGACAATCCTTCGGCGAAAAGTTGATAGCTATCAGCAAGGAAAAGTTTTACTTTAGGGTTCATAGCAAGCAGTAGTTTTGAGCATCGGAGTAACGATACAAATCTCCGCTAAGTTACGCTACCGTTCAATACTGCTTTGCCATGATTTTATCTACTGTCTGGACAGTAGATTGTTGAGAAAAGTTTGATTTTGTCTATAGAATGTCTTAATTAAAGTCATAAGGAAATCTTGAGTTTGGGTTTAAGTAGAATTTCTCAAGGTCATAGCCTTGGCTCTCTATGTGGGTAATGATATAATTAACCCATTCTGATTTGGGAAGTTTATTTTCGTGTGCCTGCCCGATTCCCTCCGCAATCAACCTACAACGACTCATTCCAAAACTTTCATTGGGGTTTGGAGGATTTTCGGCGAAGCCGATACCATCATACAGTTTTAGGGTGAATAATGGGACTGCGGTTTTTAGTTTATTTTTCAATGTATTGAAAATAGGTTTGATTACTGTCCAACTAACGGATAAATCATACTTGTTTAAATACAATACACCTGCATCTGGTCGATTATATAAATTAGGGTTTTTAAGGCATTTAAAGTGAAAAAAAACTTTATGTTTATTTAATTTATCTGAAAGTTCCCTAATAATAAGAGTGCTGCTTATTGCATGAAGGTTAAAATAAAATCTTACCAAGGTTTGAGGATAATCGTAGTTAATAGTATTTCCTAAAACATAGTAAAAACTATCGTTTGGGTCTATTACTTCTTTCGGTGAATAAATTTGTATTATATTCCCTGGCTTTGTCTCAGAATTAGTTGACGATATATTTAAGAAATGACCACTATGAATAAGCTTACGTAGGTTTTTGTTTTCAGCAATTATACTGCCATCACTATTAACGGAAATAACTTTAAAGCCTTTTATTATTTTGTTTTTACTGATATTGGCTTTTCGAAGAATATTTAAATAATCCTTTGGGTTATTTAAATATAAATCCCCATCTGAACCTTTTGAATAGAAATATTTATATATTTCAGCCGTCAATTTTTTTTCCCTTTGTTGTTTTTTATCTATTTCAAACATTGAAATAATATAATCGTGTTTAAGGGGTAGTGATTGAATGAAAACCTTACCTAACGAAGATATTTCTATTTCATTTACGATTTGTGCTATTTGTTTGTAGTAATTATTCATGAAGTATTCAAATTTAATCCCATATTTTAAAATACAGACTGGGTGTTTTGAGTAAACTTTCAGCTAATAATATCAGTTGAGTATCTCTTTTGTTTAAATGATTTTCAGCACCAGCGACTTCCAATAATTTGTCAATAGTTGCCACTGCAAAAAAGCATATAAGTTTTGTTTTTCTTGTTTCGTCAAATTCCATCTCACAGCTTTGAAGAAATGCCTTTAATGACTTCATCAAAATATTATTATCTAAAATTGGGTTCAATGGTGTGTAGCTATTGATTAGCACAATTTTTTCTTTTGATAATATTTCTAATGTAATATTTCGCAGACAGCATGCAATATCCCAGTTAATATCCCCTAACGAAGCACCTTCCCAATCAGTTAAGTAAATATGAGAAGTTTTCTGATGTATTAGAAAATTTTCAAACTTAATATCCGTGTGAACAATGCTATTGATGCACCACATTTTTTTTACTTTTTCATAACCCTCAATTAAAATCTCATTATTGAAAATATAGTCCATAAAAATATTATCTTTTAAAATATTATGAGATTGGCTAATATCAATAAAGAAGGGATTATAGAGAGGCTCAAATGGCATTTCTTTAGATAATTGAATCTCACTATATTCTTTTAAAATATTACCAATTTTGCTTGTTATTGAAGAAGTTATTTCTTTTTTTAGCAGATATTTCTTAAGGGATATACCGTTAGAGATGAGATCCCAAATAGCAATGTTAAATAGAGAATCATACCCTAAAAAATTTGGTAGTAGCCGTCTTACTGAGGCTATGTTATTTTTTTCAACGAAAGTATAAAAAATGGATTCTCTTTGAAATAACTTTATTGACTCTGTTGAATTATTCTTTACTTGTTTTAGGAAAAAACCATCCTTTTGTTTTAGGTAAACTTTAAAACAAAAGTTTCGGGAATTATTCAATAGAATAATACGTGAAACTTCACTATCTACACCTAACTCTTTTAAATATATATCTATGGTTTTTTTACATAACAACATACTCACTTGGATTAATATATGAAATATAAAATAAAGAAAAAACATTTAATAATTTTGTTTTTAGCTGCAAGTAATACCATTTTAGCACAGCAAACAAAAGTCTTAATTACTCCAGAGTTGAGCCAGCCTATGAAAAATGGCTATTATGTTCAAGATAAGGAGGACAATAGTAAAAAGTTTTTTCTGTATAAAAACAGTAAAAACTACGAAGTTAATTTAATGCTGCTGGATTCTATAATCAAGACACAAGATTTTGCTAAAATTAAAGTAAATTTAAACAATCATTTTATCGAAGAGATTAAATTGACAGGAGCGACTTCCATTGATGATAATGTTTGCGACCCAAAAAAGATGGTAGAGTGTACAGCATCAATAGAACACTTTATTAAGAGTCATCCAGACTTTAGAAAACATGAAAATAGTGGTAAGCAGGTCAATTTGTCAATCGGACAAACTACGTCTCTTATCAACGAGTGCATAACACAAATGCGGAAAGACAATTTTGATTTTTTATGCACTAACGGTTGCCAAGTAATTGCTGAGTATATTAATCAATTTTTTGATAAAAAGGGGATAGAAACTAAAAAAGCTTTTTATATGTCAAAAGTGGAAGGAAAATGCGTTTGTTCTTCTAAACTTGATATCAAATGGAAGTACCATGTAGCACCTATTATTAAAGTTAATAAAACTGAATACGTAATAGATATGCCTTCAAGTAAAGGAAAGGTTTCAGAAATGTTGGTTACTTTAACCAATTGGGAAAAGACACATTTTATAAAATCATCAACTGATACATTAATCATTCACCCCGCTGCGATCTTGTCAATAGAATTAGGAGTTGCTACTAATAATAGTACGTTGACTACATTTTACCCAAAACCGATTAACACTTTAAAGAACAAACAGAATGCTATTCTTAACCAATAAGCAAAAAAGCATATTTTGTTGTCTATTATTAATTGTTGGGGTTTGCCATGGACAGGATATAAAACTTGATGTAAAAAAGAATATTGAAAACTTACTGAACCGTTCATTTATACAGTTTGCTGATTATCAAAACCCTGATTCTACCTATTATTTTGCCCAAAATGCTTATCAAAAATCCCAAAATATTGATTGGGATTATGGAACGGGAGCTGCTTTACACCGAATCGGTATGTCGTATAATATCAGAGGGCAGTATGATTTGGCAATAGAATCTAACTTAAAAGCTCTTGTCTATGCAGAAAAAATAAAAAAAGACTCACTGACGGCAAGAATATATTATGATTTAGGTTCCAGCTACGGAAAATTAAACGATAATCACAAAGGGATATATTATCATAATAAAGCTATTCCGCTTTTTATTAAATCTGATATGATGACCTTCGCTGGTTATGCTCTAAATAATATTGGTCTTTGTTATGGTAGATTAAACCAAGATAGTTTAGGTTTGATTTATTTTAATAAAGCAAAGAATATTTTTGAAAAGATTAAAGATGAATTTGGTATCGGAGTCATTTTTAATAATTTGGGAAATTATTACGCCAAACAAAAAGATTATAAGCGAGCTATTGAAAACCAATTGTTGGGAATCTTTTACTATGAAAAATTCAACAACCAATATCTTATGGCAGAATCCTACATTGATATGGGTAGGATATTGGAAAAAGTAAACCGAAAATTGGAAGCTATCAAGTATTACATAAAGGCTACTAATATTGCTGAGAAAAATAAATTACTTAATCTTGATTATGATGCTAACCTTGCATTGAAAGAATTATATTTTCAAGAAAATAAGACAGAAAAAGCCTACGAGTATTTTATAAAAGCAGATGAAATTAGAAAAAAAATAGATGAAGACTTGAAACAAAAAAATATATCAAGTTTAAACCTTAAGTATGAAAACGAAAAGCAAAAGCTACTTGATAAGGAAAGGGAAAAGGAGATAAAAAGCCAAAAACGAAACCTGCTTTTTTTAATAATAGGGGTAGTTGTATTATTGGTTGTGATTGGGCTGGTAATCAAGGCTAATAGGAAACTTTCTGTACAAAATAGGATAATAAATGACCAACGGTCAGAATTGTTAGAACTAAACAAAGCGATAGAGAAAATGAATATCGACTTGGAAGATAAAATTCTCGAAAGAACCCAAGAATTAAGTCTGGCTAACGAAAATCTAATACGTAAGAATCGAGAAATAGAAGAGGCTCTTTATAGAGGTCAAAAAATAGAGCGAAAAAGAGTTGCTGATGAACTCCATGATACACTTGGAGGGTATCTATCTGCAATGAGATTTGGTTTAATGGGATTTACAAACTCAACTTTGACAATCGGTGAGACACAAATTTTAAATAGAGTTAATGAAGTTTTACAGTTGGCTTACGAAGAAGTAAGAAATATATCCCATAACTTAATACCCGTTGATTTGGAAAAGTATGGTTTATCCTTTGCAATTACACAAATTCTTGGTGATGTCAATAATAACACAGAAAAAAGGTTTCGTTTTTATAATAATATATCAAATATTAGATTTAACCCGAAAATTGAATTTGAAATTTACTCTATTTGTTTAGAACTACTAAATAATGCCATCAAACATTCGAAGTCAAGCAATTTTTCTATTAGTTTATTAGTTAGTGAAATGACATTGTTCTTGGAGTTTGTAGAAGATTATTCTGATTCAGCATCAAGCCCAATTGTTATTAAAGGAAAGGGAATAAGTAGTATAAAAAATAGAGTAAATTCGATAGGAGGAACTTTCTCCATCAATCAATATAATTATGAAGTTAAAGTTCCTATCTTAGAGAAACGATTGCTTTAATATAAGAAAGACTTGTACCTTGCGAAGCTATTTCTATTTTATTGCGAGTACACGGAGTCTGAGTTCCTGCATTAGATGTCAAGAAGTCATCTGATGAAATAAAGAAATAGGCAAAATCAGTATTTGGTATTTTAAAAATATCTTTCACTTTATCTTCTAGAAAGAAAAACTCACCACCATCAGTTTCAATCTTATTAGGGTTGAGTGGTTGGCTATCAAGAAATTTATAGGTTTTTATCCACCATCCTGGAGAGTTCTTTTCTTTTAAGATGATTTCACCTAAAATACAAACCAGCTTTTCAGAGCCATTACTATCAGATTCTCCTTGCATCTTAGATAGAATTATTTCCTTATGTTCGACTGTTAGTTGGGGTAATTGGGTTGCCATAATAGTTATAAATTTAATTGTTAAATAATCACTTCAAAAATCCATTTTTCATAGCCCAACGCATCAGCCCCAGTGCCGAGTTTACACCTACTTTTTTCATCAAATTTCTACGATGCGTTTCTACTGTAGTTATACCTACAAAAATTCGTTCAGCAATTTCTGCATTACTTAGGTCTTGTATGATGAGCTGCATTACTTCAATCTCTCGTGGCGTAAGTGGTATATGTTCCGAAACCTCATCTTTTCCACTTGGTGTATTCTGATTGGGCAATTGAGCTAATCGCATTACTACCGTTTCGCTAAAATACCGCTGCCCGTTCGCTACTGTTTTTAGAGCCAGTTCGAGCTCTTTTCGCTCAGTTCGCTTCATTATATAACCATCAACTCCTGCTACCAATGCTTCTTTAATTACCGCTGGTTCTTCCGACATCGTGAGTAGCATCACTCGTACTTTTGGATATTTTTCTCGAACTCTGATGGTTGTTTCAATGCCATTCATGAGTGGCATGTGCAAATCGGCCAGTACAATATCTACGTCGTTGGTTTCCAAAAAAGTTAGCACTTGCCAACCGTTATTGGCTGTGCCTACAACCTCAATGCCATTCATTGTATCAATCAAAATACTCAGACTTTCGGCTACAATCACATGGTCGTCGGCAATCAGAACTCTAATCATAAAGTTTGGTGAATCATAAATTAGTTTATAATTCGGCTATGCTTAATTTTGGGTAAAATTCTTGTGGAAATGTGTGGAGGAAACAAAACCTGTAGGATGGGGACATCTTCGTGAGGTTAGGTTGATAATGCTTAGTTTGATTCTGCTATACTATAAAAATAGTGTCTTAAAACCAAGACCTTTACTTTAAATTTTATTTTGAGCAAATGTAAGCGAGGAATTTCGCCGAAAAAATACCTACTTATAGTGAATTTTATTTTCAATGTATAATTATTTCATGCTATGATTGTCTATAAAATCAAAAAATAGTTGCCCATTAATATTTTGCTTGTTTTTTCAATTACGTTTATTATCTTTGGTTTTCGTCAATAAAACCAAAGATAATTATGTTGAGTCGTGTCGCCAATTCCATTTACTGGATTAATCGCTATATTGAGCGAGCCGAAAATTATGCCCGTTTCGTAAGCGTAAACCTTAATCTAACCCTCGATGCCCCTGGAATCATGACTGCCCAGTGGGAGCCGCTTCTCATCGCCACGGCCGATAACTATGGTTTTTTTGAGCATCATTCGGTAGCTGACCGAGATACTGTAATTGATTATATGACGTTTGATAAACGTAATCCGAACTCAATTTATAGTTGTTTGGCCAATGCTCGTGAAAATGCCCGTACTATTCGTGAGAGCATCACAAAGGAAATGTGGGAGCATATAAATATTTTTTATCTAAAAATCTCCGAAACTCAATCGGCTAAAAACTGGGAAATTGAGCAATTATTACAGTTTTTTGAGGAAATCAAAGAAGGTTGTCAGTTGTTTTTTGGAATCATTGATTCGACCGTAACTCGCAACGAAGGCTTTCATTTTGGCCGTTTAGGACGCCTTCTTGAACGAGCCGATAAAACTTCTCGTTTCTTGGATGTGCGTTATTTTACACTTCTACCTGACGACCAAGCCATGGGGTCGCCGCAAGAATTACTTATTTGGACTTCGGTACTTAAATCGGTGAGTGCCTTTAATATGTATCGTCAGCAGCACCGAGTAATCAATCCTTCGCACATTGTCGATTTCTTGGTTTTGGATAAAAGTTTTCCTCGTTCGATTTTCTATTGTATTCGTCAGGCGGAACTTTCCTTGTATCAAATTTCGGGTCGAGAACTAACCAGCGGATATTCAAATTTAGCTGAAAAAGAAATAACTCGTTTGCGTCACGAAATTGAATTCACGGAGGTCGGAGATGTTTTCAAGAAAGGTCTTCACCCTTATTTGGATGAGTTTCAGATAAAAAACAATACAGCAGCAGCCGAAATTTTCAATACATATTTCGACTTAAAGGCTGTTGAAGCATAAAATCGAAAAGAATTAAGGACAACTGAGAATAGAAATTATCAATTTTTAATTCTCAATTATCAATTAAAAAAGAATGACTTTTTGTCTCGGAGTAAAAGTAGCTAAAGGAATTGTGGCCATTGCCGATACTCGCATCACATCGGGAAGCGAAGTTTCGAGCAATAAGAAAATTTTTGTGCATCAATCGCAGCATCATTCGTTGTTTATCATGACTTCTGGCTTGCGTTCGGTGCGTGATAAAGCCATTACCTATTTCAAAGAAGTTTTGGAAGAACAAGATACCAAATTCGATAAACTATACAAAGCCGTAAATGCCTTTGGCGATATGGTAAAACGTGTAGCTGCCGAAGACAAAGCATCGCTGCGAGAAGCTGGTTTGTCGTTCAATTTGTCGGCCGTCATTGGTGGACAACTCGAAAAAGACGAAGAACACAAATTATATATGCTGTATCCCGAAGGAAATTGGATAGAAGTAACCGAGGGGTCGCCATTCATCATCATTGGGCAGCCGAATTATGGAAAACCAATTTTATATCGAAATCTGAAGTATAATACTTCTTTGCAGGAAGTGCTGAAACTCGGCTTTTTGGCATTTGATTCTACCCGTGTAAGTGCCAATGATGTTGATTTTCCGATTGATGTGATTTTGTGCGAAAAAGATAGCTTTAAAATCAATGAACAGCGTTACGAAAAAGCCGATTTAGAACAAATTTCATATCAATGGAATGCCTTACTGAATGCTTCCGTACAAAAGCTTCCAACCGATTGGATGGAACCAATTTTCTCGAAATCGCTTGAAATTTAAGGTAAAGTTGAATAAACTACGAACGCAGATAATTATGGATTTTGTTACAAAAAATACAAATTTTCATAATAATCTGCGTTCTATTTTGTAGATTTATTTTCAAAGAAAATGAAATGCAACTCCGATGACTCTAAGTGTAGAACATACCCTTTATTACAGCTATTCAACTTCTGTTTCGCTTACGCCTCACACAATCTATCTTACGCCAAAAGCTTCTCCCAATCAGGAAATTGTGTCTTTTCAGCTTGAAATTTTGCCTACTCCAAACATCCTTTATAAAAATATTGATGTAGAAGGTAATGCTCAATCGGTGGCGTTTTTTGATACATCAACTGATAGACTGAGTTTTCGGGCAAAAGTTGAAATTGTTTCCAACGAAGTTAATCCTTTTCATTTTATCTATTTTCCATTCGGGGCTGAAACACTTCCTTTTAAGTATCCAGAGAAGGAATCTGAGTTGTTACAACCATATCTGACCGATGAGGGAGTAACTACGCTTATCGACCAGTTTGCCCGACAAATTGCGGCTGAAGCCAACTGGAAAACGACCGATTTTCTGACTCGAATTTCAAAATATATTCGATATAATTTTGTTTATGAAAAACGCCTCGAAGGTGCTGCCAACTCGCCCGAAACGACGTTAATTTCTCGAAAAGGCACTTGCCGAGATTACGCCGTTTTGATGATTGCAGCTTGTAAAGCAATGGGTTTGGCAGCTCGGTTTGTGAGTGGCTATTGCTACGGCAGCGAGTTACAAGCCCATGAACTTCATGCGTGGGTAGAAGTTTATTTACCAGGGGCAGGTTGGCGAGGTTTCGACCCAACCGAAGGCCGAATTGTCGATTTTCACTACATTGCGTTGGCTTCTTCGGCACAAGCAGAGTTGATAAATCCGATTCGTGGTGGTTTCAGAGGGAATGCCGTTTCATCATTAAATGCCTTTGTTGATATTCAACAGAAATAAAAATCAGATTTTTTATTTACTTTAGCATAAAAATGGCGTTTTCTGCCAAACATAACACTAACATCACTAAAATAACCTAAACTAATTACCAAATCTTTGATTATGGGCATCAAGAACAGACTAATTGTCATGAATTTTCTCCAGTTTTTTATTTGGGCGTGTTGGCTCATTACGATTGGAGCATACTGGTTTCAAAATAAAGGTTGGTCAGGGGCTGAATTTGGAGCTATTTTTTCAACGATGGGAATTGCCTCATTGTTTATGCCAACTTTGGCAGGTATTATTGCCGATAAATACATCAATGCCGAACGACTTTATGCTATTTTGCATTTGCTCGGAGCTTTGGTATTGGTTTATATCCCACAAGTCGATAATCCGAATGATTTCTTTTGGGCAATTTTACTTTGCGTGATTTTCTATATGCCTACTTTGGCTCTCTCTAACTCAATTGCTTACACGATTCTAAAGAACAATAATACAACTGACCTCGTAAAGGATTTTCCACCAATTAGGGTTTGGGGAACGGTCGGTTTTGTAGTGGCTTTGTGGGTAATTAGCCTTACTCACAACGAAACTTCAGCCAATCAATTTTATATTGCAGCCGCTTCGGCGGTTGTATTGGCAATTTACTCGCTCACTTTACCCAAATGCCCGCCTTTGGCTGGTTCTCCTGATAAAAGAAGTTTTGTTGAGATATTGGGCTTGAATGCTTTCAAGTTATTTAAAGACCCAAAAATTGCGATTTTCTTCATTTTTGCGATGTTTTTGGGTGCATCTTTGCAATTAACTAACGCTTATGGCGATACTTTCTTGCATGATTTTGCAAATGTTGATATTTACAAAGATTCGATTGCCGTAAAATATCCTGCCATTATTATGTCAATCTCGCAGATTTCTGAGACACTTTTTATCTTGGCGATTCCATTCTTTTTGAAACGTTTCGGAATTAAACAAGTAATGCTTATCAGTATGGTTGCGTGGGTATTACGTTTCGGGCTTTTTGCCTACGGAAACCCAAGTGATGGACTTTGGATGATTATTATGTCGTGTATTGTTTATGGAATGGCCTTCGATTTCTTCAATATTTCGGGTTCGTTGTTTATCGAAACTTATACTGACCCCAAAATCCGTTCATCGGCTCAAGGTTTATTTATGATGATGGTCAATGGTTTTGGAGCGGTTTCGGGAAGTTTGATTAGCGGATTCGTGATTCAGAAATATTTCACATTGGCCGATGGTACAAAAACTTGGACTGGTATTTGGCTTACATTTGCTATTTATTCATTAGTTGTAGCTATACTTTTCGCTATCTTATTTAAGCACAAACACGAAGAAGGTGTAGAGGTGAAAGGGCATTGAAAAAATGACGAATTGCTCGAATGACGAATTGTTCATATAATTCGTAACTCGTCATTCGAGCAATTCGTCATTCAAAATTACTTTTCAGCTCTATAATACATCGTTGAGCAATTCTCCTTTCTGAATAGTCTATTGGCCATTGCTTGTAAACTCTGTGGGCTTACTTTCGCAATCTTTTCGGCATCGTCATTACACCAATCGGGATTACCTGCGTTTGCTGCAAAAGCCAGATTCATGGCACGGTTCAATAATTCTACTTCGGCAAAAGCTAAAGTCGATTCTGCTTGGTTTTTTACTTTCTTCAATTCGTTTTCTGACAGCGTATTATCTCGTAATTCGGCAACAACTTCTTCAATTGCTGCATCTGCTTCTTCAATATTTACACCTTCGTTGAGGTTTCCTTGAATCATCAATAAGCCTGGGTCGAGTGAGGCTGTTACATAGCCCGAAACATTATTGAACAGTTGCTTTTCTTTAACTAATGTTGTGTAAAGTCTCGATGATTTTCCACGACCTAAAATATCACTCAATAAATCAGCATCATAAAACTCCTCATCGAATCTTCCAGGCATATTATATGCTTTATAAATAGCATTTAAAGGCACTTTTGCCGAAGTTTCTAAGAATTTTGGGGCTGTTTGTGGAGCTTCCTGTGGCAGATTTCGCACATATTTCTCGCCTGCCGGAATCGGTTCAAACCATTTCTTACATAAGTCTTTTACTTGCTCAACTGTTACATCACCCGCAACCACTAAAATAGCGTTGTTTGGTAAATAATATTTATAGAAAAAGTGTTTCACATCGTCCATGGTGGCTTCTTCGATGTGGCTGATTTCTTTACCAATCGTTGCCCAACGGTAAGGATGTTTTTCGTAAATCAAGGGGCGTAATTTTAGCCAAACATCACCATAAGGTTGATTCAGATAGCGTTGTTTAAACTCTTCGATTACTACTTTTCGTTGTACTTCAAGCACTTTTGGGTCGAACGAAAGGCTCATCATGCGGTCAGATTCGAGCCAAAAGGCTGTTTCGATATTCTGAGCGGGAAGCGTGATATAATAATTAGTAATATCGGGCGAGGTAAAAGCATTGTTTTCGCCACCTACTTTTTGCAGGGGTTCATCGTAAGACGGGATATTTTTTGAGCCACCAAACATTAAATGCTCAAAAAGGTGAGCAAAACCTGTTTTATTTTCATCTTCGTCACGTGAGCCGACATTATATAAAATGTTAAATGCCGCCATTGGGGTTGTATGGTCTTCGTGGACGTAAACTTCTAAGCCGTTTTTTAAAGTAAAATGTTGGTAGTTAATCATCAGAACGCAAAGTGCAAAGCACGATTAAAAATTTAGAATGAAAATGATTATTTTTATTCTTCGTACGAAAATGTACGAATCACAAAGTTAAAACATCTTTCCGAAAGCAAAAGTTTATCCTTACTTTTGCCTAAAAGAAATCTGTAATTTATGAATATAAGAATAGGGCAAGGTTATGATGTACACCAACTCGGTGAAGGTTATGATTTATGGTTGGGTGGTGTAAAGATTCCGCACACAGTGGGTTCGGTTGGGCATTCGGATGCTGATGTACTGTTGCATGCCATGTGCGATGCACTTTTGGGGGCAGCAGCCATGGGAGATATTGGTAAGCATTTCAAAAATACTGACCCACGTTGGAAAGGCATTGACAGTAAGATTTTATTAAAAATCGTGGTGGAAATGCTTGAAAAAGAAGGTTATAAAATCGGAAATATTGACTCAACGGTTTGTTTGCAAGAACCAAAAATCGGCAAATATATTCCAGAAATGATAAAAGCTATTTCGGAAGTGACGGGCTTACCTGAAAACTGTATCTCAATCAAAGCCACAACCACCGAAGAAATGGGTTTTGTTGGCCGAAAAGAAGGTTTAGATGCTCATGCTATTGCATTGATTTATAAGTAATTACAAACGTCTGTGCCACTTGTCTGACGTGTTTTCTAAGGAAGTCTTCGCTGGGCGGCATTCACTTCAAGCGAATACTTCCTTTTTGTATATAAAAGCCCGCCTTTTTTGTCATTACATCGCCAATTTCAAGTAGATTGTCGAAAACACCTGACTGACTATATGAGTTTAGCGGTTTTTCATTAAATTGCATGAAACATTTATATAATCTTTACACAAACCTCTGCACCTCAGGTCTGATGTGTGTGAAAAATCTACCATTATTTAATGAAAAAACTTGCTTTTACAGTCGGTGCAATGCTGACTATCAGTTCTCTACAAGCCCAACAAATCAAAATTGGTGATAATGCTGGCACAGTAACATTCGAAGAATACGAGCCAAAATCAACGCTTGTTGTTCCTGGAAAACCCATCACACGTGCCAAATTTCCATTCATAGATGTGCATAATCATCAATGGGAAATGAACTCGAAAGAAAATCTTACCAAGCTCATCACCGAAATGGACAAAATGAATATGGGATTGATGGTAAACTTGAGTGGCCGAGGTTTTAACCAAGATGAAGCCAAAAGTACTGCTGGTTTAGTTGATATGATTAGTGCTGTAAAAACCAACTATCCCACTCGTTTTGCGGTTTTCACGAATATTGATTTTTCGAAAATTAACGAACCAGATTGGACAGCCAAAGCCGTAAAAACGCTCGAAGAAGACGTAAAACTACGTGGAGCAAAAGGCTTGAAAATTTATAAAAGTCTTGGTTTTAGCGTAAAAGACAACGGAAAACTCGTGCCAGTTGATGATGCTCGCATCGACCCGATTTGGGCAAAAGCTGGCGAATTGGGTATTCCTGTTTTGATTCATACCGCCGACCCTGCTTCTTTCTGGGACCCACTCAATGCTCAAAACGAACGCTGGCTCGAACTAAAAACGCATCCTGGACGTAAGCGTGATGCTGCCGCGGGAAAAGACTATTCGTGGGAGCAACTCATTGAGCAGCAGCACAATGTATTCAGAAAACATCCAAAAACAACGTTTATCAATGCCCACATGGGTTGGTATCCGAATAATTTGGCGAAACTCGATAGCCTAATGGATACGTTCCCTAATATGTATGCCGAAATCGGGGCGGTAATTGCTGAGTTAGGACGCCAACCACGTATGGCTAAGAAATTCTTTGAAAAACGCCAAGACCGTATTCTTTTCGGAAAAGATTCGTGGGTTCCTGACGAATACCAAACTTATTTCAGAGTATTAGAAAGTGAAGATGAATATTTTCCATACCACAAAAAATATCACGCCTACTGGCGTATGTATGGAATGGGACTTTCGGATGAGGTTTTGAAGAAAGTTTACTACAAAAACGCCCTAAAAATTATTCCAGGCTTAGATAAATCGAAGTTTCCGAAGTAACTCGCATCAATAAGGAAGACTTCGCCTCAAGCGAAGTCTTCCTTAATTTTTTCTTGAAGTACCAAATTTACCTAAACTAAACCAAATCATGAAAAAAACTTACATCTTCATCACTACCATGTTGATTGTGAGCAACTTAGCTTTTTCGCAAAAGAAGAAAGCCGTTGCTGCTCCAGTTCCTGACAAACTCGAATTATTGAAACAAGAGGTTATCAAGAAAATTGATGACCGACAAAAGTTTACGCAAGAAGTAAACGACCAAATTTTTAGCTTTGGCGAGTTAGGTTTCCAAGAATACGAAACTTCAAAGTATTTAACTAATCTGCTCGAAAAAAATGGCTTCACAGTTGAGCGAGGTGTAGCAGGAATGCCCACCGCTTGGATTGCTAAATGGGGTTCGGGTAAGCCTGTAATTGCCATTGGTAGCGATATTGATTGTATTCCGAAGGCATCACAAAAACCGGGGGTGGCCTACAAAGACCCAATCGTTGAAGGTGCTCCAGGGCATGGTGAAGGCCATAATTCTGGTCAAGCTCTCAATATTACGGCAGTCTTGGCACTGAAAGAAGTAATGGAACGAGATAAAATCTCAGGAACGCTCGTGCTTTGGCCTGGTGTAGCCGAAGAGCAAGTGGGAGCGAAGGCGATTTTCGTGCGTGAAGGTTATTTTAAAGATGTTGATGCCTGTATTTTTACACACGTAGGCGATAATCTGGGCGTATCGTGGGGCGATGCAGGAAATAATGGTTTAGTATCGGTGAAATTTCATTTTGAAGGTGAAGCCGCTCACGCAGCAGGAGCTCCGTGGCGTGGACGTAGTGCTTTAGATGCCGTAGAATTGATGAATGTAGGCTGGAATTATAAGCGTGAACACTTAGAAACAACGCAGCGTTCACACTACGTGATTTCGGATGGTGGTGACCAACCAAACGTTGTTCCATCAAAGGCTACTGTTTGGTATTACTTCCGTGACCGTACTTATCCACGTATCAGAAAACTCTTTGAAAGTGGCATCAAAATAGCTGAAGGTGCAGCCATGATGACCGATACAAAGTTCACTTACGAGATCTTGGGTAGTGCTTGGCCTGGGCATTTCAATAAGCCAATTGCTGACGCTATGTATCAAAATATCAAGCGTGTAGGTTTGCCACAATGGTCTGAAGAAGACCAAATGTTGGCAAAAGCAAGCCAAAAAGAGCTAAAAGCACCCAAAGCAGATGGTTTAGCCATGAAACTTGATACCATGAGCGAGCCAGTTTATTCACCAAATATCATTCGTCAAGGTGGATCAGATGATATTGCTGATATTTCGTGGTCGTTGCCAACAGTTGTCTTGCGTTATCCATCAAATATGCCAGGAATGCCAGGTCACCATTGGGCGAATGCGATTACGATGGCCACACCGATTGCCCACAAAGGTTGCACAGCAGGAGCAAAAGCCGAGGCACTAACGATTTTGGATATGCTTTTCAAGCCAGAAATTATCAAAAATGCTTGGGAATACTACAATAAAGAGCAAACGAAAGAAATAAAATACACACCACTTATTTCGAAAGACGATAAACCAGCTATTCAGTTGAACAAAGAAATAATGGAGAAATTCCGCCCAGAAATGAGCAAATATTATTATGATTCAACAAAATACAAAACGTATTTGGAGCAACTCGGAATCAAATACCCGACTGTGAGAGCAGAGAAATAAAAGTGGGCAGTCGTCAGTTTTCAGTCCACAGTTGGCAAGTTGTCAATCGTTTTTAGCCGTTTTAGTCGAATAATCAATTTATTTTGACTTCAAATTGCCAATTGTGGACTGTTAACTGTGGACTGAAAACTACATTCAATCTTCTGGAAAAGGAATAAATATAAATCCTGCAAATTCATTTTCGATAACAAAAAGGCAACAATACTCGTCAGCATTTTTATAGTTTTCCTTAAAAAGCTCAACAGATTCTTCACCGATAAGTTTTCTTTGTACGAATTCATCTAAATATGATGCTTTATAATCGAAATCAGTTTCAAAATCAAGTCTTGTGAAAAGCATTTGCCCGACCTCAACTAAGGTACGATTGACCACAAAAATCGGATAATCCGAAAAGCCTCGTTTACGGATTTGATAAGATGCTTCTTTCAGATGGTCAGATACTTTTATGAAATCTCCTGCCACATGACTCATAATTTTTTGGTCGAGTTCGGGAGAGTTTACATCATCTAAAATTGTATTTTCATTTGAGTGTGAAGTCATATTGTTTTATGTTTATAAATGCTTGATAATTAATAATTTATAGTTAATTTAATTGGCTCCTTGTAATTCTTTTGCAAAGTTAATTAGTTCAAAAAATAAAGTCAAAATTCCGTTACCTTCTAACCCCAAATTTTCACGATTAATTCATTTTGCAATAAAAGTAAAGAATTTTCCTAAGCCTTTTTTCATTGATATAGTTCAAACTGTAAATACTTTCGCACACATAATAGCTTTCAAAGTATCAGATTATGCTTCATTTTTTCTATATTTGTTTGTGGCGATAGGCAAATAATTATTTCTTACCAAAACCCATACACGCATGACTACAACAATTATTATAACAATCTGTACGCTACTACTTTTAGCCTATATTTTTGATATTACTTCCGCCAAAACCAAAATTCCGTCGGTTATTTTACTGCTCGTTTTGGGTTGGATTGTACGGCAAGGTGTCGATTTTTTTGAGCTACGAGTGCCAAATTTAACTTCTATTTTACCTATTCTGGGCACTGTTGGTCTGATTCTGATTGTCTTGGAAGGTTCATTAGAATTAGAGCTAAACAAATCTAAGTTTCCTATGATTAGGAAGTCTTCCATCGTTGCACTTTTTCCGATGCTGTTGTTTAGTTTTGCTTTGGCTTGGGCTTTTCAGCATTTTGGTAATGTTTCGTTCAAAATTGGTATGGCAAATGCCATACCAATTGCCATTATTAGCAGTGCAATTGCTATTCCGAGTGCAAAAAATCTTTCTTCTGGAAACCGAGAGTTTATCACTTATGAAAGTAGCCTTTCTGATATTTATGGCGTGATTTTCTTCAACTTTATCACACTCAACGATAATATTGGCTCAGATTCTGTCTGGCATTTTCTTTTAGAATTAGCTCTAATCATCGTAGTTTCGTTTGTGGCTACACTCGGACTTGCCTTTTTACTAAGCCGAATCAAGCATCACGTAAAATTTGTTCCGATTATTCTGTTGATTGTTTTGATTTATAGCATTTCAAAAATCTACCATTTACCAGCATTGATTTTTATTTTGCTTTTTGGGTTGTTTTTGGGAAATCTTGATGAATTGAAAGGCTTCAAACTTATTAACAAACTCCAGCCCGATATTCTTGACAAAGAAGTACATAAGTTTGGCGAATTGACAACCGAAATTGCCTTTTTGATTCGTGCTTTATTCTTTTTATTGTTTGGTTTTTTAATAGAAACTGCCGAAATTCTGAACATTGATACAATTCTGTGGGCGATTCTTATCACGGCTGGCCTTTATTTGTTAAGAGCTGCCTTTTTGAAGTTTATGAAAATAGAATTCCTGCCAATTTTATTTATTGCACCTCGTGGACTAATTACAATCTTGTTGTTTTTGTCGATTCCACTCGGTCAAACCATTGATTTGGCCAATAAATCATTAATTATTCAAGTCATAATTCTAACCGCACTCGTAATGATGTTCGGTCTGATGAAAACTAAAGAAAATGAAAAACACACTGAAGAAACTAAAACCGACGAAGTTATTTAAGGATTTTTTTGAAAGCGAAAAGTCGGGCGGACTCACATTAATTGCCTGTACGGCGGTTTCGTTATTGATTGCTAATTCGACTTGGTCGAGTAGCTACGAACATTTTTGGCACACTGATTTTGCAGGTCATGGCATCTCTCATTGGATAAATGATGGACTAATGACAATCTTCTTTTTGTTGATTGGCTTAGAACTCGAACGTGAAATCTATCAAGGGGAATTATCGAATATCAAAGATGCTCTACTGCCGATTTTTGCGGCAATTGGTGGAATGTTGCTGCCCGCTGGATTATTTTTATTGCTTACTTATGGCACAAAAGGGCAGGCAGGAATTGGTATTCCAATGGCTACTGATATTGCTTTTGCACTCGGAATTTTATCATTATTGGGAAATAAAGTTCCGACTTCACTCAAAGTTTTCCTGACAGCACTCGCAGTTATTGATGATTTAGGTGCAATTTTCGTGATTGCGATTTTTTATACAAAGACAATCTTTTGGACGAATCTTTTCATTGCTCTTGGCATTTTTGCGGTGCTTTTAGTATTTAATCGTCTAAAAGTACGAAACCTAATTCCGTATTTATTAGGGGGCGTTGCTATGTGGTATTTTATGCTCAATTCGGGCGTTCATGCTACGATTACGGGCGTTTTGTTGGCTTTTGCGATTCCTTTTGGTAATGGCGATGAAAAATCAACTTCGTATATTTTGCAGCATTTTCTTCATCGACCAGTGGCATTTATCATACTTCCACTTTTTGCATTGGCAAATACTGCCATTGCGATTGATGGAAATATCGTAGAAACGCTGACCCAAAATTATAGTTTGGGAATTGCTTTTGGACTCATTGTTGGGAAACCGTTGGGTATCTTTCTGATAAGTTTTGTGGTAGTTTCGCTGGGAATTTGTAAACTCCCTTTTGATTTAGATTGGAAATCTATCATTGGGGCAGGCTTTTTGGGTGGAATCGGCTTCACAATGTCGATATTTATTACATTACTGGCTTTTGAAAACGAAGCAGTCATCAATAATGCCAAATTTATGATTCTAACGGCTTCATTGCTTGCAGGAATGTTAGGATATTTCTATTTGAAATTTACGCTGAAAAATGAAGTTGTAGAAGTTGAATAAAATGCTTTTCAGAAAGAGAAAGTCAAGAAACTTTCTCTTTCTGAAAAGTTTTTGTGTAAAAAGAAATATCATCGAGCGAAGAACCATTCGTCAATCGTCATTCTGCCTACATTCGTGCTGCAATTAGCAAACTCAAATCTTTATATCTAAGATTGAAACGTTGGGCAATTGAAAGGTTTGTCAAGCTACCTTTGAAGCAATAAACACCTTTTGTAAACCATTGTTTGGCAAAAATCATATCTTCTATTCCACCAACATGACCAGTTTTTAATAAAAATGGCGTAAAAACATTACTCAAAGCAATACTTGCTGTATGTGCTACCCTCGAAGCAATATTTGGGACACAATAATGTGTAATACCATATTTTTGGAAAGTTGGGTGTTTATGCGTTGTCATTTCGGAAGTTTCAAAGCAACCACCTTGATCAATCGACACATCAATAATTATCGAATTGGAGTTCATTTTTGAAACCATTTCTTCGGTTACAACAATCGGAGCAACGCCATCTTCAGCACGCATTGCTCCAATTACAACATCGGCACGAGAAAGAGCATCGCCCAATGTATCAGAATCAATAATTGACGTATAAATGTGCTGTCCCACTGCGTATTTTAAGCGTTGAAGTCGGTAAATATGCTGGTCGAAAACTTTGATTTCCGCCCCTAATCCAAGAGCTGTTCGGGCTGCGTATTCGCCTACCGTTCCCGCTCCAATAATCACAATTTTGGTTGGTGGTACGCCCGTAATTCCACCCAAAATCATTCCACGACCATCATGAACACTACTCAGATATTCAGCAGCAATGAGCATAACCGTACTTCCTGCAATTTCGCTCATGGTCCTGATAATTGGGAAATTACCCACTTTATCTTGAATCAGTTCAAAACCGATGCCTGTCACTCGCTTTTCGTTGAGCTGCTCAAAGTATGAGCGAGAAAGATTCGGCACATTAAGCGTAGAAATAACGGTTTGACCAGTTTTCAAATAAGCCATTTCGGCCTCAACCAAAGGTTCGATTTTTACAATCAAATCGGCTTCAAAAACTTCCTTAGGACTGTAAACAATCCTTGCACCAGCTTCGCTATAATCATTGTCAGAGAATTTTGCTCCTTCGCCAGCACCTTTTTCGATGATTACTTCGTGGCCGTTTCTGACCAATAACGTGACTGATTCGGGTGTGAGTGCAATACGATTTTCCTGCAACGAAACTTCACGTGGAAGTCCAATAAAAAGGCTTTTTTTGCCTTTTTTTATCATCTCTGGCGACTCCTGTGGGTAAAGAACCGATTGCTGTGCTAATTCTGATATAGATTGTCCTGTCATTGTTTGGGGACTTGTTACTGGTTAACTGGTTATTGGGAAACTGCGGGGCTGCCCACGGTACGCCGCTGCGGTGCGGTTACGGGTGAACTGGTTACTGAAAACTGGTATTCTAACTAAATTCTATATTTCTACCTAAATCGTCAGTCAGACTTATTTTGATCTTAAAACAATTATTTGGTAACAGAGATTCCACTTTTTCTGCCCATTCGA
This sequence comes from Emticicia sp. W12TSBA100-4, assembly GCF_040253585.1. NCBI lineage: Bacteria > Pseudomonadati > Bacteroidota > Cytophagia > Cytophagales > Leadbetterellaceae > Emticicia > Emticicia sp. W12TSBA100-4. Next base: position 351,826 of record NZ_JBELAU010000007.1, read on the forward strand.
GCAAGCAAATATTGCCCGAATCAAAGTATTCTTCTACGCCAAAATCAAGTGCTTCGGTTTCGTTTTTTAGACGGTAAAAATCAAAGTGATAGATGGTTTCGCCCGTTGATGATAAATACTCATTGACTATTGAAAAAGTAGGACTTTGAATGTTTCCTATTACGCCAAGTTGCTGACAAATCGCTTTTATCAAAGTTGTTTTTCCTGCCCCCATTTCTCCCTCAAAAATCCAGATATTTCGGCCTTTTGCGGCTTCAATTACCTGATGAGAAATTTGCCCTAAATCTTCTAAAGTATAAAACATTTGAATGAATTATTGAAATTTTCCCACAAAATTCGCATAAATACTTAAAATAATTTCAATCTTATTTCAGAAAAATCGTTTTTGTAAAAAAAACAAATTTTCTTAGGCAATATATGCAGAAATCTGTTGATTTTTCAAGAACTTTGTTAGACGAAATAAAAAACGCACCCGATTATAATAGTACCTGTTAGTCAGTAGCGATTAGTATTTAGCTTCATTGTGTAAGCCAATATCGTTTATGAGCTAAAGATTAATTGCTGTGACCTATATTTTAGCCAAAACCCAATAGATTTTATAAGTAGAATGTTCCAAGACAGAAAGCAAATCATTCTTAGTTTTTTCTTTTTAGTTTGTACCATTTATGCACTAAGGTTATTTTACCTTCAGGTGATTGATGATACCTACCACACGATTGGCTCTACTGGGGCCTTAAAGAAAGAGGTGCAAATTCCTCTCCGAGGTCAAATCTATGACCGAAACGGTAAACTTTTGGTGGCAAACGTAGATGTGTATGACATGTACGTAACGCCGTATAAAGTAAAACAGATGGATACGACCACGTTCTGTCGATTGTTCAATATCACTCGCTCTTATTTTGATAGCACCATGACGATTGCGAAAAGTTATTCTCGGAATCGTGCTACTTTGTTTCTCCGACAATTATCGAAGGAAGATTATGCTCGTGTAGCCGATGCGATGGTGAGTTTCCCAGGTTTTACATTTGAGCTTTCGTTCTTTCGAACGTATCCAGCACGCACAATGGCTAATGCTTTAGGGTATATCGGAGAGATTAGCAAGAAGGCTTACGAAGCACAAGAAGTTGAATATTATAGAAGTGGCGATTATATCGGAATCACTGGCCTCGAAAAGCAATACGAAATGGACCTTCGAGGACGACGAGGAGTGAAGTTTACGATGATGAATGTTCACGGAGAAAACAAAGGGTCGTATTCAAATGGTGAATATGATACGCTTGCTGTTATCGGAAAAAACCTTTACACAACGGTTGATGTAGAAGTGCAGCAACTGGCTGATAGTCTTTTTCAAGGAAAAACAGGTTGTGCCGTAGCTATTGAACCACGTACAGGTGAGATTTTGGCGATGGGTTCGTATCCGTATTATGACCCAAATATGCTTTCGGGTAAACAGTTTAGTAAATATTTTAAAGAACTTTACCGAAACCCTGATAAACCTCTCAACGATCGTGTGGCTACTGGTTTTTTTCGTCCAGGTTCGACCTTTAAATTAGTACAATCGTTAGTTGGTTTACAGCTTGGGTCAATTACACCTGAAACTTTTTTTGCTTGTGGAAATGCTCCTGTAAAATGTCATGGTCATCCTTCGGGTGATTTACATAATGCGGTTCGTTTTTCATGTAACCCATATTTTTATCATGTATTCAAGAAAACAATGTCGGCAACAAGTGAAACGAATCCGTTTAAAGCTGCACCGATTATGCTTTCAAAATGGCATGATATGGTGGAGAAATTTGGCTACGGACAAAAACTTGGTATTGACTTACCGTCAGAATCATCGGGTTTGCTGCCAAATGTAAAATATTATGACAAGCGTTATGGTTCGCAGCAATGGAAATTCTCTAATATTTACTCTTTAAGTATTGGAGAGGGTGAAATTTCGGTAAATATGCTCAAAATGGCCAATTTAGCAGCTACAATCGCCAATAGGGGCTACTGGGTAACGCCTCATTTGGTTCGTGGAGTTGGTCAGAATGGTAAAGGTGTATTGCCTGAGCATCGACAAGTGCATCGAACGGACATCGAACCACGACACTTTGAGGCAATCATTGGTGGTATGCAAGATGCCGTAGAGCGTGGAACTGTTGGTGGTGGTGCTGGTATTGTTGAAGGAATTGAGATTTGTGGAAAAACAGGTACTTCACAAAATAAAAAAGGAAAAGATAATTCAATCTTTATTGCATTTGCTCCACGCTATAACCCTAAAATTGCGATTGCCGTAATGGTGCAGAACGCAGGTTTTGGCGGTTCGGTGGCTGCTCCAATTGCTACTTTGATGATTGAAAAATATTTGAAACGCAAAATTGAGCGTACAGCTATTAAGGAGCGTATGTTGAATCTGAATATTAGAACTGTTGAAGCAATGGCCGCTGGGGCTGCGGCAAAACCAATTCCAGTGCTTACGCCTGAGTCAACCAGTAAGTCAACTCCTGCTGCACCTGTTGCTCCAACTAAGTCTAAAAAAGAAGCAGAAAAACCAGTAAAAACAACATTTATCAAACCAAAGGAAGAAAATCTAAATAAAACCAAGTAGTATGGCACGTGAAATTGATATTCGAGAAGGAATTGACTGGACAACAGTTTGGCTTTATGCGGCACTCGTGTTTTTTGGTTGGCTAAATATTTATGCGGCTGTATATAATCCAGAAAACCCTATTACAATCTTTTCTACATCGCATAATGCAGGAAAGCAGCTACTTTTTATTTCATCGACATTTGTTTTGATTCTCATCATTCTTTTTGTTGATTACAAAGTTTATGACTCTTTTGCTTATATATTTTATGGTTTTGTAATCTTATTATTGATTGCCACTATATTTTTGGCTACCGAAATTAAGGGTTCGAGGTCTTGGATAAAACTGGGTAGCACGTTTTCATTGCAACCCGCCGAATTTTCCAAAATTTTTACAGCCTTGGCTCTGGCAAGGTTTCTGAGTACACAAGGGGTAAATATCTCGAAAGTTAGAGATGCTGTCGTTGCAGGCTTATTGGTTTTTGTGCCACCAATTATTATTATTTTGCAGAAAGAAACTGGTTCGGCTTTGACTTTTGCCGCTTTTATTGCAGTTTTTTATCGTGAAGGTCTTCCTGGTATTTATCCTGCATTGGGTATTGCTTTGGCAATTCTCTTCGTGTTAGTTTTATTCTTCAATAAATTTTATGTGGTGGCTGGCTTAGCCGTGGCTTGTGGGTTATTTTGGTACATGTTCCTGAAACGCTACGAACGTACCCGTCAAAATCTTGTTCGTCTCGGTGGTGTATTTGTCATTGCGTCGGCGTTTGTATTTGGTGTAAAGTTTTTTACAACAAATGTACTTCAACCACACCAACAAAAACGTATTCAGGTACTCGTAAATCCAGACTCCGACCCACTTGGTGCTGGCTGGAACGTCACACAATCGAGGGTAGCGATTAGTTCGGGTGGAATTATCGGAAAAGGTTATTTACAAGGAACACAAACTAAATTCGACTTTGTGCCTGAACAATCGACTGACTTTATTTTCTGTACAGTTGGCGAAGAATGGGGCTTTCTTGGAAGTGTAATAGTTATTTTATTTTTTGCAGCTTTACTCAATAGAATCATCAATTTAGCTGAAAAACAACGTAGTAAATTCTCCCGAATTTATGGTTATTGTGTAGCATCAATCTTGTTTTTTCACTTATTGGTTAATATCGGTATGACCATTGGACTAATGCCCGTAATTGGTATTCCTTTGCCATTCTTGAGTTACGGTGGTTCATCGCTATGGTCGTTTACAATTTTGTTGTTTATATTCTTGAAATTAGATGCTCACCGTAGCTATAAAGTATAACATTATTTAGAAAAGTGACATTATAAAAATCCCCATTTTGAAATTTTCAAAATGGGGATTTTTTGTGTAGAAAACCTAAGGTTGTCTTTCACTCTCAATCATATTACCTTGTATCGAAAGTTTGGCTTTAATCACTACCTTAGAGTCATTTCTTACGAATTCGATTTTTCCATCATAACCTACGACTTCAAAAATATCAGCCTCTTTGGTCGGAGCAAGTACTGCTGAGCCTTGGCCAACTGCTTCACCAAAAAGTTGACCATTCTGAATACTTACAATTAATTCTTCAAAAGGCCCTTCTTTTACCTTATATTTACCTACGTAAGCTTTTGCTGCAACTGTATCAATTGCTGTTGTTGTGGAAGTAGTTTGTGCCGAAACATCAAAACTAAAGGCAAAAATGCCCAAGATTAATAATAGAGAAAGTTTTTTCATTGAAAGTAAAAGATTTGTTATAAGTGATTATAAAGCCTAAACGCCATTATTAGCTGTTTAGTTTATTTTTGTAAATATAATTATTTTTATATTTATTTTTAAAATTTAATGATAATATAACAGCGTTTTTTCGGATAAATAAAAGTTGAGAATCAGCGTTTAAGGATATGATATTGGTCATGTATTTCAAGTCTTGAAAAGGCTTTTTTTGCACAAAAATTAAAAAACGTATGTTAATCACAACTGCCCAAAAAGCCCTCGAAACTGTAAAATCAGGCGATAAAATATTTATTCACAGTGTTTCGGCCGTACCGCACCATTTAGTTAATGCCTTAGTTGCCCGTGCTGATTCTTTGAAAGGAATTGAAATTTATCACCTACACACCGAAGGCGATGCTCCTTATACAAATCCAGAATATGCCGAAGTTTTTCATACCAACGCTTTTTTTATTGCTAAAAACACCCGAAAAGCCATTGCCGAAGGTCGAGGAAGCTATATTCCAGTTTTTTTATCGGAGATTCCCAAACTTTTCACGCAAAACATCATTAAGCTGAATATTGCATTAATTTCAGTTTCTACACCTGATAAAAGCGGTTTTTGCTCGCTCGGCACATCGGTTGATGCAACTTTGGCGGCCATCGATTCGGCTGATGTGGTTATTGCTCAGATAAATAAATTCGTACCTCGTACTCTCGGTGATGCTCAAATTCACACAAGTCGAATCAATTATTTTGTGCCTTTTGATGAGCCATTGCACGAAGTTTCGTGGGGCGAACCTACTGATGAACATAAAAAAATCGGAAGTCATGTAGCTTCATTGGTAGAAGATGGTGCAACGCTCCAAATGGGAATTGGTAGTATTCCGAATGCAGTTTTGGCTGCTCTCAATAACCACAAAGATTTAGGTATTCACACCGAAATGTTTTCTGATGGCATCATTCCTTTGGTCGAAAAAGGTATTATTACAGGAAAATACAAAAAGCGTAATCGAGGGAAAATTGTTTCTACCTTTCTATGTGGGTCGAGGAAACTCTATGATTTTGTTGATGATAATCCACTCGTGACAATGATGCGGGTCGATTACGTGAACGATACTTCGATTATTCGGCAAAATCCAAAAGTTACTGCTATTAATAGTGCCATCGAAATTGATATTACTGGCCAAGTTTGTGCCGATAGCATTGGCTATAATATGTATTCGGGCGTGGGTGGACAAATGGATTTTATCAGAGGGGCGGCATTATCGGAAGGAGGGAAGCCAATCATTGCTCTAAATGCCACTTCAAAAGGCTTATCGAAAATCGTTTCGCATTTGAAAGAAGGAGCAGGCGTAGTAACGACTCGGGCAAATGTACATTATGTAGTAACAGAATTTGGAATTGCTTATTTATTCGGCAAAAACTTGGTTGAACGAGCCAAAGAACTCATCAAAATTGCTCATCCTGATCACCAAGAGGCTTTGGCGAAGTCTGCCTACGAGCGTTTCAAACATCATAGTTCGGTTGAGTTTTAGTCATTTCGATATTATACGTAAAAATAATATAACTACATAAGGCTTTAATATTAGATAAAATAACTATAAAAGTTTGTTTTAATAAATAATATATCTATTTTTGTCGAAAAATAAGGATAAAACTTTCTTTTATAAAATGGCAAAAGTAACCGAACACTTAAAGAGTAATAACGGAAAACCAATTTTTTCGATTGAAATTATTCCGCCAACCAAAGGCACAAATATCAATGACCTCTTGAATGCCATTGAGCCAATGATGGAATTGAAACCTCCTTTTATTGATGTTACTTTTCACCGTGAAGAATATTTTACGAAACAATTACCAGATGGCACAATCAAGGAAGTACGTACTCGCAAACGCCCTGGAACTGTTGGAATTTGTTCGTCAATCATGCACCGTTTTAAAATCGACCCTGTACCGCACGTGCTTTGTGGAGGTTTTACAAAAGATGATACCGAAGATTTATTGATTGACCTCAATTACTTAGGAATTGATAATGTATTGGCTCTCAGAGGAGATTTTGCTAAGCCTTACGATACTTTTAAAGCAAAAAAAGATGGTCATCAGTTTGCCAATGAACTGGTTTCGCAGATAAAAGACATGAATAATGGCAAATATTTGCACGAAGATTCTGAGTATTTGAATGCCAGTGATTTTTGTATTGGTGTGGCAGCTTACCCTGAAAAACACTTTGAAGCTACTGATTTAGACCAAGATATGGAAAACTTAAAGCGTAAAGTTGCGGCGGGAGCAGATTACATAGTGACTCAAATGTTTTTTGATAACCAAAAATACTTTGACTTCGTAAATAAATGTCGTGCAGAAGGCATCACGATTCCGATTATTCCAGGTTTGAAAGTGCTGGCTACCAAAAAGCAATTAGATATTTTGCCAAGACTATTCTATTTAGATATGCCAGAGGCGTTCAGAAAAGAGGTTTTGGCTTGCGAAAACGATAAACAGGCAAAGCAGTTGGGTATTGAATGGTCGATTCAACAATGTCGTGAATTGATTGATTTTGGAGTACCTGCTTTGCATTTCTATACAATGAGCAAGTCAGATACAACAATGGCTGTGGCGAGAGAGGTGTTTTAAAAAACTAACTATATTTTAAAAAGATTTTTTTATATTTACTCATTAAACGCTTAATATATGAGTGTATTTGAGATAAAGTCAACAATTCATCAATTAGTAGAAAAGCTTGAAGACGAGGCAGTTTTATTAAAAATCGAAAAGATTTTAGAAGAATATCTTGCCGTAGAGTCAGTCGTGTGGGACGAACTACCTGTGGAATTACAAAATCGGCTTGATAAGTCGGAAGAGGATGCTAAGTCTGGAAATGTGATTCCACATGATGAAGTTGTGAGTAGATTCAGAAAGCAATATGCCCATTTTTATGAGAGTTGAATGGACTGCACAAGCGGAAAAAGATTTTGAAAAATACGTCAATTTTCTTGCTAAGAATATTAGCTACAAAGCTTCCGCAGATTTTATGGAAGCAACTTTCGATACAATCGAAAAAATAAGATATCCCTTAGTCAATTATCAAATTGTTGATTCGACTAAGGGAATTCGCAAGTGCAAGATTAATAAATTTGTTGATTTATACTACAAAATCATTGACGAAGAATATCTCCAAATCAGAACTTTCTTTGACTCTCGACAAAATCCTGATAAGCTAAAATTGTAAATTTTACGGCAAAATCAAAGAATAACCCTTATTCTGATAAGTGCTGAAAGTTATTAAGGCCGATTGGGCTACTTTTATATTTTCATTGCGTTTTTCATCGACTAATTTTCTTGCTCGAAGCGATTGCCCACAGACGAAAAAACGCACACCATTCTTGCCCAATTCATTAATCAAAGCCGTATTGGGATTTGCCATACCAAACTTCTTTTTATAGGCTTCGTCCTCTAAAATTATAGGAGTTCCCAAAAAGTGAAATACGCCCACTACATCAATATTTTCTTTCGGAACACCTGCTTCAATATGAGCATTTACTAAGCGAGCCAATTTATCAAGTGCTGAATTCACAGAGTCAGGTTTATCTGAAGCCTTAGATAAATCAACAATTAGCTTATATTTCATTTTCTTACCAACTATGGGTGTAGCTTCTGGCACTTCAAACATTCCACCGCCACTTTTGATAAGCGGATATATTTTTTTCTGAGCGAAAGTCGAAGTTAGTGAAAGGTATAACAGAGAAAGGATAATCAAATTTTTCATAGTTTGATGAAGGTTTGGGGTTGAAAAAAGGCAGCTATCTTTTAGCATTGCTAAAGATAACTGCCTTTAAAATATTCACAATAAAATAAACGCTAAATATTTATTATTGACAGATTAAATATCAACCTTAGCATATTTGGCATTACGTTCAATGAAATCACGACGAGGGCCAACTTCATCTCCCATTAGCATAGCAAATAAGTGGTCTGCTTCGGCAGCCGATTCAACGGTTACTTGCTTTAACGTACGTTTGTCTGGTCGCATGGTTGTTTCCCAAAGTTGCTCTGGGTTCATTTCTCCCAAACCTTTGTAACGTTGAATCCCTACATTTTCTTCTTTTCCTCCACCTGCTAAACGCTTCACCGCAATTTCTCGTTGTTCTTCTGTCCAGCAATATTCTTCGTCTTTTCCCTTCTTTACCAAATACAAAGGTGGCTGAGCAATATAAATATATCCTTTCTCAATCAACTCTTTCATATAACGGTAGAAGAACGTCAAAATCAACGTACGAATGTGGCTACCATCAATATCGGCATCGGTCATGATGATAATTTTATGATAGCGAAGTTTATCCGTATTCAATGCACGCTCATCACCATCTCGACCGATTTGCACACCCAATGCAGTAAAGATATTTTTAATTTCTTCGTTTTCGTAAATCTTAAATTCTTGTGCTTTCTCAACGTTGAGAATCTTACCACGTAAAGGCAAAATAGCTTGGTAGGCACGATTACGACCTTGTTTTGCCGAACCACCCGCCGAGTCTCCCTCAACCAAGTAAACTTCACAAATCGTTGGGTCAGATTCCGAACAGTCAGCCAATTTTCCTGGTAAACCGCTTCCTACTAAAACATTTTTACGTTGTACCATTTCACGTGCCTTTTTAGCGGCAATACGTGCTTTGGCTGCTAAAATCACTTTATCAACAATGATACGAGCTTCTTTCGGATGTTCTTCTAAGTAGTTTTCGAGCATTTGAGCTACGCACGAACTCACTGCCGTTGTTACTTCGCTGTTACCAAGTTTGGTTTTTGTTTGGCCTTCGAATTGCGGTTCAGCAACTTTTACCGAAATGACGGCTGTTAAACCTTCACGGAAGTCATCGCCACTGATTTCGATTTTTTCTTTAGCCAGAATACCCGATTTTTCAGCGTAATTTTTCAAAGTACGGGTCAATGCCATACGGAAACCCGAAACGTGCGTTCCACCTTCGTGTGTATTGATATTGTTTACAAACGAAGCTACGTTTTCGCTGTAACCAGTATTATAAAGCATCGCAACATCAACAGGTACACCATCTTTGATGCCTTCCATAAACATCGGTTCAGGAATCAAACGCTCACGACCTGCATCAATATACGAAACAAATTCAGCCAAACCACCTTCTGATTTAAAAGTATCAGTTAAGGCTTGTCCATCATCATCAATTTCACGTAAATCTGTTAAGATAATAGTGATTCCTTTATTCAAGAAAGATAACTCACGCAAACGATTCGCTACGGTTTCGTACTTATATTCGGTTACCGTAAAAATGCTGCCATCGGGCTTGAAGGTAACTTGTGTACCTGTATCATCGGCCGTACCAATTTCTCGAACTGGATAAAGTGGCTTTCCGATGCTATATTCTTGCTCAAAAATCTTTCCTTCTCTGTGTACTTCTACTCGTAGGTGGGTCGAAAGGGCATTTACGCAGGATACCCCCACACCGTGTAAACCACCTGAAACTTTATATGTATCTTTATCGAATTTACCACCAGCATGAAGTACGGTCATTACAACCTCCAAAGCTGATTTTTTCTCTTTTGAGTGCATTCCAGTAGGAATACCACGTCCATTATCTTTTACTGTTACCGAATTGTCTTCATTGATTGTTACATTGATTGTGTCGCAATGCCCTGCCAGAGCTTCATCAATAGAGTTGTCAACTACCTCCCAGATTAGATGGTGAAGACCCTTTGCACTGATGTCGCCAATGTACATGGCTGGACGTTTTCTTACTGCCTCTAACCCTTCAAGTACCTGAATATTCTCAGCACCATAATCTGCTCTCGACTTCTGAGGCTCCATGCCTTCTTGATTTTCTGCCATAATTTATTTTTTATAAAAATTTAACTATCAGAATTTATCTGAATAGAATATCTTAACTTTGATACTCACAGTTTTTAGTGTTATTTTAGATGTAAAGATACACATTTTTATCGGAATTTTAAAATTTATAATCGAAGCGGCACACCAATAAATTCGCATTTTCGGCATAGATTTGATTTAAAAATAAAATGTGCGATTATCATCTCAGAAAAAGTATAAATAATTAAAATTATGAAAAAGTTTATTTTTGGTTTGTTGTTTTTAACTTCTTGTCAGTCAACGTTTTATATGGTTCGTCATGGCGAAAAAGTTGATAATTCGGCCAATCCGCCATTGAGTGCTTTAGGTCAAGAAAGAGCCGAAGATTTGAAAACAGAATTAGCCAATAAAGGAATTTCGGAGATTTATTCGACCAATTTTTTACGAACCAAAAATACTGCCAAACCTTTGGCCGATTCTAAGGGTTTAATAACTAAGATTTATGCCGCCAGCCCAGCCGATTCGATGCGAGTTTTTATCGAAAAATTAAAGAAATTTAGAGGTAAAAATGTGCTAGTTGTGGGGCATAGCAATACCACCAAATACGTGGTTAATGGTTTATTTGAGCGAGATACACTCCGTGCAGATATTCCCGATAATGATTTTGATAATTTGTATATTGTGAAGCGACAGTTTTTTCCAGCCCGAAAAATGCGTTTCTTTGCAAAAACTTACGGAAAAACTTCACCTTAATGACACCTTTTGGTCAAGTTTTTGCGTTAACTGTAAAGCAAGTTTCTAACTTGCTCTTAGATATTCACAATTAAAAATTGTGTTACAAAACTTTTTAAAATGAAAAACCTACGCAGATTTACTTTAATTGCTTTGGCCGTTGTTACGATTCCGTTTGTAGCCTTTAAGTACGACGACCGCTATTTCGAAATAGCAAAAAACTTAGATATTTTTGCCACAATGTTTAAGGAACTCAACGCTTATTACGTTGACGAAATCAACCCAAACAAAGCCATGCGTTTGAGTATCGAGTCAATGCTCAAGCAGCTCGACCCTTATACCAACTTCTTTCCCGAAGATGATATCGAAGATTATATGACCATGACAACTGGGAAATATAACGGTATCGGAGCGACGGTTTCGCACCGTGATAATAAACACGTAGTCGTGATGATTTACGAAGGTTCGCCAGCCGATAAAGCGGGAATGAAAATTGGTGACGAAATCATAAAAGTAGATGGCGTAGATGTGGTGGCTCGCAAAGGTGTTGATATTGGTCGCTTGATGAAAGGTCAGACTGGTACAACTGTTAAAATGTCAGTAAAGCGTTTCGGACAAAATTCACCGATTGATTTAGTCGTAGGGCGTGATATTGTGAAAACACCAAACGTGCCACATTCTGGAATGATCAATGACGAAGTTGGTTATATTCAACTTAATGATTTTACGGCAACTGCCGCCAAAGAAGTAAAAGGAGCTTTTGCCGAATTGAAGGGGCAAGGCATGAAGAAAGTAATTTTGGATTTACGTGGAAACCCAGGTGGTTTGTTGAATATGTCGGTTGAAATCTGCAATGCTTTCTTGGCAAAAGATCAATTGATTGTAGAAACTCGTGGAAAAGTGGCAGAATGGAATCATAAATATATGGCATTGGAAGCTCCGCTCGATGCTGAAATTCCGATTGTAGTTTTGATCAATAGTATGAGTGCATCGGCCTCTGAAATTGTGAGCGGAACACTCCAAGATTATGACCGTGCAGTAATTATTGGTCAACGTTCGTTTGGAAAAGGATTGGTTCAGACTACCCGTGACCTAAGTTATAATACAAAAATGAAAATCACAACCGCCAAATATTACATTCCAAGCGGACGTTGTATTCAAGCGTTGGATTATAGCCACCGCAACCCAGATGGTAGCGTAGGACGTGTACCAGACTCATTAAAGACCGCATTTAAAACTAAAAACGGACGTACAGTGTATGATGGTGGTGGTGTTGACCCTGATATTAAAACTGATGTAGCTACTTTATCAGCCGTTACGGTTAACTTACTTCAGAAAAACTACATTTTTGATTACGCAACTAAGTATTACTTTGAACACGCTAATCAGAAACCAAAAGAAAAATTCTCGTTAACCGAGGCTGAATATCAAGATTTTATCACGTGGTTGAAGGGTAAAGATTTTACATACGTAACCACAATGGAGCGTAATTTGGATAATTTGGAGGCATCGGCTAAGAAAGAAAACTCTTTGGATTTAGTGCAAGAGCAGATTAAATCTTTGCGTGATAAAATCAATCAAGGTAAGCAACAAGATTTAGTAAAAAATAAAGAAGATATTAAAGAGCAACTGGAAGCTGAGATTTTGAGCCGTTATTATTACCAAAAAGCCATGAAATTTGTAGCATTTGAACGTGATAAAGAAGTACAAGAAGCTTTGAAGTTATTCAAAGATATGCCACGCTACAATTCAATCTTGAAAGGCGGTAAATAATTCATCGCCTTTTTATAACTTTTTTTAGAAAAAGGCTATAATCTTTTTCATTTTGTTGTATTTTTGCAGGGTTAATAATTTAAACTTCATACGATTATGTTCGGTTATCAATATCCTACTTGGTATGCAATTGCATTTTTTGTTATTTTGATGGTATTATCTTTTGCAGTAGGCAAATGGTTAGTAAAAAAAGATAGAGACTACGACGGATTTTAATAAAGTTCTGGGTTCTGAGTTCTGAGTTCTTTTTAGAGTTAAATTGTAACCGCTTGGGCGGCCTCGTTATAACTCAGCACTCAGAATTCAAAATTCAGCACTCAAAAAATTCCTTCTTCTAAGTGTAAAATAGTTTTTTCTGGTAATTTTTTAGTCAAAAGTCGGGCTACGATGCTGCTTCGTGTGCCATTTGAGCAAGCTACAATGATTGTAGAATAGTGTTGTAGCTCTTCTAATCGTTCCGTGATTTCGTGCGGAGGTATATTTATTCCACCGATATTAAAATCTGCAAATTCGGTAATTTCTCTTACATCAACTAAGATAGTATTTGGGTCAGACAAAACGCTCTCTAAATCGTTTTGCGATATTTCGGTGAAGTCTTGCATATCCTTTTGAATCTGTGTATAAAAAACGTGGCACATCTCAAAAATATGCCACGTTTGTATATTTAACTGCCAAAATTGAAGCTTAATTACTTATACAAAGCATCACGTTGAGCTTTAATTTTCTCGTCAGTCAAGTAAGTATCAAAGTCATTTAATTTATCCAAGAAACCTTTAGGGGCAAGTTCGATTACACGAGTAGCAACCGTTTGTGTCAGTTGGTGGTCATGGCAGGTAAACAGCATATTACTCGGAAAATCTTCCATCCCTTTGTTCAATGCCTGAATCGACTCCAAATCTAAGTGGTTGGTTGGTTCGTCAAAAATTAAAACGTTTGCACCCGAAAGCATCATTCTCGAAAACATACAACGTTGTTTTTCTCCTCCCGAAAGTACCGTACATTTCTTCAATGCCTCTTCACCCGAAAACAACATTCTACCCAAAAATCCACGAATAAATGTTTCATCTTTTTCTACCGAATATTGTCTCAGCCAATCAACTAAGTCAAGACTACCATCTGAGAAATACTTACTATTATCATTCGGCAGATAAGTATGCGTAATCGTGATACCCCACTTGAAACTACCACTTGAAGCTTGTTTTTCGCCCGAAAGAATATCAAACAATGCCGAAACTGCCAAACCATCTTTGCTCAAAAATGCGATTTTCTCGCCACGACTCACTTGAAAACTCAAATCTTTAAACAAATAAGTGCCGTCTTCGAGCTTATAGCTAAGGTTTTCAACCAACAAAATTTGGTCGCCTACTTCACGCTCTGGTTTAAATCCGATATACGGATATTTACGTGAAGATGGTTGGATTTGCTCAATATTCAACTTTTCAATCATTTTCTGACGAGCAGTAGCCTGCTTCGACTTAGCCACGTTGGCAGAAAAACGACGAATAAATTCTTCCAATTCTTTCTTTTTCTCCTCAGCCTTTTTGTTTTGGTCAGATTTCTGACGTGCTGCTAACTGGCTTGATTCGTACCAGAAAGAGTAGTTTCCACCATATAAAGAGATTTTCTTGAAATCAAGGTCAGCAATGTATGTACAAACATTGTCAAGGAAGTGACGGTCGTGAGATACTACGATTACCGTATTTTTGAAATTCATCAAGAAGTTTTCGAGCCACAAGATAGATTCAATATCTAAGTTGTTGGTAGGCTCATCCAATAATAAAATATCAGGATTACCAAATAATGCTTGTGCCAACAACACCTTCACTTTTTCCGAAGGGTTCATATCGGCCATTAAAGTATAGTGAGAATCTTCTTTGATTCCCAAGCCCGAAAGCAAGGTTGCCGCATCAGATTCAGCATCCCAGCCATTCATATCGGCAAATTCTGCTTCTAATTCAGCTGCACGATTACCATCTTCTTCAGAAAAATCTTCTTTAGCATAAATGGCATCTTTTTCGGCAATGATTTGTGATAAACGCTCGTTTCCACGCACAACGGTGTTCAAAACTGTGTCATCATCAAACGCATTTTGATTTTGTTTCAAAACCGACATCCTTTCACCTGGGTCCATGCTTACGCTACCCGAAGTTGGTTCAAGGTCACCCGAAAGGATTTTTACAAACGTTGATTTTCCTGCACCGTTTGCTCCGATAAGACCATAAACGTTACCAGGTGTAAATTTGAGATTTACCTCTTCGAAAAGAGTTCTTTTGCCGAAACTTAGCGAAATATTTGAAACTGTAAGCATTTTAATTAATGTAGAATGTAGAATGTAGAATGTAGAATTACTCCCACGTTCAATTAAAATTCAAGATTCTATTTTTTAGTTTTTATAAATATAATATATTTTTTATATCAAGAATGCATGTCCCTTTGATTGAATAGTTAGAGCATTATCAATTATTCATTTTACATCGCACGGGCGACCCCGTCTCCATTATTCAGAATATCCCCTCGTCAGCGAAACTAAAATAGCTATTATCGCTAAAAATGAGGTGGTCAAGTACTGGAATGTCGAGTGTTCGGCCTGCTTCTTTTACTTTTTTTGTTAAATCTTTGTCGGCTTGGCTTGGTGTTAAGTTTCCCGATGGATGATTATGCACTAAAATTATGGCCGAAGCCAAATGCTCAATGGCCGCTTTGAAAATCATCTTTGGGTCGGCAACTGTTCCTGAAACTCCACCGATACTTATTTGTTGCGGACGAATGACTTCATTGGCTCGATTCAACAATAATACCCAAAATTGTTCGTGTTGCAAATCCATCAAATAGGGGCGAACCGCTTCGCAAGCATCAGCTGATGAACTAACTTTTGGTTTTTTCAGTGTTTCGCTTTCTTTTCTTCTTCGTCCGAGTTCTAAGGCGGCGGCAATCGAAATGGCTTTTGCATCGCCAATGCCTTTAAACTTCATTAAGTCATTGATACTCAGCTTAGCCAATTCGTTAAGGTTATTATTAACGCTTTGTAGAATCAGCTTCGATAAATCAACGGCCGATAACTCTCTTGTACCTGAGCCTATCAAAATAGCAATCAATTCGGCATCCGAAAGGGCGGCTTTGCCCTTCAACAAAAGTTTTTCTCTTGGTCGGTCTTCTTCCGCCCACGAAAGTATGTTGCTAATCATTTTTTAGAAATGAGACAAGAGACAAAAGACATTAGAACATAATACGAGAACTTTTCTTTAATCTCTTGTCTCTTGTCTAAATTCTGATTTAAACAAAAAATGCTCACGGAGAAATTGTTTCCATGAGCAAAATATTGAATTCCCGAGGGAAATTAAGCTGCTAATCCAGCGATATGCTTAGCTAAACCTGATTTCAAGTTTGCTGCTTTGTTTTTGTGGATAACGTTCTTACGAGCTAATTTATCCAAAGCTGAAGCTGCTGATTTGAATAATTCAGTAGCTGCTGTTTTATCGCTTAAACCACGTAATTTTCTAACCAAAGTACGAGTGGTTTTGTGTTGGTAACGATTTCTCAAACGCTTAGTTTCGTTTGCTCTGATACGCTTTAATGCCGACTTATGATTTGCCATTGTATTTTAATATAATAATTGTCTTACTCTAAATTTGGAGTGCAAAATTAATGAAATAATATGAAAGAAAAAACTTAAACTAAAATATTTTTTACTTCTAAAAAGGAAGGCATCGCTCAAAGCGATGCCTTCCTTAAACGTTCATATTTGAAATCAGATTATTTAATTTCTGAATTGATAACCAATACTTTATCCCAGTTGGCTTCATTGGCTTTTTCAAACGCTTTGTACTGCGTGCTTTCACGGAATTTCTCTACTTCAGCTTCAGTTCTGAAAGTAAGATAGTGCATTACGTCGTACTCAGCCTTTGAATTTTCTTCTCCAAAAGTTTCTCCTGCCGAATAAGCAGCGATTTCTGGCATCTGACGTTTCAAATCTTGAAAGTCGGCCATGTGTTGTTTGATTGCCTCCGCTGAAGTGCCTTGTTTGAATTTAAAACAAACAATACGTTGCTTTTGTGCTTTTGGAGGCGTGTATGCCGAACCGTAAGCTACCATCAAAAAAGCAAACATTCCTAAAGCCATTGCTGGCATCAAATATCTTAATAACGATTTTTTTTGTGTCTGACTCATTTTCTTAAATCCGAATAATATTCTGTAATACGATACAAATATAACACATTTTATTTGAAAATGTTGCATTATTTCAAGAAAATATTTTATTGTTTTTGTTTTTGTGTTATATTTCCAAATAATATTTGGTTTTTGTGTTTTTTGACAAAATGGGTCTTCTTACTTAATTTTTCAAAATTTTAAGATTTAAGTTTTGTTTTTAGAGGGTTTTAAAAGAAAAATATATTTTTCTAAAAAAGAGCGTATAAAATTTACGAGTTGTCTGGAAAAAAATGGGAAATTATAATTTTTGAGGTTTAAATCGAAAGTTTTTTAGAATGTCTGTGATAAAATATTTTATTTTGGAAAAAAATATTGGCAAAAATGATGAAAATTGGCGGTAGAAAAGTTTTTTTTTCGAAATGGAGAAATTTGAAGCGAAGCAGTTTACTTTTTCTGGGTATAATTTTGATTTCTTCATGGAAAATAAAGACAGAAAATCAGTATCCACTGTGGGAGCGTCCACTCTGGCAGCCTCCACTGTGGGGCTTTTTTGGGCACCAGCGGATAAATCGTTTGGCGGTTTTTACGCTTCCACCCGAAATGTTTAAGTTTTACAAAAAACATATTGATTTTGTAACCGAAAATGCTGTCAATCCTGACCAACGTCGTTATGCTGTAAAAGAAGAAGCTCCTCGACATTTTATTGATTTGGATAATTATGCAGATTCACTAAGAAAAAAGCTACCAACTTATTCGTGGAAAGAGGTGACAGAGAAAATTTCTGAAGATACTTTAAACCGACATGGTATTGTGCCGTGGCACATTAATTTTATGAAGTTTCAGCTTACAGAAGCTTTCAGAAAACGTGATGTTCGTCGAATTTTGATGCTCTCGGCTGATATTGGTCATTATATTGCCGATGCCAATGTGCCGCTTCATACTACTCGAAACTATAACGGACAATTAACCAATCAAGTAGGTATTCATGGTTTTTGGGAAAGTCGATTACCCGAGTTATTCTCGGATAATTATGATTTTTTTGTCGGACAAGCTGAATATGTAAAAACTCCACAAAAACGTGCTTGGCAAGCTGTTTTGGGTGCAAATGCCGCTCTGGACTCGGTTTTGGTTTTTGAAAGAGAACTAACGAGCCAGTTTTCGGAAGATAAAAAGTTTGGTTTTGATGAAAGAAATGGCATAACTACAAAAAGTTATTCAAAGGATTTTTCAGAACGCTACCATGCCATGCTCAAAAATCAAGTCGAGCGGCAAATGCGTGCTTCGATTAAAATGGTCGGTGATTTTTGGCTCACTTGCTGGATTGATGCGGGGCAACCAGATTTAACGGCATTGCTTAATTATCAACCAACAAAAGAAGAAAAAGAAGCTGATGATGCCGAAAAAAAAACATGGTTACGTCGGGTTTTTGATGTGAGAAAAGAAGGGGATAATTAAGGTTTGGTTGTAGGCACAAAGGAACATAGAGGCAAAGGTACAGGGATGAATGACTATTATTTTCACTCTGTGCCTTTGTTTCTTTGCTAATTTGTGTCTTTGTTTTTAAATTTTTATAAATATTTTCTTTTTAAACATCCAGTTCAGAATCAGCCAATAAATGAGCAACATCAATCCACCATGAACAAGTGATTGATAAGGAAGCCCGAAAATGGTGGCATAATTTTCGCCTAAATGAATTTTGAGTGATTTTGAAATGTAAACTCCCAGAGCATCGGCAATGCAATAAGCTGCAATCGAATTCATGCCGATTACTTTCAGAAAATACGCCCAGTTAGTTTTTTCTTTGATGTCGATTATCCAATAGAAAAAAGCCAAGAATAGAAAGCAAAGCCCTCCGCTAAAGATAACCCAAGTTGGTGTCCAGATACGTTTTACGTTCGGACAAATACCGAGTCGATTTAAAATTAAACCAATTACTAAGCCAGAAACACCAAGAATGATAAACTTTTTGAGTTTTTCTTGAGGAATAATGTCAGATTTTAGAATATTTCCTGCTAAAAGTCCCAAAATCATTGTTCCGAGTGTTGGAATAAAACTTAGCGTTGAGTAGCCGCCACCATTACGGATAAAAGGTTTTTCTCTTGGGAAAAGGTTCAGAAACCATTGGTCGAATGCCCAAGCAAAATTGGTATTTTTATTCCAATGTGCCGCAAAACCCGTCAGGTTATGCTCCCAGTCTTTAGCAACTCCTACACTCGCATAATCAAAATTAGCATCGGTAAGTGGATAAAGTGCAAATGCCAGCCAATAACCGACAAGAATAATGACAAGGGCCGAAATCTGAACTTTCTGCGAACGAAAACCTAATAAAAATAGGAAAGGATAGCCCAATCCGATTTGGCTGAGGGTATCTTCAAAAGTAAAGTAGGTTTGAGTTTTGTACTGAGAACGTAGAAAAATGCCCAATAAAATTAGAATTAATGAACGTTTGAGTGCGTGGAAAAGTACTTTGTTGAAACTGCTTTCTTGAGTAAGGCGACTGGCGATAGAATAGGGGAGAACAACTCCGACCAGAAAGGAAAATGATGGCTGAATCATGTCGTGCAGTGAGCAGCCAACCCACTCAACGTGGTCTTGGTGGAAAGCGAGAAAAGACCAAAATGAACTTTCGGGAAGTGCTTCGGAAACTTCTCCGAAATGTAAAACCTCAGCCATCATCAAGAGCATGACAAAGCCACGATAGACATCGGCTGAGGAAAGGCGAGTTAGAACAGGCATAAGATTAGGGTTTATGCCTTAAAGATAATAATTTTATAAAGTACGACAAGTTTTCAACTTGTCATTTTCGGTAAACAGAAAGTAACAAGTTGGAAACTTGTTTTACAAACGTACAATTACACGCCCGATTTGTCCGCCCTTTAAAATTTTCTTGATTTCTTTGGAAAGCCCTTTTAATGTTATGGTTTTGGTAATTGATTGAATATCAGCTGGTTTCCAGTTTTTAGCAAGGTTCTTCCAGAGTTTTTTACGCCATTCAATGTCACATTCTGATGAATCAATGCCAAACATAGATACGCCACGCAAGATAAAAGGGAATACACTTGTCGGTAATTCGGGAGAATTTACTAAACCACAAATGGCTACAACTCCGTTGTATTGCATTGATTTTAAGATAGTTGCGAGCATATTTCCGCCAACAGTATCCACACAGCCCGCATAAATTCCTTTCAATAATGGGCGACCTGATTTGTCGTCAACTTCTTCTCTCGAAACAACTTCTTTCGCTCCGATTTTTAATAGGAATTCTTTGCCTTCGGGTTTGCCCGTAACGCCCACCACATGGAAACCGAGTTTCGCCAAAATCATGACGGCCATTGTGCCTACGCCGCCCGTTGCTCCCGTTACGATGACTTTCCCTTTTTCGGGAGTAAGGCCGTTTTGTAATAATTTATCAATGCACAATGCAGCAGTCAAACCAGCCGTTCCGAAAATCATGCTTTCTTTGGCTTTGAGTCCACGAGGAAGTTTTACTACCCATTTGGCAGGGACTCTGATGTATTGTCCGAATCCGCCCGAAGTATTCATTCCGAGGTCAAAGCCAGTTACGAGAACTTTATCTCCTTTCTGAAAATCAATAGATTGGCTTTCTTCAACTATTCCTGCGGCATCAATACCTGGTGTGTGTGGGTAATTGCGAGTCACGCCACGATTTCCTGCTGAGGAAAGGGCATCTTTATAATTTAATGAAGAATATTGTACTTTGATTAAGACTTCGCCCGCTGGTAAATCTTCGATTTTACGCTCAACGATGTTTTGGATGAAAGTTTTATCATCGTTCTCGGTGATGTAGAATGCTTGGAAAGTTGACATTGTTTGATTGTATTATTTTAGTTGTACTCGTTTCAGATTGAAATACATCAAAAATGTGTTTTTTGTTCGTAATGCTTCAAAATATTATGAAACTTTATTTTAAAAATATTTATGCCAGACTTTTAAAAGTTTGTTCGTATCTATTAAATATTTTACTGATACTCTCTTCGATTTTCTGATTTTCAGCAACTCTTAAATCATCCTTAAGTTCAATAATCAGTTCAGTTACAAAATTTGGGTCTTCAATAACCAAATCTTTTAATAGTTTTCTGATACTATCTTTATCCAAAATTGCTGTCATAATTGTAGTATTTTTTACAAACTTAACGATTAATCTATTTTTATGTTTAAAGTGATGAATAAAAACTGTTGATTTGCTGTAAAATTTTGATAGAAATGGCTGTACGAAAAATCAATCTTTTATTGCTAAGTATTTGGTGGGGAGCATTTACTTTTTATTCGGGTGTTGTGATAAACGTAGGTATGCAAGTACTTGGTAGCCACGCCGAAATGGGTTTTATTACGCAAGCTGTCACGAACTACTTGAACATCATCAGTTTACCTATTTTCGTTTTTACGGCTTATACTTTTCGTGCTGAAAAACGTTTTTTTGTAGCAGCTATATTTTTGGTGCTTTTGCAAGTTGTATTGTTCTTTGTGCATTTCGAGTTAGACAAACTGCTTGATTTTGAGCAAAGAGTAGTTTTAAACAAAGCTGTTTTTTACTCATTACATCGAATTTATCTATGGACTGCCACTGTTATTTGGTTGATTGTGAGTGGTATTTTGTTGTTGATGATTAAAAAGAAATAACAGAATTATCACTTTTTCATCATTCGCTCAAAATCGGGTAGTTCTAATCTTAGATTGGATAAGACTTTCTTTTGTTCGTCGAGGAGGAATACTTTTGGAACTAAAGAAGCATTGTAAGTATTATCGAAATCTACAATTTTGTGTGAGTCTATCACGTTGGTAAAGGCTTCGGTTTTATAGGTTTTGATGAATTTTAACCAGTTTTCTCGGTCAGGTACTTTACAACACATATATACTTTCATGCCTTGTTGCTCCAATTTTGGATAATAATCTACCAGTTTCTTTGTAAATTCTTGGCAATGAGTGCAACCGTAGTCATAAATTACAACCATTGTATATTTTGATTTTAACTCCCAAAGCGGACTCCAATTATCAAGCGTATCCGTCAAACACATATCGGGCATTAGTTTTCCAATCAATGTTGGTTCAATTCGATTGACATACTCAATATTTCGCTTGACTGTAGTAGCATCGTAGCTATTGGGTTCACCGATGATATACTTTTTAGCGATTTCGATATAAACTTTATCGCAGCCTAAGACATCGGGAGCGATAAATTTATTGCCAAACTTAATGACAATGTATTTTCTTATTTCTGAATTTGGCTTTGTGAGAGCAAGTAACTTATCGGCCAAAGCAATGATTTCGTCGGGTGAGTTACTAAAAGCGATGTTTTTTAGATAATCATCAAAAATATTATCGAGAAGCGTTGTGCGAATCAAACGGTCGTCTGAAAGGTCTATGTTGTCGAGGGCGTGGGTGTAATAATTTTTGATGTAAGTAAGAGAATCTTGTCGAGTAGCGTTGGGTTTGATGGCTTCGGCTTCAACTGGAATATTTGCCTTTAAGAAATTAGCCGTAAAAGTATTTGGGTTTGATGAAATGTAGCTTTTTGTCAGTGATTGGTATTGTTGGTAGATTGTCTTTTTATCGGTTTCGTTGCTTGCATTCTGAAAAGCTCGCTGTAAACGAATGTTTTCTTTGGTAAAATTGGCGTAAGCGGAGGCTTCACTATTACCTTCGATTGTCATTTTGCCAACGTAATCGCTGGTATCAGTTGTGATATTAAAGTTTTGCCCAACCACGGGAAAATCAAATAAACGTGCTTTTCGATTAACTAAAAAATACATTCCTTCGGGTAGATTTTTCTGTCCTGTAAAAACGATTTTGTTCGCCACTTCAACTCTTGCAGTATCTTTTACCAAATACAGTTTTTCGCTCTGATACCAGTGATAAAGGTAATAAACTGAATCTTTTGGTGCTTGTATAGCTATCTCTATGCGATATTGAGCATTTGATTGAAAGAAACCAAGTATGGCAAAGAAAAACAACAATTTTTTCATGAGATTTAATGCTGATGGCTGAATATATTACTTAGCAATTTGTTGGCTTGGTCGGATGGGTTCGAAGCCGTTTTTGAAATCAGGTATAGAATAACGCTTACTATCGCCATGGATTTTAATTTCAGTTAGAATCGTCATATTATTGGTTTCGATAAACTCTGGTAATATGTTAGTTGGTTGGAGAGGCTGTGGGCTTTCGCCATAATTAGTAAAAACAAAAGCGATTGGCAAAATATAAGTTCCTTCATAGCCTAAGCCCAAAAGCGGAAGTTTTTTTAATCCCTTTCTGATACTTGCTCCGAAACCTACATTATTTTCAAAACTTGGGGTCATTTTTGGGTAAAAAACTTGAATATCTTCAATTTTTCCGACACGATTTACTTTGAATTGAGCAAAAATTCTACCGTACATTCTTGATAAAATAGCCCTGCGAGGATAATCAATACTTTTCTTGGCGAGTTCAAAGAATACGAGATTTCTGTCTAAGTCTTTTTGTGCAAAAACATTGAAAGAGAATAACAGTCCAAAGCATAGAAGGATTCTTTTAAGTGAGGTTCCAAAAGTTGAGTACATATCGTCGATAGTTTAATGTGAAATTATTGAGCGTTAGTTTACAAATATGCGTAATATCTCAAAGAAATACAAATGGGTAGTTTCAGAACACAAAAAAGGTCTTAGAATTTCTCCTAAGACCCTTTTTGTGTATAAAGTTGGCTGATATTACATCATGCCGCCCATGCCGCCACCGTGTGAGTGGCCCATATCTGGAGCTTTTTCTTCTGGAATATCAGATACAACTGCTTCAGTTGTAAGCAATAAACCAGCGATTGATGCAGCGTTTTCAAGAGCCAAACGAGTTACTTTCGTAGGGTCAATGATACCAGCCGCTAACATATTTTCAAATTTATCTTCACGAGCGTTGTAACCGTAATCAGCAGTTCCGCCTTTCACTTCTTGTACGATTACTGAACCTTCGCCACCTGCATTCGCAACGATTGTGCGTAATGGAGCTTCGATTGCCGAACGGATGATTGCAATACCAGTAGTTTCGTCGCCGTTTGCACCTTCAAGACCTGCTAAAGCAGCTTGAGCACGAATCAAAGCTACACCACCACCAGCTACGATACCTTCTTCAACTGCAGCACGAGTTGCGTGAAGGGCATCATCAACACGGTCTTTTTTCTCTTTCATTTCAACCTCAGTTGCAGCACCGATGTAGATAATAGCTACACCACCTGACAACTTAGCCAAACGCTCTTGTAATTTCTCACGGTCGTAGTCAGAAGTAGTTGACTCGATTTGAGCTTTGATTTGGTTTACACGACCAGCGATTTGCTCTTGGTCACCTGAACCATTAACGATTGTAGTGTTATCTTTATCGATAATGATTTTATCGCAGTGTCCTAAGTAAGAAATATCAGCGTTTTCAAGTTTGAAACCTCTTTCTTCTGCAATTACAGTACCACCAGTCAAGATTGCGATGTCTTCCAACATTGCTTTACGACGGTCGCCGAAACCTGGAGCTTTAACAGCTGCAACTTTCAATGCACCACGGATTTTGTTTACTACCAATGTAGCAAGAGCTTCGCCATCAACATCTTCAGCGATGATTAACAACGGACGGCCAGTTTGTGCTACACCTTCTAACACTGGAAGAAGTTCTTTCATTGAAGAAACTTTTTTCTCAGAAATTAAGATGAATGGTTTTTCCATTTCAACTTCCATTTTCTCAGCGTTAGTTACGAAGTATGGAGATAAATAACCTCTGTCAAACTGCATACCTTCTACAGTTTTCACTTCAGTTTCAGTTCCACGAGCTTCTTCAACTGTGATAACACCTTCTTTACCAACTTTCTCCATTGCATGAGCAATCATTTGACCGATTTCGTGGTCGTTGTTGGCAGAGATTGTAGCTACTTGTTCGATTTCTTTTGAAGTCGAGATAGCTTTAGATTGGTCTTTCAATGCACCTACAACCGCAGTTACCGCTTTTTCGATACCACGTTTCAAATCCATTGGGTTTGCACCAGCCGCTACGTTTTTCGCACCGATAGTGTAGATAGCTTGTGCTAATACAGTAGCAGTAGTAGTACCGTCACCCGCTTGGTCAGCAGTTTTAGAAGCTACTTCTTTCACGAGTTGAGCACCCATGTTTTCGATAGAATCTTTCAATTCGATTTCTTTCGCTACTGTTACACCATCTTTAGTGATAGCTGGTGAACCGAATTTTTTATCAATGATAACGTTACGGCCTTTTGGTCCGAGTGTTACTTTTACTGCATTTGCAAGAGTGTCAACGCCACGTTTCAATTTCTCTCTTGCGTCTGTATCAAATATAATTTGCTTTGCCATTTTTTGAATTAAAAATTAATAATTAAAAATTAAGAATTGTCAAAAATTATAGAGTGTATCGTGCAAAATGATATTCTTCATTCTACATTCCACATTCTTCATTTTTTAAACGATTGCGTAAATATCAGACTCACGCATGATGAGGTACTCTTTACCGTCAACAGTGATTTCCGTACCAGCATATTTACCATAAAGTACGCTATCACCTACTTTAACTAAAGTTGGCTCATCTTTTTTGCCTGGCCCTACTGCTACTACAATACCTTTTTGTGGTTTTTCTTTTGCTGTATCAGGGATGATGATACCAAATGCTGTTTTTTCCTCTGCCGGAGCAGCTTCTACCAATACTCTGTCTGCTAATGGCTTGATGTTTACTGACATTTTATTCTGAGTTTTTGAGTTTATAAAATTTAGATTTAAGATTTAAATAGATTCGAGACAAGGAATTTTGAAGTTTTACCTCCATACGTCTTGAATCTATAAAATTTAATTCTTGACGTGATGTCAGTTCCACAAAAGTTCTGCCAACGGACGGCAAAGGTACGGTTTTCTGCCAAAATTTCAGTTTTGACTGCCAAAAATGTTTCAAGTACTGACAGGAAATGTTTTGAGGTATATTTTTTTGACAAGAAAATTCAAGATTTGTCAGTGTCTTAATTCTCTCAAAAACTATATCGAAGAGCTAAACCCAAGGAATTTTCATCGGTTTTGAGTTGTAAACTACTTACATTATTCTGACCAATTGCTTGGTTATATCTGATTGCTGCTTTTTTGACATGTGATTTCCCAATTAATGAGGTGGTGATACTTCCGACCAGCGATGCTCCAATAATGCTCAAGTAAGTAGAGGAGTAAAAACCACTTTGCCGAGTACGGGTTTTATTGAATGTTGCCAAAAAATAAATGGTAGGGATAATACTTATGGCTTGCCCAATGCCAGTAAAAGTTTTGTAGCGTCGGTAGTGAAAATTTACTTCGGGATCATTTAATTCAAAAAAGGGAACTTCGAGTGAGTTATAGCTGCTCAGTCGGCGTTCACCATAGTAGTATGAGCCGTTTACTTTTTGTAAAGGTTTCAGATAATATAGTTTTCGTGTAATATTTGGATTGTAATACGCCGAATCTTTCTGAGCAAAAATGCTGAAAGAAATACTGAAAAATAGGAGTGTGAGGAGTGTTTTCATAAGTTTTTTGTAATACAATCGCTTCGGCGGACCGATTTCCGAATTGTGAACTGAGTGATAACACAATTCGGAGAATTGTGCTACAAAGTTAAGCTAAAATTGGTTTAATTACTTTTCCTGCCACATCAGTTAACCTAAATGGTCTTCCTTGGAAGGCATATGTTAGTTTTTCGTGGTCGAAACCCATCAGATGCAAGATAGTTGCTTGCAAATCATGCACGTGTGTGCGGTCTTTTACTCCGTAATATCCTAAATCGTCGGTCTCGCCAAAAGTCATTCCTTTTTTGAGTCCGCCACCTGCCATAAAGACAGTAAAGGCATCAAGATGATGGTCACGACCTTTGAATGGCAAAGTTTGCCCATCACGATTTTCTTGCATAGGTGTGCGACCAAATTCTCCGCCCCAAACGATTAGGGTTTCGTCGAGTAATCCCCTCATTTTTAGGTCTTTTATAAGAGCAGTTACTGAGCGGTCAGTTACCTGACATAAATCTTTGAAACCACCATCGAGCGAAAGGCGTTGGTCTGTGCCGTGCGAATCCCATCCCCAGTGAAAAAGCTGCACGAAACGCACGCCGTTTTCGATTAAACGTCTGGCCAGTAGGCAGTTATTGGCAAATGAGCCTTCGCCTGGCACAGCCCCATACATATTCCTTACCCATTCGGGTTCTTTACTGGTGTCCATAACTTCGGGAACAGACATTTGCATTCGGAATGCCATTTCGTATTGAGAAATCCGAGTCAGAATTTCGGGGTCTTGTACGGCTTCGTATTGTTGTTTGTTTATTTCGTTGATTGCCTCAATAGTTTGCTTCCGAATATCTCGGCTCATGCCGTGCGGGTCAGAAACATACAGAACTGGGTCGCCACCCGTGCGGCATTGCACACCTTGATAGATAGACGGTAAAAATCCACTTCCCCAAACGCTTTTGCCAGCATCGGGGCTGCGTCCGCCCGAAGCCAAGACTATAAAACCTGGTAGATTTTGATTTTCAGAACCCAACCCATAAACCGACCATGCACCAATACTCGGTCGCCCCAAGCGTGGGCTGCCTGTGTGCATCAGTAATTGTGCAGGTGCGTGATTAAACTGGTCAGTGTACATGGCTTTCAAGAAAGTCAAGTCATCGGCTACTTCGGGCAGATAGGGCAGAAAGTCAGAAATCATTGCTCCTGAATTTCCATGTTGCTTGAATTGCCCGATTGAACCGAGCATTTTGGGTACACCTCTGATGAAAGCAAATTTTTTGCCCTCCAGAAATTCTTGCGGACAATCTTGCCCATCGAATTTTTGTAAAGCGGGCTTATAATCAAAGAGTTCTAACTGTGATGGAGCTCCCGCCATGTGAATATAAATCACTTGTTTTACTTTCGGAGTAAAATGCGGTTGCTTCGGAAACATGGGGTCGATGAGTGCTTGTGCTGGATTTTCTTTTCCCGAACAACCACCTAACAACGAACCAAAAGCCATTGCTCCGAGTCCTGTTGTACAGGTTTGCAGAAAATGGCGTCGGGTTTGGTATTGTGCCTCAGCGTGTAGAAATTCCTTGATTAACTTTTGCATGGTAAAGGTCGAATTTGCCTACCAAATTACGAAAATATTTGTATAGACAAGTTAAGTTTTTCAATATTTCGCTCTTACTTTCTACTATCCTATAGGTTTGAAACTGAACTTTAAACAAAAAAAACTACTTTTGTAAGAAGACTATATTGTCGGAAAGTTATAATTATGTTAAATTTTAATGTCCAAACTTGCTGCTCAAGATAAATTTCTTGACTTTTCTGATTATGGAAGACCATTCGCTAAAATCATTGCTAATCAGTTAAAAAACACTCGTTTTACTCCCGTTCATCTTACGCTCCTTTTTGCAGTTTCTGGTTTAGTTGCTGTTTATTGTATGCTCAATGCTCATTTTTTGTGGGCTGGAGTCTTTCTTATTCTCAAATCAATTCTTGATGCCGCCGATGGTGAATTATCAAGAGTGAAAAATACTCCTTCATACACAGGGCGATATTTAGATAGTGTCTTTGATATTATTTTGAATTTTATCTTTTTGATGAGTATATGCTATATCTCGGATACTACTTTTATGCTGGCACTGATTGCTTTCTTGTGTATTCAATTGCAGGGAACTGTATATAATTTTTATTATGTAATTCTGAGAAACAATTCGGTAGGGGGCGATGCCACAAGTAAGATTTTCGAGACTGAAAGTCCCAAAGCATTTCCGAATGAAAGTCAAAAAGCAGTCAATGTTTTATTTGCCATTTATCTATCACTTTATGGGGTTTTTGATAGAATTGTTTATCGTTTAGATGCCGAAGCTTATAAAATAAAAACTTTTCCGAGTTGGTTTATGACTTTGCTCTCTGTCTATGGGCTTGGATTTCAGTTATTGATAATTGCAGTGATGTTGGCCTTCAATTTAGTAAATTTCATTATACCGTTTTTTATTGTTTATACGATATTTGTAGTGTTTTTGATAGGAATTAGACGCTTATATCTGACTCATTAATTTCAAAGATATAAAACAGGAACGTCTAATTTAGACGTTCCTACGAAATTTAGTGTTACAAAGCTAAAACTTTCTTAGATGCAATACTTTCATAAACACCATCCCAAAGTTCGATGCGTTTTTGGAGCGAGTGTATTGTTGCAGCTTCGACTTCTTTCCAAAACTCTGTGTTTTCACCGCACAAATTAGCCGTCATTTGTAAGGCCAGATGACTGTGGTGGTCACCATCTACCTCAATGTGGCGTTCGAGATAATATTTAAAGGTCGAGATTTTCTCTGGAACACTCAAATGAATATCATTAATGATAGACATAAACATTCCTGGAATCAAATCTTCACGGCCAAATGTAAAAATGGCAGCTTGAAGATAAGATTTGTTACTACGGATAATATCAAATGTAAAATTAACAAAGTTACGAGCAGCTTCTGGCGTACCAGCTGCCACGAATGATGATGATAAATCGCTTGATTCTTTCAAAACAGCAATGAATTTTTCGATTTGAGTAGTATCTACTTCGGCTTGGTGCATGGCATCGAGGTAAAGCTCGAAGTGACTTTTACGAATACCATTCATATCTACATCTGACTCTTCTCCTGTCACGATTTCGTTGATCAAATAACGAGTTTCGGCCGAACCCACTGGAAACCATGGCACTGTCGTACAAGTGAGGTTGCTTTGGAGAGATTTGAGCAATGACATAAAATCCCAGACAGCATACACATGATACTGCATGAAAACTTTTAGGTCGTCGAGGTCATTGATTACGGAATAAACTTTGTGATTAATAATTTGTTGTCGTAAAGGTTCGATTTTTTCTTGAATTGATTTTATGTGATGGTTCATGATATAATTTGGACTGTGTAAATGATTAACATTTTGACTCGTGAAAATGTTGTCTTGCACTCAGATTTTAATGAAAATCTT